>CAMYPN010000068.1 GCA_947292085.1 uncultured Gardnerella sp. | reverse complement strand
TAAGCGTTCTTAACGAAAACGGTAAAGCTGTACCAGTTTGGATGGGCTGCTACGGTATTGGCGTTAGCCGTGTGATTGCATGCTTGGCAGAAACGCATCACGACGACGCTGGTCTTGCATGGCCAATGGCAATTGCTCCAGCTCAAGTTCACGTTGTTGCTACTGGCAAGGATCAGGTTGCTTTCGATGCTGCTGAAAAGGTGGTTGAAGAGCTTAGTCAGCAGGGAATTGAAGTAATATTCGACGATCGTCCAAAGGTTTCTCCAGGCGTAAAGTTCAAGGATGCTGAGCTTGTTGGCGTTCCGCTGATCGCTGTAGCTGGCCGCGATACTGTGAACAATGGAACGATTGAAATCCGCGATCGAGACGGTTCAAACGTTGAAGCAGTTCCAGTTGATGCTGCTGCTAGCCGCATTGCTGAGCGCGTAAACGCTTTGCTTGCGTAACGTTTTGCTTGCGTAACGTTCTGCTTGCGTAAGTGCTTATAAATTAAAACTTGCCGCCAGGAATTTTGCTATTTTCGTATCGTAACGCGTATTGATACTACTAATAGCATTGTTCTTGGCGGCAAATTAAAAAAAATAAGTGGAAATAACAAAATAATAAAATAATAAAATATAAAATTATAAATTTTATATTTTATTTTACAAAATTACATATCCACATCACCTCCAAAATCTTCATAATTTTCGTCATCTTCATAATTCTCATGGTTAGCTTGTGAGTTATCGCTGCTTGCGCTACTTGTGCCACTCGAGTTACTTGTGTTGTTTGTTGAGTGTTTCACAAATTTAGTAGTGCCGCGATTCAAATCATGTCCAATTACGGAAGCTTCTAAAATTACTCTATTGTGGTCGTTTCCGTCCTTGCTCCACGTTTCGGTATTTAGATTTCCGCATACTACTATTGCGTCACCTTTATGTACGCTACGTAATACGTTGTTAGCAAGCCCACGATAGGCTTTAACGGTCATCCATGTAGTAGGTTTATTACGCCACTGTTGTTCGCTTGCTAAGTAGTACGATGGTGTGCATGCAATTCTAAGTGAGCAGGCTGGCGGATTATTGCTGTGTCCAAAACTAATTGGTTCAGCTCCTACATATCCGCTTATAGTCACCGTGGACTGTTGTTGTACCATAATATGTCCTTTCACGTTTGGACTGCGGTTATTTCAGCCCCGAAATACAGAGCCATCGTAGTCCCTGAGCATCGCAGCTACTAGGAAATACCGCAGTGATAACAACTATGAACTTTTCGCAATGATTATGCTATAAAAATCTTTCATTGTGGATACAGCCTAGGTTTTATCCACAATGCTTATAAACTATTGACAAAATTAATAAAAAAGGATATTTAATCGCAAATTTTGTTATTTGAAAATATGCGTAGATTGATATACTTAGCGAAGGTAGTTTTTGTTTTTACATACATACGTAAGTAAAACTTAAGTTCACTTATTGTTGATCTTTTATGAATCAAAAATTACTAAAAAGTAGTTGTAAATCGCTTATGGAGAGGACTACGTTTATGTGGCATAAGATGCATAAGTTTTCTGCAAAGAAGTGCCTAACAGTTGCAGCATCTGCTATCGCATGTGTAGCAATGATTATACCTACTGCAGGCTCTGCTAACGCTTCGTTTACTGTAGAAAATAATAGTGTTGCAAATGTAAACACTAATTGGCAAATTAAAAATCCGCAGCTTGCAAGCTATATTTTAAATGAAATTCGTAATTTGCGTTCAAAGTATTATGAAGATGGTACCACTCTTATGAATGGTATGCCTCTTGCTGATTATGTCTCTTCTAAGGGTCTTACTAAGGAACAGTACATAAACGGTATTCGTTATGATCGTGCTAATGAAGAGGACGCTTATCGTCGTGTAGCAGAGACTATTGCGCATGGCAAAGTTGGACATTTTGCTGCAGATGGTGTAAGTGATCCAAATTATGAAGGCCGTAAGGCTTGGGGTGAAAACCTTGCTTGGGGACAATCTGCTGAAGAAGCAATGAACGATTGGAGCGCCAATGAGGAAAAAGCATTACATGACGCCAATGGTGTTGCAAATATTGACAACGCTCATCTTTATCAGATTTTGAATCCAGAGAATATTTCCTTCGGATATGGTGAAGGAGCAGGTACTTCTTACGGAAGTGTGTGCGCTTTAACTTTGTCAACCCAGGTTGGCGATACAGATTATCCACAGAGTGGATCTACGCCAAAACGTCTTGATTTTGCTTGGATTGTTCGCGATAACGATATTGCCGTTGGTGCAAATGCTTACACCGACAAGCAGCTTGAGTATCGCTGGCTTTCATATAATTTGAAAACTAACGAGTGGGCTACTATTTCTGATTGGAGCACAGGAAACTGGTCTTCTTGGGTAACCAATCCTGGTGATTATTGGCTTCATTGCGAAGTTCGTGATCCTTCAACCGGTCAGGTTATCTTAGAAAAGACAATTGCTTTCCATTACATGGTTAATAATAGCACTGTTGTTTCTGGAACTTATGCTGCATGGCAGGGTAATCATGTTCTTCTTGGTGCTGTGACTAATAATCCTAAAGGTTATACTAAGATTAAGATCTACGATTACAACGCTAAGCAGTGGGTTGCAAGTTTTGATGGACCGTGGGCATCTTGGTATCCACACCCAGGAATTTACTGGACGCATTTTGAAGCTTACGATCAGAATAACAACTTGACTGATACGAAGACCTACGCTTTCGGCGTGTGAAATCTGATAATCTAATTAATAAGATTATTTAAAAAGCCTGCTT
>CAMYPN010000067.1 GCA_947292085.1 uncultured Gardnerella sp. | reverse complement strand
GGAGAAATCGATGTATCAAATCTCGACATTTAGAAAGCTAAATTCTTATTTATCTTATTATTTAGTTCAATCTTGTCATCTAAATCTCGGAGTATTGAAGCTACTGCCTTCTGTTGCACCATTGACGGCAATTCCACTTCAATACAGTCAAACGTGTCTCGCGTAATTGTATCAAACACCGAGCCATGAGTATTCTTTTTCAAAACCAGCACGTTGTGCTTAATCAAGTAATATAAATACTCTTCATCAACAAGACCTTCTTTTGCACGTAGCCCATAACACGACTGATTAAAAGCCATAGGATATGGAATCATCGCTATTTCTCCGACAGTACCACGCGCTGAAATTATTGAATCATTTCTCTTTAGCAATTTCGTTGAGCTATTATCAAATCCAGCCTGTGTAATGGTCTTCTCTGTTTCATATACGTAGCGATAATCATTGTTAAAGTCTTTTACAGAAAGCCAAGGAATGTCACCATTCCAATATTCCGGCTTACTTGTCTTCGGAGTTCCGCCACCAATAATATCCATTATTTCTTCAAGCTTATATTTCATACCCAATTGCCCCCAAATTCTTCTTGATTTCAGCTTCTAATTCGTGCGATTTTGCAAACATTTCTGAAAGTTCAGAAGTAAGCCTCGTCATCTTCTCTTCAAATGGCTCTCCGTCATCATCCTGCTCTTTAATACCAACATATCTTCCTGGAGTAAGAATGTAATCTTGATTAGCTATATCTTCTGTTGTTGTTACTTTGCAAAAACCTTTAACATCTTCTAAAGTACCATTCTGAAAAGCTTCAAACGTGTTGGATAATTTTTGTATATCGTCATCTGAAAGATCCCTATGCTTACGGTCAATCATATGACCCATATTTCTGGCATCAATAAAAACAGTTTTACCAGTCTGCCTCTTATTCTTAGTAATAAACCACAACGTGACTGGAATAGTAACGCTGTAGAAAAGTTGCGTAGGCATAGCAATAATGCCTTCTATTAAGTCATCTTCAATAATTTTCTTTCGTATGTCGAATTCTGAAGTAGTCGATGTAGACAAAGCACCATTAGCAAGAACAAGACCGATTTTCCCATTTGGAGCAAGATGATGAATCATATGCTGAATCCAAGCGTAATTAGCGTTTCCTGCAGGAGGAACTCCATACTTCCAACGCACATCATCAAGTAGTTTTTCTTGATTCCACGGGTGATAATTGAAAGGAGGGTTAGCGAGAATAAAATCAGCTTTCAAAGTAGGATGCAAATCATTAGTAAAAGTATCTGCCTGATACGGTCCTAAATCAGCATCAATGCCACGAATAGCCATATTGATTTTAGCCATCTTCCACGTATCTGGATTAGCTTCTTGTCCATAAACAGAAATAGTTCCACGGCGATGACTGTGGGCCTCAATAAACTTCTCAGACTGAACAAACATGCCACCACTACCGCAGCAGCAATCATACACGCGGCAATTATCGAACGGCTTTAATACAGAAACTAAGGTTTTTACAATGCTAGACGGAGTATAGAATTCTCCACCATCTTTACCTTCTACAGCTGCAAATTGTGCTATACAATACTCGTAAGTTCTTCCAATAATGTCTTCATTAAGTCCATTACCGCTCATATCAATACTATTTGTAAAAATATCAACAACATCGCCAAGAACTTGCTTATCCAAATCAGGATTCGCATAATTTTTCGGCAATACGTTCTTAAGGCTCTTATTTTCCTGCTCAATAGCAACCATTGCATTATCGATGACTTTGCCAATTTCAGGAGTATGCGCTGCAGAAGCAATTACATTCCATCTTGCATTTTCTGGAACATAGAAAATATTATCAGCAAGATACTCGTCACGATCGTTTTCAAAACCATCATTTTCTTCTACAAGCTCTTTATAACGCTTCTCGAATGCAGTAGAAACATACCTCAAAAAAATTAAGCCAATAATTACTTTGCGATATTCAGCAGCTGGAATATGACCCCACAGCACGCATGCAGCATCCCATAATTGCTTTTCAAAACCTATATTCGCCGCATTTTTATCAGCCATCTATATACCAACCACCTATCTACTTGCAAAGATTAATCATCCACAGAATAAATCTAGTATTAAGTTTACATCAATTAACGATTTACTAATTAAATCTAAACATAAAAGAGCGCAATCATTGACACCACATATAACACCACTTATACTTTTATAAACACATCAAATACGCTATTAACTGGGGGTGAAATGTCGCAATGGGATAAATTACTTAAGCGAATACTTAGCTTATCTAAAGATATGCGATTTGAGGAATTGAAAAAAGTGCTGGAAGCCTACGGATATGAAATGTGCAATCCACGAAGCGGAAGTAGCCATTATACTTTTCGCAAAGAACACGCAAACCCAATAACGATTCCAAAACATGAACCAATAAAAAAGATATATGTAGAAATGGTGAAATCTGTAGTAGAAGCAGAAGACGAAGAAATAAAAGAGGAAAATCAAATATGGTAAAAACACTTACAAATAAAACGCTCAGCTACTACATGTCACTACCGTATAAGCTGGAGATTGTAAAAGATTCAGATGAAGGCGGATTCGTGTCCTACTACCCTGATTTGCCAGGATGCATAAGTTCAGGAGACACCGAACAGGAAGCAGCAGCAAATGCGCAGGACGCTAAGCATTCTTGGTTTGAAGCAGCTCTTACAAGCAAAATCAATATAAAAGAGCCGTCTTACCATGAATTAAATGACTATTCCGGACAATTCAAGTTACGTCTTCCTAAAGAATTACACAGGCAGTTGGCTGAACAATCTCAAGCCGAAGGCATAAGCATGAACCAGTATTGCGTTTATCTTCTTTCGCAAAA
>CAMYPN010000066.1 GCA_947292085.1 uncultured Gardnerella sp. | reverse complement strand
CGGCCTTCAAGAAGAACTTGTCCTTCTACTCGCGCGCCCGGCGTAATCTCATGCATTCGATCAAGAGTTCGCAAAACTGTTGATTTTCCGCATCCGGAAGGGCCGATAAAAGCTGTAACCTTATTCGGCTCAATATTAATATTCACGTCTTCTACTGCAAGAAAATCACCGTAGTAAATATTCAAATGTTTTACGTCTATGCGTTGACCCATTTCACAAACTCACTTTCTAATCCAATTCGCATTGTATTTTGACTCATGCTTTCAGGCTTACTTCGTTTTTACAGAGCACACTCGAGCCACAATCCTGCCGATAATATTCAGCAAAAGAACGATAATAATCAACGTTAATGCCGCGGCCCACGCGCGTTCCATTGGGATTGACGTTACGCAAGAAGCAGGAGCATTAGCTGGGCAATTTGCCGAAAGTTTTGAATATTCCTGATAAACATAAACCGGCAAAGTCGTCATCTGACCGTCAAAAAGATTGAAATTAGTAGACGAAATGAAACCTGCAGCCATAAGCAGAGGAGCAGTTTCACCAATAACGCGAGCAACTGCCAAAATACAGCCGGAAACTATACCAGGTAAAGCAGTTCGTAAAACTATTTTCGTAATCATACGCTGCTTAGTTACGCCTAAAGCTAAAGCAGCTTCTCTTAAATCGTTAGGAACAATTTTTAGCATTTCTTGCGAAGATTTCACAACAGTTGGCAACATTAGCAGCGAAAGAGCAACCGAACCTTCAAAACCATTAATAGTTCCAGGACCACAGATGATAGTAAAACTTGAGAATGCAAAAAGTCCGGCAACAATAGAAGGAATGCCGCTCATAACATCAACAAGAAGATTGATAATGCGCGCAATCCTACTTCCACGTGCATACTCTATAAGATAAACTGCGCACATAACGCCAACTGGAATTGAAATCAGCATAGAGCCAAAAGTGATCTCAAGAGTTCCAATAATAGCGTGCAAAATACCGCCGTAACCGCCGCTAACTGTAGCGTTTCCGCCGATTACGTACGTCATATTATGCGTCAAAAAATCAAAATTAAAACGCTTTAAACCATTAAAAATAGTAGTTAGAAGCAGAGAAACTAAAGGTATAAGAGCAACAACAAACGAAAGGAAAATAAGCGTTCGCATAAGCATATCCTTACGTTTTCGTGCAGCAATCGAGGATCGCGTTGGTCGGAATTTATTAAAATCAATTACTGGAGCAGTTTTTGCATTTGCAGTAGTTTTTGAGGTTTCTGTATCTGCAGTATTAGCGAGTTGGTGATTTTGATTTAGCATCACGCACCAACCTTATCTGTAATTTTGCGTGCAATCAGGTTCACTGCAAAGGAAATTACAAAGAGTACTAATCCGGTAGCTATAAGCGCACTAACGCCTAAACCATTCGCTTCAGGATACTGTGCGGCAATATTCGCAGCAATAGTTTGATTTTGTGAAGCCTGCAAAATATTAAATTTGAAAGTAAAACCAGGAGAAAGAATCATCAAAACTGCCATTGTTTCTCCAAGCGCACGTCCTAAACCAAGCATAGAAGCAGAAACTATTCCAGATTTCGCGAATGGAAGGACAGCAAGCTTAATCATCTCCCATTTTGTAGCTCCGAGAGCCAAAGCGCCTTCTTGCTGCAATCGCGGAGTTTGCTGGAAAATATCCCTAGCAATAGAAGTAATAATTGGCAAAATCATAATTGCTAATACAAGACTCACAGATGCAGAAGATCTAGAAGGCATAGCTACAGGTCCGGCAAAAATAGGTATCCATCCAAAAACTCTAGAAACCCATTCCCAAAGCGGATATACAGCTGGCACAAGTACAAGACCACCCCATAAGCCGTATATTACAGAAGGAATTGCTGCGAGCAAATCAACTACACCACTTAGCAATGGAACTATTTTTTTCGGAGCATAATGAGATATAAACAGCGCAATACCAATAGCTACAAAAAACGCAACAGCGAGCGCCAAGGCAGATATAAGTACAGTTCCAAACACGAGTGGAATAACGTACTCCCAAAAATCATGTGCTTTTCCGCCTGTAAAGTCGGAAAATACTTTGCTTACTTGATCTTTGTTTCCGCCAATAAGTGGCCATGCGCGAAACAGCAGAAATACTGCTACTGCTGTTAGTACTAGCAGAATTATCATTCCGCAGGCTGCGGCAGCGTTTTTGAAAACGCGATCCGCTACATGCCCTCTAACTTTAGTAGGCTGTGTGCCTGCAGCTACTGCTGTTCGCTTGCTGGGACTCACTCATGCTCCTTTGATACGTATTTTTATGTTATCAAATTACAGGTATTGCGCTGATTTATATCTATTCTATTTACTTAGTTTTTATTGCACTAATAGATTTTTTAATTTCATTAATCATATCGTACGGAAGAGGAGCAGTTCCTGCAGCGTTGGAAGCCGCGCCCTGACCTTCTCCACTTACAACGTAACTAAGCCATGACTTTACAAAATTTGCTGTTGCAGCATCTTTATACGCTGGGCAAACAATATCGTACGAAACTAGCACAATAGGATACGCGCCTTTAATTTGCGTTGCGTGATTTATTTTGACTACCACGCGGTGATTTGACTTTTTTGTAGCAGCTGAATCTATTTCAGAATCTTCTAAAGTTTTCGTGCCGCCTTTTGCGTAAATCTCATTGTATGAGTCTCCAACTTTTACGGCAACCGTACCTAACTTGCCAACCTGCGAGAAATCAGCATAGCCTATAGCGCCATCTGCCATGCGAATAGTAGAAACAACGCCTGAAGTGCCTTTAGCGCCTTGACCAACACTATTTGGCCAATTCTCTGAAAGATCATACTTCCAATCTTCTGGAGACACATCTTTCAGATAGCTAAGGAAGTTCTGTGTAGTGCCTGATTTATCTGAACGGTGCACGACTGTAATCAAAGTATCTGGAAGTTTTAATTTAGGATTTTGTTTCTTTATAGCGTCGTCGTTCCAGCGCGTAATCTTTCCGTCGAAGATTTTCGCAATCGTGGAAGCGTCCATGTTGATGTGTTGACCAGCATCCGATACGCCTTTAAGGTTGAAAACAACAGCTATTGGTGAAACGTA
>CAMYPN010000065.1 GCA_947292085.1 uncultured Gardnerella sp. | reverse complement strand
CTGCACGAGTGTCCCAAAACAAGCAGAATGAGACACTAACGCAGAACGCAAACTGCACGAGTGTCCCAAAACAAGCAGAATGAGACACTAACGCAGAACGCAATCTGCAGTCACGTTTTATCTTTAATTCATAAGCCGCATTCCAATAATTAGCAATTAGTTTAATTATCGGAATTATAATCAGCTAACTCATTTTTAAGCTGTGTACGAGCGCGACTTAAACGGCTCATAACAGTACCAATTTTCACTCCCTGCTCTTTAGCGATCTGCTTATAAGATTTGCCATTAATCACAGCCTCAATAAAAACTTCTCTACGCTCCTTTGGCAAAGTTTTCAGCGCTGCCATAATTTCTTTAGGAGCAAATCTCTCCAAATATTCTTGTTCTGCAGAAAGCAAACCACTTGGAGCATGATTCGAAGCCTCATAAATATCCCAATCGTTATACTCACCAGTAGCATCATTTGCTCGCTGAGGACGACGCTTCGCCTTGGCATACTGATTAAAATACAAGTTACGCTCAATCCTACTAATCCACGCCCCAAAGTTGGTGCCAGGTTGGAAAGTAGAAAACGACTTAAACGCACGCTCAAAAGTATCTTGTACTAAATCTTGCGCATCTTGAGTATTATTCGTTAATCTTTTTGCTTGAGAATAAAGAGAATCAACTTGATCTGCAGAAAGCTGCTCAAATTGCTCATAAAGACTCTGCTGAGACGCAGTTCTACTTGCTACAGACATACGCAATTCGCGTAAGTTTCCCACATTTGCAGAATCATGTTGCTCACTCATAAAAACTATGATACTCGAAAAGCACCATACTTAATTAAGTTCACTATTGCAGATATTTGTAAATACTATTTACAAATACTATTTACAAATACATTTAACAGACTATTACATCCTCTTACAGATCACAGTGTGCCATAAACCGATGTTGAGGTAATATTGTGACTATGCCGACACATATAAAAGAACTTTTAAACGCTTTAGAAGAAGCTCCAACGCAAGCAGAAAACACTACTCTTGCAGAATCGTGGCTACTCGGATTTGATACCGAGACAACAGGCGCAATAATTGGCAAAGATGCCATAGTATCCGCAACCTTAGTATTACGAGACCCCAACGCAGGCCACAGCAAAGATGCTATATCTACTTGGTTAATCAACCCTCATCAACCGATGAATCCAAAAGCAAGTGAAGTAAACGGTTTTACTGACTCTTATTTGCAAAAAAACGGATTAGAACCAACAGAAGAACTAGAAATACTAGCTTTCGCAATAAGTAAAGCTCAATCTAAAAACATTCCACTTCTTGCATACAACGCTCCATTTGATGTAAAAATGCTGCAGCATGATCTTAAAAACTGGAATCTTAAATCATTGAAAGAACGTCCAGAAAGTTCCGTAAGTACTTTACAAAGTGGTGAAGTTCTTACAGTCGATCCTCTAGTAATAGATCGCGCTGTTTCTCGCCGTTCAGGAAAAAGAACTCTTACTATGACAACACAATTCTACGGCGTAGAGCCAATAGGTAACTTCCACGATGCTACTGCAGATACTGTTGCAGCAGTTGATCTTATAAAGCCTATTACTAAACTACATGAAGAACTCGCTCGAATGCCACTTAGTGAGATTATGAGCTGGCAACGAAACGCGTACAACCAGTGGAAAAATAGTTTTAACGATTGGCTTGTATCCATTGGAAAAGAGCCAATTAATGGTAGTTGGTTATGAATATAGTACAAGTAAATTGACAGATTTGAACGAAATCTGACCTGCACTTCAACTACACTAAATACATACAATTTTACGGATTTGGTAAGGAATAGTAACATATGATTCACTCAACGCTATCTTTAGCTGAAGCAAGTGAAATTCTACAGAAGCATAATTTACTTCGCGAAATGATTCAGCAGCAAACGAGCGTATCTGAGGAAGAAGTAAAAAAAGATACTACTCATTGCAAAACTGAAATTTGGTCCCTTGACGCTAATGCTTTTACTAAAGTAGATCCGCACAAGCCGTTTGCTCATGCGACTTACGATACGCGCGATATTAAACCTGGTACTTTACTTTTTATTAAAGGCAATTTTAAATCTGAATACCTTTTAGATGCAGATAGTAAAGGACTTGCAGCATACGTTGCTGAACAAAGTTACGCCGATTACACTAGCGCAATCGGCCTAATCGTTACAGACGCTCGTAAAGCAATGAGTATTCTTGCTGCAGCATTCTTCGGAAATCCGCAACAAAAACTTACTATTGTTGGAATTACTGGAACTAAAGGCAAAACAACTACAGCATACTTTACTCACGCTATTCTTAGTGCTTATTCTCACGGAAAAGCAGCACTGTTTTCTTCAGTAGACAATTGCGTTGACGGAAAAAATTATGTGGAATCGAATTTGACAACTCCGGAAAGTTTCGACGCGTTCTGCATGATGCGCGAGGCCGTTGATAGCGGTATGAAGTATCTTGTTATGGAAGTTTCCTCACAAGCATACAAAGTAAATCGCGTATACGGTCTTAAGTTTGATGTTGCTGCATTTTTGAACATCAGTCCTGATCACATTAGTCCTATAGAACACCCAACTTTTGAAGACTACTTGTATTGCAAGCGACAAATTATTGCAAATACCAAGCGTTTAGTATTAAACGCAGATACGGATCACGCAGATCTTCTATTACAAGATGCAAAACGTAATAATGTTCACGTCACAACCATCTCTCGCATAAAGAAAGAAGATGTAAAAGACGTAGACGAAACTTGCGAAGAAACTGAACGCACTTGCGAAAATTATCCAAAACTTCTAACTCCTGATTATCTTGCAGTTCCTTCAGAAGATAGTGAAGCTCATTGCATAGCTGTTATCGATAGCAATGATGAAGATTGCTGCGAAGAACACGAAAAAGAAGCACACTACTCTATGATTGACACATTCTCGCTGTCAATTGCTGGAGATTTTAATTATGAAAACGCTTTAGCAGCCATAGCTATTGCAGGCGAATTAGGCGTTAATCAGAATACAGATTTACAAGCTTTGCATGCTATTGAAAAAGTTGAAATTTCTGGACGCATGGAAGTTTTTGAAGATACTCACTCAAATACGATTGCAGTTGTTGACTATGCGCACAATTATATTTCTACAAAATCTGTTATTGACTTTGTAGAAGAACGTTACGGAAAAGAGAATCCTAGAATAACGCTTGTAACAGGCTCAACAGGAGATAAAGCCGTAGATCGTCGTAAAGATATTGTTAACGCAGCACAGAATCGTATAGCTCAGTTTATTTTCACTACTGAAGATACAGATACTGAAGACGTGATGCATATTTGCGA
>CAMYPN010000064.1 GCA_947292085.1 uncultured Gardnerella sp. | reverse complement strand
AACTGCACTAGTGTCTCATTCTGCCTGTTTTGGGACACTCGCGCAGTACGCTTTCTGCACTAACAACAAAAAAGCTTCAAGCGCAAAAAGCAACTTGAAGCTTGATTAATTCGCGGATGAAGCGAGATTCGAACTCGCGGAGGATTTTACCCTCACACGCTTTCGAGGCGTGCTCCTTAGACCGCTCGGACATTCATCCACTTGCGATTTGTCACAACAAAAGCGTGCACAAACGCAACTTTTCAATTGTAAACCATGCTGCGAATATAAATTTATGGCGCGTTGAAACGCTACAACTCGGCAGAATCACGGCGAGCGCGAATCTTCTCAGCTCGCACACCTAGCTCACTATCAGGCGGATATGCCACATACTCAAGAGTTAAACCTTGAGGCGCAATCGGACCAGTTGACCCCTCACGAAGAGGAACACGTATTTTTTGAGAGAACCACTCAACACTTCTTTTCCCACTACCCACCTGTACGCAAGCTTGTACAAGAGAACGAACCATATTATGAGCAAAAGCATCCGCAACAATAGTAAATTCAAGTAGGCCATGCTCAACTTGCGGAACGCATCCTGTACTAAGCACGTTGCAAGTCGCATCTTTTATACGAACCCAACTTGCGCTTTTAACATCTCGTATAGTAGTACCGCCAGGATTTGGACGAGCAAAAGAACCAAAATCATGCAAGCCAATAATCAGGCTTGCAGCATCGTTCATAGCAGAAATATCGAGCGCATTGTCAACATGAAAAACAAAATTACGCATACGAGGATCAACTATTGAATGCGCATCAGCTAAACGGTACACATATGTACGTTCAAGAGCAGAAAATCTAGCATCAAATCCTTCTGGAGCAACACTCACACTATGTATGCAAATATCTTCCGGAAGAACATGACGTAACCTATACTCTAGCGCCGAAACGCAATCAAGTCCTGTGTGGCCTACACAGCGAATCAAAACGTCTTCAGAAACGTCAATATGACAAACCTGGTGTGAAGCATGCACTCCTGTATCAGTACGCCCAGCAACAGTTAAGCGCAAAGGTTCTTCAGCGCTTGAAACCGGCACTCTTAAAATCTTATGAAGCGCATCTTCTACTTCTCCTTGCACAGTACGCAAAGCAGGCTGTTTAGCCCAACCGTAGAATTTGCCACCATCATAAGCTAAGTCAAAACGAAGTCGCATCACACAACCTTCCGCAATATCACACATAATGCTACTTTTATTCCTCACCGGTTACAAAATAAGCATACTATTTTCCACCAACGCCGGCAGCTGCACTCACAATTCGACGAATCAGATCGTAGGATTTTGCATCTAAATGTGCAGCCATACCCAAAATTTTCGGCAACAGTTCAGACCAATGAGTTGCCATTTGATCAAAAGTAGGGTATCCAAGACTCGTTAATTCGCAGTATACTGTCTCGATTCTGCGTTTTCGTTCATCAAACGGCAAATCTTGCATCCAACTATTTACAGCTTTTGCGATTCCAACAGAACGAGCGGAAGGCGCATTGCAGTAGTCAAAATCTCCGTTTTTAACCTGCCAGCACATACCAAAATGTTGAATAACTCCAATAGATTCTGCTGCTGTAACTTTGTATGGAGTGCCATTATCCATAAGTAGCCCTATAAAAGCGGATTGTGGAACTATTTTTTCAACTCGGTTTATTACATGAGAGAAAACACTAGAATCAACCACATCAGATGCAAAACCTGGTCCATCCATAGAATATATTTTCGAAACCAAATTTCCTAGTTGAGTATCTTCCGCATCTAATCTCATAGTCGCGTAAGTTGCCATATTTCCGCCTTTTGAATGGCCTACTACAAGTAGATTGGGATTGTCGCTATAGTAGCGGCTATGCTGATTCTGCTTTGTTTCACACGAATTTGCGTGCAAGCGTTTTTTAAAAAGATGAGTAAAGAAATTAGTTAAAGATTTTTGCAGGAAATTTTTATTAGCCAAAGAGTAGCGTGAAGCGCGTTTCGCAATAGAAGACAAGTATTCTGCAGCAGACTCCTGAGACGGAACTGGGCACTGAAAAGCCATATTAAAATCTTCCTTCCAGCCAACAAGAGTATTATCGGTTCCTCTAAATGCGACTACAAGAGTACGAGAATCTTTTAAAAGATTTTCACTAGAGGATGCGCTAGAAGATTCGCTAGCAGATTCGCTAAGATTCACTTCGCTTTTTAATGAATTAAAGGAAGAATTAAAGGAAGAATCAAAGGAAGAATCAAAAGAAGAATTAATACCATAGCAATCAGTAAGGTCGAAGGTAACTCCAGCAAATTGCTGTTCACTATTTTCATCCACTTTAGAATCATCAAAACGTTCAAGTACCTCGCCTACTCTTAATCCCCTATATCTTGGGCTTGAAGCAACAGCAATTAGTAATTTTTTGCGAAAATCATCAATTTTTTCGGAACCGAAAACAAACATTGATGGAAAATTCTCAGCGCGAAGCAAATCAGAAATTGGTATAGTAGACAAATTTTTTGAATTAGCATCATATTTTGGTACAAAATCCGGCATACAAATATACGCAAGCTCACAAAATACCAGAGCATCTACGGCATTAAACTTTCTCTGCGCGAAAGTTTGAAAATCACTGCTCACTAAATCAAGAATATTCGGCATAACTTAATAATAATTGATGCACAATATTGAAAATATAATATTTAAACATGCAAACTACGAACTAGCAAAGAACGAACTATCAAAGAACGATCAGAAAATAGCAGCATAATAGTTTGTACAAAATACAAAAACGGGTCGAAGATAAAACTCCGACCCGTTTCAGTGAGATTAATACAGCAGATACTTTCAAAAAGCTCTACTCAAATACTCACCTTACCGATGCATAAAGCTGATTTGATTCACTCAGCAGCTTCTTCTTTAGCTGCAACCTTAGTTGCTGCTTCAGCTTCCTTAACGACAGCCTTCTTTGGGCTTACCGGCTCAGTAACGAGCTCGATAATTGCCTGAGGTGCGGTGTCGCCACGGCGAGCAGCAATCTTAACGATGCGGGTGTAGCCGCCTTCGCGCTGCTTCATCTGCTCAGCAATTTGCGTAAATAGCACATGAACCACGGACTTGTCGCGGATCACACGCAATACGCGACGACGTGAATGCAAATCGCCACGCTTTGCGAATGTAACCAAACGCTCAGCAAGTGGACGAAGACGCTTTGCCTTTGGCAATGTCGTCACAATACGACCGTGCTGGAAAAGGCTGGTAGCCATGTTGGCCAGCATCAGGCGCTCATGCGCTGGGCTAGAAGCCAGACGAGGGCCTTGTTTCGGTGTAGGCATTATTACTCCTTATTGCCACGGAATTCAGGTGGGCATCAACCCGAACATCCGAAAACCGTGACGCTTGGCGATGGCTGTATCTTACTCGTCTTCAGGCGAGAAGAAAGTGCCACCTTCGAGATTATTGGCGTCAAAGCCAAGCGGTGAAGCCTTCAATGACAATC
>CAMYPN010000063.1 GCA_947292085.1 uncultured Gardnerella sp. | reverse complement strand
GTTGACGCACACGGAATTTCCTTAGCAGATCCTCGCGTACACACAACTGACGAGAATGCGCCTGAAAATCTTACATGCCCGAATCCTCGTTGCATAACAAACAGTGAGTTAACTCTTAAACGCAAGTTCTACAAAGCTGATTCCGTAAGGCACGAGTATCGCTGCATGTATTGCGACGAAGAAGCAGAAACCAAGTAAAAAATCCGTAAAAGTCTTAATATAACTATAAAAATTACGCAAAACTAGGAGTGATATGAATAACGCAAACACCTTAACTTTGCGCAATATCTCCGTGTGGGATACTGGCGAACGAATCGATCTTATTGTTGATGGAGTTCGACAAGATGCCCTAATAGAGCCACATGCGCGTGTTGCTGGAGATATTGACGCAAGCGATTGGACTGTTGCTCCTGGTTTTGCAGACCCGCACGTACACTTTAGGGATCCTGGTCAAACAGACAAAGAAACCATGCTTACCGGAAGTGAAGCCGCTGCAGCAGGTGGATACACTCGTGTTCTTATTATGCCGAATACTATTCCTGCAGTAGACGGAGAACCATGGGGAGCATCACCATTTGATGCAGAAAACGTTATAGATTACTTGCAGCGTTACGGTTGCTTTTATGGAGTAAAACTTCCAGTGCGATACGATTTAAGCGTGTGTGCTTCTCTTAGAAGAGCCGGCTTAAAGCCAAGTCGTATAGAAAATTGGCGAAAATACGTTCCTGGAATTGACGACGACGAAAAAACTTCGCCAATGAAAAAGCATCCAGTGACGGCAATAAGTGACGACGGTGCTGCAGTTCCAGAACCGATTTTGCACGACGTGCTAGATATGGCAAAACAAACTGGTTTGCCTTTCGTAGAACATTGCGAGCATCACGATACTGGAGCAGTAAACGACGGACCTGTAGCAAAAATTATGGGAGTTGGCGGAATACCAGCATCTACAGAACTAGCTATTGTGCAAAGAGATATTGACGCAGTGCGCGAAACTGGGGTACATGTACACTTCCAGCATGTGAGCACGGCCGCAGCTTTCAAAGCGATTCGCAAAGCAAAAAAAGAAGGTTTACCAATTACTTGCGAAACTGCTCCACATTACGTGGCTCTTTGTGATGAGGATGTTCTGCGATACGGATCAATGGCAAAAATGAATCCGCCTCTTCGTTCAAAAGCAGACAGGCAATCAACGTTAGCTGCTATTGCCGACGGCACAATCGACATGATAGCAACAGATCATGCTCCTCACACAATGAAAGAAAAATCAGGCGATTTTGCAAGCACGCCAAACGGAATTATTGGACTTGAGTGCGCGTATGGAGTGTGCAGAAAAGTACTGGTAGACGCAGGATACACAGACGACAAGCATTTAATAGAATTAATGGCAGTAAACCCTATGCAATTAATGAGTAAAAGACCAACTGATATTGCAGCTTTACTGAATGTTTCGTCGAGATGCGCAAATAAGAGAACGCTACGATTAAGCATTACAGAGCATCCAGAAAATGTTGATCTAGTGCTGATTAATATGCGAGAAAAGTGGGTGGTTGACGCAAATTCATTCCATTCAAAAGCAAGAAATACGCCATTTAACGGCTGGCAGCTTACAGGCAGGCCGGTCGCTACGATTATTGGCTCCGAACTAGCATTCTCTAGAATGTAATTACAGTTAAGTGTGGAAAAATTATGGACGAACTGATAGAAGCAATAGATTCTAAACAAAATCCTAGTGTTGTAGGGCTTGATCCTAAACCTGAAATAGTTCCTGCTGAAATTATTAGCGCTCTTGCTGACGAAGTTTTACAAGAGGTTACAGGCGAAGAAGCGCTAGAAACTCTTCTTTCTACAGCATATTTTGAATTTAATCGCGCAATTATTGATGCGGTTGCTGACATTGTGCCGGCAGTAAAGCCACAAATCGCAATGTACGAGGCTTTGGGGCCTGCTGGAATGGACACGTATGCGATGACTTGCGATTACGCAAAATCGCGTGGGCTAATCGTAATAGGAGATGCTAAGCGAGGAGATATTGGCTCTACTGCAGGACAGTATGCAGCACACTTATCTGGTTTCGCTAACTTAAGCTCATACTTAAGTGAGGATACGAAAAAACTTCTTCAACCTTCTTTAGTAAATCTTCTTTCAGAATATACAAATAAAAACGTGTGGCATGAAGATTCTCTTACAGTAAACCCTTATATGGGTTCGGATGGTGTGGAACCTTTTATCTCGCAAGCAGAAGCGCATAATAAAAGCATTTTTGTGCTACTTCGCACATCAAATCCGTCTAGTAAAGAGCTTCAAGAGCTTATTTTGCAGGATGGAAAACCTGTGTATGAGCATATGGCTGATTTGATTGAAAATTGGGGTGCTGCACACGTTGGAAAGCATGGTTACTCCAGAGTTGGTGCTGTAGTTGGAGCTACACATCCGGAGGAGGGGAAGCGTTTGCGCGAGTTGATGCCGCATACTTTCTTCCTAGTTCCAGGCTACGGTGCTCAAGGAGGAACGGCTAAAGATGTTGCCGGAATGTTTGATAAAAACGCTGAAGGCGCTATAGTGAACTCTTCGCGAGGAATTATTGGAGCGTGGAGAAAGTCAGAAAATTACGCTAAAAATCAAGGAAATATGTCTCTTGATGATGTTCTTGATATTGTGCGCGATTCTGCTTATGATGCTGCTCGAAATATGCGAGATGACTTGCGCAATGCGGTATACCGATAAAATTTATAACTAAACTAAAAATAAAATATAAAAATATAATTAAAAATAAGACTAAAACTAAAACTAAAACTAAAAATAAAAGTAAAAATAAAACGCAACGGTACAAAACACATACAAGGGTAGGGGAAACCACATGAGTGATGGCATGTTTATTCCAACGCGAAAAGCTTCGGGAAACGCCATAATTACGTTACGTGAAGACGCTTTTGACTCTTCCGGCTCAAGCGCATTAGATGAAAGTAACAGTGCAAAATATTCACGTCTTTTAGGGCGCAGAACTATAGAAGTGCTTAATAACGAGAAGCTTGATGAAGGCGTTTACCGTTTGACTTTGCGAGATTCTGAAATTGCTAAACATGCCACTCCTGCGCAGTTTGTTAATTTGTATTCGCCGGATCCGACTGCAATGCTTCCCCGTCCTTTTGGTGTGGCAAGTGTAAAAGACGACACTTTTACGCTGATTTTTGCTGTAATTGGCAAAGGTACAGCTGAGTTTTCTAAGCTTAAGCCAGGAGATAGTGTTGATGCTCTTGGACCTTTAGGATTAGGTTTTGATATTTCTAAATCTGCGCATTATTTGCTAGTAAGTGGCGGCTTAGGTGTGCCTCCTATTATGTGTGCGGCTCAAGATTTAAGCGAGCGCAAGGATTCTAGCGTAACAGCAGTTCTCGGATATAGAGAGAAGCGTTTTGCAGACGATTTAATGAAAGAGTATATTGCAGACGTACAAAGTATTACAAACGCTGAAGGAACAGTTATTACGCTACTTGACGAGCTTGAGCAAAATGGTCATTTTAATTTCGATGACGATTTGCCAACTGTGATTTTGTCTTGTGGACCTTTGCCAATGATGAAAGCTGT
>CAMYPN010000062.1 GCA_947292085.1 uncultured Gardnerella sp. | reverse complement strand
GGCCAGGCGTTAAGACCGACAAGCCAGGCGCTGTCACCGCTACCGCTGCAACCGCTGGCGATAACGAGTAGTTTTAAGCTGATAAAGTTAAAACTGGTTAAATAAACATTTCGGGAGTTAGTCCAAACGGATTAACTCCCGATTTATATAAAAAAATAAAAACACAAAAAATATACTAAGCAACAACTATTTTCGTGCGTGTACATTACGCAATTCACATACAATAGACGAAGTTGGATTGTATTGCAGAGCGCATACGGCAATAAATTAGTGCATGCAATATAAAAACACACTAAAGTAACACGAACGTATCAAAGGAGAACACATCGTGTCACACGTAAATGTCGCTATTATAAGCACTGAAGACGCAAAAGGTCACAATGCCGTATCGCTAGGCGTAACACACATATTAGCAAACCATTACGCTACTACTGTTTTTAGAACATCAGCAGATATTAACGATGCTTTTACAAGTGAACTTATCAGAATATCTAAAACTACAGCAACAGAAGAACAGATTGTAGCAACAGATCCTCTAACAGTTTTATCAAATAAAGAAACATTACGCGGAGATATTGTCTCGCATTACCACGAATTAATTGAAAGCACAAAATCTCAAGCATCAGTGATTATTACAACTGAAGAAACTCAAGTATATGATCCAGATTTATTTACTTTCAACGCTACAGTAGCAGCAGATTTAGCTTCTCCTGTTTTGCTAACAGTATCAGCTAATGGAAGAAACGCTCAGCAAATTTTACAGACAATTGATTCAGCAAACGCTTGTATTATTAAGTCCTGTACGAAAGTTTTAGGCGTATTTGTAACAAACTGCCCTGAAGATTTAGGAATCGAAGTAGTACGAAACTATACTTCTCGAAATTACATAAATCTAAACGAAGAAAAATCTAAAGTAAGCCAAACACCACTATGGATTTTGCCACCTTTAGATGAGAAAAATACTGACAAAATATTAGAAACTTTTACTAAATACGTAAATGAGGACGACTTACTTAATACACTTCGACAACCATTCAATGCACCAACAACACCATACGCTTTTCAGTACAGTTTACTTGGCAAAGCAAAATCTAATAAAAAAACAATAGTTTTGCCAGAAGGAGAAGAAGATCGTATTCTTAAAGCGGCAGACTACCTACTCGAACGAGATATAGTCAACCTAATAATTGTCGGAGAACGTGAATCTATATTGGAGAGAGCCGAAGAATTAAATCTTAAATCAGTTTGCAAAGCAAGTTTCCAATCAATGCACGATGAAGCAATGCTTAGCCATATGGTTACAAAGCTTTGCGAATTGCGTTCAAAGAAAGGAATGACAGAAAAGCAAGCGCGAGAACAGCTAGCTGATGCAAGCTACTTCGGCACAATGCTGGTAGTTCTAGGTCAAGCAGATGGTCTTGTTTCTGGTTCTGTAAATTCAACCGCTAACACTGTGCGTCCTGCTCTTCAAGTTATCAAAACTAAGCCTGGTTCTAAGCTGGTTTCTGGAGCATTCCTTATGTGTTTCAAAGATCATGTAGCAGTATTCGCAGATTGCGCAATTAACCCAAATCCTACTGCTGAACAGTTATCTGATATTGCTATACAATCTGCTCACACAGCTTTAGCATTCGGAATTGAACCTAAAGTCGGAATGTTATCGTACTCAACTCTAGGATCTGGAAAAGGCCCAGACGTAGATTTAGTAGAAGAAGCTACACAGTTAGTTAAACAGAAAGCTCCTGATTTAGCAGTAGTTGGTTCAATACAATTCGATGCAGCATGGTCTCCGGTAGTTGCGGCAGCAAAAGCAAAAGAAAACTCTGTTGCAGGTCACGTTAACGTTTTCGTATTCCCAGACTTATGCGCAGGAAACATTACTTACAAAGCGGTACAACGATCCAGCGGAGCACTAGCAGTAGGCCCAATACTTCAAGGCTTAAATAAACCTGTTAACGATTTATCTCGAGGAGCTCTTGTTCAAGACATTATTAATACTGTTGCTCTAACTGCTATAGAAGCTCAATCATAAATTGTATTTTAAAACAAAATTAATTTTATAACTAAATATTAAAATTTTGAGTTCCTACAATACTAGATTTCACTAGTGTTGTAGGAACTTGACGATACAATATCACATGGCAATATACGGCCTTATTTAATACTTTATGGAGGATGCCCACATGGCAAAAACCGTTCTTGTTATCAATTCTGGTTCTAGTTCGATTAAGTATCAGCTCGTTGACTTGGAAAGCGGAGAAGGTATCGCTTCCGGCATCGTTGAGAAAATTGGCGAGCCAGTTGACGGCCACTACAAGCACGTATTCAATGGTGAAAAGCATGAGTTCGATGAGCCAGTTCATGACCACGAGCAGGGTTTGAAACGCGTACTTGGATTCTTCGAGGAATATGGTCCAAAGCTTTCAGAGTCTGGCATTGTTGCTGTCGGCCACCGCGTTGTTCAGGGTGGATTAACATTCCCTAAGCCTGCATTAGTAAACACTAAGACAATCAATAAGGTTAAGGATTTGGCAGTTTTGGCTCCACTTCACAACGGCCCAGAAGCTGTTGGCGCTGAAGTCATGACTGAACTTTTGCCAGATGTTCCACAAATTATGGTATTCGATTCTTCGTTCTTCCATGATTTGCCACAGGTTGCAGCAACTTATGCTTTGAATAAGGAAATCGCAGATCGCTATCATATTCGTCGTTACGGTGCTCATGGCACTTCTCACGAATACATTGGCTCTGTTGTTCCAAGCGTTGTCGGTAAGCCTGCAGAAGGTTTGAAGCAGATTGTTTTGCACATTGGTAACGGTGCTTCTGCTTCTGCTCAGATTTCTGGTAAGCCAGTTGAAACTTCTATGGGCTTAACCCCACTCGAAGGCTTAATGATGGGCGGCCGTACCGGCGATATCGACCCAGCTGTAGTCTTCCACCTTATTCGCAACGCTCATATGAACGTGGACGAGCTTGATACTCTCTTCAACAAGCGTTCCGGCATGATGGGTATGACTGGCCACGGCGATTTGCGTGATATTCATAAGCTTATTGCTGAAGGTGATGAAAACGCTAAGCTTGCTCTCGGCGTATACGTTCATCGCATTGTTGGATACATTGGCAATTACACTGCTCAAATGGGTGGCGTCGATGTTATCACCTTCACAGCAGGCGTTGGCGAAAACGACGAAATCGTGCGCGCTCGCGTATGCGAAAAGCTTGAGCCATTCGGCGTTAAGCTCGATAAGGAAAAGAACCTTGTTCGTTCTAAGGAGCCACGCGTTATTTCCACTCCAGACAGCTCTGTGATTATTGCTGTAATTCCAACGAACGAAGAGTTGGCTATTGCACGCAAGGCTGCAGCTATTGCTGAAGCTGGCGAAGATAGCTACGGCAACAAGTTTAAGCACTAAATCGTTGGCGCTTAACAGCGTAAAACAAACAAATAAATAGATATAAATAATCCCGAGCCTTTTGACCCGGGATTATTTATTATTCAAGCATTTTATGCCACATTCCTGGAAAATCAGGGATTGTTTTGCGCGTGGTTTCAATGTTTTTCACGTAAATACCAGTTATGCGCAAACC
>CAMYPN010000061.1 GCA_947292085.1 uncultured Gardnerella sp. | reverse complement strand
GGTCCAGAAAACTTCAGTAATAAACTTTTCATAAGCTTCCTAACTGTTAAACACTAAATATCAACTAATAAGTGTTATTTATTAAGGAATTTACTGAAGAAATTCGGAGACTTTAGAAGAAAAATCATCCAATAATTGCTGCATATTTTGTTCTTCCACTCCTAATTTAATTTCCTCATTTGAAGAATCCATTGTTACATAGAATGATGCAAGTGGCTTATGGACGAATTTTTGAACTTTCTCGTATTCTTGAGATAGCTTATCTATAGACTTTGATACATATCCGTCTTTAGATTTTACTGGATCTTCAAATGCACTAACTAAGTTCACTGGCCTGTCATCTCTTAAAGTTACCACCAGCATTTGCGGCAAAGTTTGATTCGCAAAAGTATTTGCTTTTCCAGTAGGCATTGCGTTAGCGAAAGCTTCAATAAAAAGTCTAAGAGCATTAATTGTAGATTCTTTGTTATCACTCAACTGATGACTAAATTCATGTATTGCAACATTTGCATAACGATAAAGCGTTGAAGAACTATATTCTATTGTTCCAAGCATTCCAGCTCCAGCATTATCCTCAGTAGATAAGTCATCAACAGCAGTATAGTAATCAAATTCAGCACGAACAGCGTGAGTGGAAATTGCGTGAGCAACTTGCGAAGAAGCGTCCTCATTAAGCGATGGATCGTCTGCAAGCATGCGACCGAATAACGCAATATCAATAGGTGGATTATCTTTCAAGATTTCTTGCAGTTGCTTCTTGTCAGTAACATTATTGATTGCTGCTTGCGCTAGAGAATTTGCTTGAGTCTCTCCTAAGAAGAATAAAGCTTTTGCTGTAGGAACTGTTTCTCCCTTATCGGTTTTAGTTTTAACGCCAGCAGTATTTAACGTTTTATCTGCTAAATCTAATGCTTCTTGTTCAGATAATTCTGGTTTTAACGTAATGATTTTATCGGCAACGTATTTAACAATATTTTTGCTTCGTATTCCAACATTAGAGTCTCCGCTGTGCTCTTTGAAGTATTCACGCATTGAGTGCTTCCAGCATTGAGAACTTATTCTGGTTCTAGTTACACCGCCATATTGAGCAGTTTTTGGACTGCCTGCATCATCGCGATTAATATTGCATGGTGGAACAGTTTGGATTGCTTGAATATCTAAGAATAAATGAGCGTTCATTGTTTTGCCTTTCTAAATTTTAGTTAATTGTTTAATAACGCTGTTTTTGAAATATGTAATTTTTAAAATATGTGATATTGCTAAAAAGTTATTGCTACTTGCTGAAGCGATAATATTCTTGTGCCCAGGAAAGTCTTACTTTTTCTGAATCTTCAAACTGAAGCAAATATAAATCGCGAGCTAGTTTAGAATAATCAATCGCTTGTTGATTTTCTTTTGTTCTGCTTTTTAGTAGTCGAACTAGTTGACGAAGGTAGTAATAAAAACTTTCGTAATCGCTTGCAGTAATCATAACACTAAAGCGCCTATCCATAGCTCCACGTACGCCTTCATCACTTCTTAGTGCTCTTAAAGCTGTTCCCATATTGTTATAAGATTTTTCATTTTCTGAATCTTCAGATTTGTTCAAATCTTTATAACTTGATTTTTCTACAACACCTTGCTCATACAATGCGTATATTTGCAAAGTGTTTATAACAGCTCGCAATTGGTAGCTAACTTCGCCATATTTATCTATGAAGCTTTCTGGCACATTGTTTAATATCCATGGCCATATTTCTATTGACTGACTTAATGGCTTACCGATTGTGTGGCGTAGTTGAGCAAGCATAGCTCGTCTCGATGAAATATCTGAGCCGTTCAAGAATTGATTTATGATTTTACTGACAGCGCTTGATACTTCAACAGATTTGCTTTGATTTTCAGCCATAATAGCCTCCTTTCTGTGTCTTTTATTTTCCTGATAATTTTTTTAATCGACTAGTAAAAATGTTGTAAGCTGTAACTATATTTTTTGTAGATTCTTTCTCGCTTTGATCAGATGGTCTACCTGTAAAATCGCGCAATGTTGCATTTTCTAGCATTCCTTTTGCCTCATCTATGAGTATGTTATGCAAAGTATTTCTCCATTGAGTACAACGTTCATTCATTGAATCTTTTGGTTTAATATTTGCTAACCATTCTCTAAACGGTTGATCAACTAAGAAATAAGCCTGACTAATGTACTTAGCAGAATATTTAGTTGCATCATCTTTATTTCTATTGCGTATTTCACATATGTCGAGAAGAAATTGCTTGTAAATGAATCCTATGGCAGATCTTGTATACTCAACTTCATTGTTAATTCTGTATACCCATCCATCGTCAGCATTATCAGTTACTACGACTTCATCAATATACAGAGTATCGCATATTTCATCTGTAGGAACCCAAGATGTAGCATTACCATCATCTTTCATACTTACAGCTTGCAGTGAAATAGAAGAACCAGCAATATCATGTTTAATTTCGTTCAGCCATTCCATAATTCCTGGTTTATGATTTTTTACACTACCATCGTATAATTCTTGCGATGTAAGTAGTCCAAATGATCTCCACATAGCTTCTTCTGTTCTATGCTTCCTTGGAGTGTATTTATCCTTGTTTTCACCTTCCTTGTTATACTGCCATACTGTCATTGGTTCAATAAAAGCATTTTTATGATTAATATCAGGAAGTTTCACTATAGAAACCGATATTGGCTTGTCAATACTAATATCAGGATTTATATATATTGCCCTACTCCATCGAGTGTAAAGCTGGGAAATATTGTCAATAAATGTATCGTAAAACGAATTTTCAATATTTTCTGTTCCTGAATATTCCCAACATGGCTTTTGTCTTTTCTCAGGAGATTGCATTTCGCTAACAAGTACACAGTTGAGCATAAGAGTTTCAAATAGGTTTTCTCCTTCTATGTAAATGCCACCAAGATCAAAAAGCCAACCTTTAGAAGCTTTATATTTTTCCGTACCAAACATGGTCTTATCTGCCAATCCAGCGTATGACTGTAAGGTAATAATCCATCTTGCTAATTGTGGTTCAGTAAGTGACGATTTGTTGTTATCAACATTATCTTTTGGAGAAAATACAGCTATTTTATTGTTACTTTCAGAAATCAATCGATTTATATTTTTACCAGATATCTCACTAGGAGATTTACCGCCAAGCTTTTTACTATCGATATCCTGTTTAAGTACTTGGAAAAATGGATATTTGTCATCAAAAAGGTAGAAATGATCATGCCATTGTTCTAAATATTTGAAAACTGCATCTGGAAACTTTTTTGAATTCCAAACTTCGCGCCAAATATCCATTGTTTCTTCATTGAAATCATCTTCATTATCTTCACCTGAATCAAATTCACGAGAATTTCCCTGAATATCGTACCTAGAAAAAACAGTATGAAGCGCAGCAAGCAAAACGCGAAGCAATGCAAAGTCCTGTGTTTTCATATCGCCAGCAAGAGCTTTATATTCAGATGCATGCTTAAACACATCTGTCATTGATACGAGCTTATTGTGGCCTTTTTCGTCTACAATGACGGAAATCCAAGGCTCATCTAGTAGATTAAACCTGCTCACCTTTTTATTCCTTTCTGTCTTCTTCCGA
>CAMYPN010000060.1 GCA_947292085.1 uncultured Gardnerella sp. | reverse complement strand
ATCAACATTTTTACGCTGCAATTCCATTCGAGTAGCTCTAGCACCAAGAAGCCTCGCTGCGCAGGAGCGAATCACCATTTGAGCATACTGATTGTCATCAAGAAGATGCAATTCAAGCAAACGATTAATAACCGCATCAATAGCAACTTCCGTGTAACCTTTTTCACTAAGCCTCTTTCGCATGTCCATAACAGAACGAGGAGCATAATCTAAAAGCCTTAAAGCTGCTTCCCTGCAATCATCTTCACTACTATTGCAAATCTCATCGCTTAAATCATTTACTTTAGCGCTTTTTACATACGGCATGTTTTTTGTATTATTTTCTGCGCTTAAAAGTACTGACTTATTCGACAATTCTTCGCAAGTATGTAGCGTTGCACTATTACTTTCGTTATCTTCTCCAGTATGCGCTACTGGATGATTACGAAGAAAATTCTCGACACTAACTACCATGATTTTTTCGCTTCTGCTATTAATCAAATAACTAATGTTTTATTTTCCTGCTACTCTTCTGGCTCTGAAACATCATTTTTGCTTTCAACTTCAACATCATCATGGTTTTCGTCTTCAGCAAACTGATCTTCACTATGCATAAGACCTAATGCGGCTTTTACTTTCTCACTAATTTCTTCAGTGATAGCAGGATTATCCTTCAGGAACTTACGAACGTTCTCACGACCCTGACCGAGTTGTTCGCCTTCGTAAGTAAACCAAGATCCAGATTTTTTAATAACATCAGCCTGCAAACCCATATCAATAACTGAACCTTCAGTAGAGATACCTTCGCCATACAAAACATCAAACTCAGCAGTTTTAAAAGGCGGAGCCATTTTATTCTTAACAATCTTTACTTTAGTTCTGTTACCAACTGCTTCTTCACCATTTTTAATAGTAGAAACCCTTCGAATATCCATACGAACCGACGCATAGAATTTCAAAGCTTTTCCGCCAGTAGTAGTTTCTGGATTTCCGAAGAATACTCCAATTTTTTCACGAAGCTGATTAATAAAAATTGCTGTTGTTCCAGCTTGAGAAAGAGCACCTGTCATCTTGCGTAATGCCTGACTCATTAAACGAGCTTGCAAACCAACGTGACTGTCTCCCATATCTCCGTCAATTTCTGCTTTTGGAACTAAAGCTGCAACAGAATCAACAACAATAACATCTAATGCGCCAGAACGAATAAGCATATCCGCAATTTCTAACGCCTGCTCACCATTATCTGGTTGCGAAACAATAAGAGAATCAGTATCCACGCCCAATTTGCGCGCGTAAACAGGATCTAGTGCGTGCTCAGCATCAATAAACGCAGCAACGCCACCTTTTCGTTGAGCATTGGCCACAATATGTAATGCCAATGTTGTTTTACCAGAAGATTCAGGACCATACACTTCAACAATACGACCACGAGGTACGCCCCCAATACCAAGTGCCATATCAAGAGCTAGCGAACCAGTAGGAATTACTTCTACATCTTGCATTGGTCTATCACCCAATCGCATTGCAGAACCTTTACCATACTGACGCTCAACATTAGCTAACGCTGTTTCCAACGCAGCTTGACGGCGTGGATCTGTTTTATCGGCATCAATAAGTCGATCCACTGCCACTTTAGATTTGGCTTGCACCATGTTGCTACTCCTTTCGCATGCCGTTATGTATCACATGACATTAATCTGATACAAGATGCCCATGCAAGCGTTTTATAGCATTGTGGATACAGGGTCTAAAAACCTTGGTATTCCGCGATATTACACGCTGCAGAAGCCCAGCAATTATCAGTATACACCACGTGCGAACATTTGTTCGATGGTGTGTTGTGTGCAGTTTAGCGCGCTGGCATCGGCGGAGCATTATGATCTTTACCCCACCGTTTACTATCCGGAATACTCATATGATCGCATAAAACATTCCAAACAACTCTAGGTTCCACGCCAGCTTCTAAAGCTTCATACACGTTCATACCATCGAGCTTCTGCAATCCCTGGTCGCGCGCAATACTGCGACCAAATTCCCTACCGAAAACTTCCTCAAGAAGTTCCCAAAATTCACGCTCTTTCAAAACAGCCCCTGATTATTCAGACAAATTTGCACTAATATTTTTTGATTCATTCAATTCCACAATTGCAGTATATGCAATCGTAATAATCGTATTAACTGTAGAAACTCTAACTTGACTACGACTCCCATTAAATCGCAGTTCAAAAGCAGAACACAACGCTCCACTCTTGTAATCTAAATACACATTTTTAACGCAAGGAATATTAGATACAGATTTAACAAAATCGTTACGATTAAAAGTATCTACTAAAACTTTAGGAACATACATTCCTACATACACTAAACCTGCTGGTTTAGATCCATCTGGTCCAGGTCCTGCAACTCCCGTAGTAGATAAGCCTATTACAGGGAACGATTCTTCCTGCAATTCAAGTGGAATTTTCTTTTCCGACTCGTACTGCCAGCCACTGCCGCGATAAATTTTTGCAGTTCCACTTGCCATCTGCATTGCTACTTGCGGATGGACAGCACCTTCGCTTTTTAATAACTCAAAATCCACGCCAAGCAACTTCGCTTTAGCATGAATATCATACGTTACAGCAGAACCTAATAGCACTTTAGAAGCGCCTGGAATGCTCACAAAAGCATCCGCAAGCAATCCTCCAGTTAAAGACTCCGCTAAAGCAATATGCCACCCACAGTTTGCACACTTATTTAACAAACAAGCGGCTTTAGTGGATGGCATATTCACAAGAATTACTCACTATTCTTAAAATACTGGCTATTATTTCACTCACTATGATTTGTAGTAACAATCCTACGAGGAGAAGCCGGCTTATCTTCTAACTGTTCTGAATCAGAATTAGTAGACGAAACTTTAGAACGTGCAGTATTCTTTTTAAAGAAAGCTTCATACACGTAAATAGCTGCAGAATACAATGCAAGTCCCAAAGAAATACCGAGCAAACCGTATGCAACTGCGTAGTAGGAAACAACCCAGTTTGGCAATTCAGCATCTGCACTTCTTATGCAAATAATCAAAACCGGCAAAATAATCATGCCTAAAGCAATAGCCTGAGTCAAAGTCTTATACTTTCCTGCAGAAGATGCCGCAATTACCTTACCGTTTTTGTGAACAACGTAGAAGCGAATAATAGTAATAGCAACTTCTCGCAAAACGAACAGAAGTGAAATCCACCAAGTAATCTCTTCAAAAACAGCGGCAATAATCAAAGCACCAAGCATAAGAAGCTTGTCTGCAATAGGATCAAGTAATTTGCCAAGTTCAGTAACCTGATGGTATTTACGAGCCATCCATCCATCAATCTTATCTGTTGCTGCTGCAACAACAAAAACTACAAACGCAGCCCAACGCACACCAACAGATTTTTCACCCAAAGGACCTGCATACAAGTACAATCCAATGAACAATATTGAAAGAACAATACGAGCATACGTCACAATATTAGGAGCGCAATCCCAACCATCAAACAGTGACGATTTACCTTTTTTCTTCATACGCATACCTTCATTCTATCTCAAACTCAAAACTTCTATACACGCGCAAACTTTGAGCAGGTAAGTAGAAAATACTTAATTTTATAATTAAATACCCATTAATTTGTTAGTTAAAACTCAATATAAAAAGAGAAATTATATAGAGTCTGACTCACCTCTAATAAATGCCAAAACTTTTGGCAAATCTTCCGGCTGAACCAAAACTTCGCGAGCTTTAGAACCTTCAGAAGGTCC
>CAMYPN010000059.1 GCA_947292085.1 uncultured Gardnerella sp. | reverse complement strand
CAGACCAGTTGAAATCGGTCATGTGATCTACTTTCCTTCCAATAATCCGGGTTTTAAGCACAGCTTACGCTGGCTTTTTACCCTCTCATTGCCCTTCAATCCTATCTTTCATATGCGACGAATATGTTACAAAGTGTGTCAAAAGTTTGCGTTTATGTGCTGTTGAGTGATTGTGAAAAAGACTACAATAGAAAATGTTGTGTAACATGTAAGAAGCTTGTTTTTCTAAGCTCTACCGTACACGGAATTACATGAGAGGTGAATTGATGCAGTCAAGACGCATGATGGTACTCCGTGCAGTTGTTGAAGATTATATAAAATCTAAGGAGCCTGTAGGTTCTGCTTCGTTAGCAAAAAATCATAATCTTGGTGTAAGTTCTGCAACTATTCGTAATGACATGTCTGCTTTGGAAGAAGAAGGTTACTTAGTTCAACCTCACACTTCAGCCGGTAGGATTCCTACAGAAAAAGGTTACCGTTATTTTGTTGACGGTTTAGCTGCGGTTATTCCTCTTTCTGAAGCTCAAAGGCGTGCAATACGTAGTTTTTTGAGCGGTTCTGTTAGTTTACAAGATACGTTACAGCGTTCTGCAAAACTTCTTGCAAGTATTACAGGACAGGTTGCGCTGGTTGCTTCTCCTGCTCTTTCTCGTGCAACTGTTCGGCATATTGAGATTGTGCAAGTTTCTACTACTACGCTTCTTGTTGTTGTGATTACTGATACTGGCGGCGTTGCACAGCATATGTTGCAAGTTGGTTCTATTTGTGCAGAAGATCTTTATAAGGTGATTGCTCTTGTTAATGAGGTTTCCGTGGGTTGTTCCTTAAAGATTGCCGCCCGTAAGATTCGCGCTCTTTCTGCTACAGTTCATTCTGACTCATCTAAATATTGTGAATCATATTCTCTTTCTTGCGTAAAGTCTTGTGCTCCGTCTTCTTGCGTAACTAATTACGCTACTGCTGATTATGTTTCTAACCGTACTGTTGATGCTCTTATTTGTGGTTTGGCAGATGCGCTTGATGATATGCATAATGGTGAGCATGCGCACGACTTGTACGTTGCTGGTGCTTCTCAGCTTGCTCATAGGCAGACTATGACTGATTTTGCTTCGCTTTTTGATGCTCTTGAAGAGCAGGCTGTGATTATGCGCCTCATGACTTCTTTAAGTGAGGAGGCTAGTGATTGCGCAAATGGAGTAAGTGTTGCTATCGGTTCAGAAACGCATACTCCTGGCTTGCTTAACGCTTCGATTGTAACTAGCGGATATGGGTATGGTTCAGATATAAGTGGTTCTGATATAAGTGGTTCTGATGGTAATTCTGAAGTTAGTGAGATTAATGCGACTTGTGATGTGATTTCTGACTCGCATGCGTCTTCTCCAGTTGCTTTTATCGGTTCGATTGGTCCGCAGCATATGGATTATGTTGCTACTATGGGTGCTGTAAAAGCGGTTGCTAAGTATTTGAATGCTTTTATATCTAAGACTCGCTAGTTTTTGTATATTTATAAATACTTAAACTAGCGGCATTCTACTGACTGTGCCTTATGGCACAATAGTTGAAGTTTATTAATAAAATACAGGTTTTATAAGGGAATATTAAGTGACTGATTATTATAAGATTCTTGGTGTTGATCATGACGCAAGCGAAGATGATATTCGCAAGGCGTATCGAAAGATGAGTCGCAAGTATCATCCTGATATTGCAGGTCCTGAATTTGAAGATAAATTTAAAGAAGTGAATGCTGCGTACGATGTTCTTTCAAATCCAGAAAAGCGTCGTATGGTAGATATGGGTGTAGATCCTAATAATCCGTCTGCAGGTGCTGGAGCTGGTTCTAGTACGTTTTCTAACATGGGAATGGGCGATATTTTCAGCCAGTTCTTCGGCGGTTCGTTTGGCGAATCTCAAGGTCCTGTTTCGCGCGTACAGCCGGGTGCAGATGCGCTTACTGAGGCTAATATAGATCTAAAAACTGCTATTTTTGGCGGAAATGCTCGCGTGCGTGTAACTACTTTTGGTGTGTGCAAGGATTGTAATGGTTCTGGTTCTTCCGACGGTAGTAAGCCTGTAACTTGTAAGCAATGTAATGGTTCTGGTTTTTGCCAGAAAGTGGTTCGAACTATGCTCGGCCAAATGGTTTCGTCAATGCCTTGCGAACGTTGCGAAGGTCATGGCGATGTTATTGAGCATGTTTGCCAAAATTGCATGGGTCACGGCCGTGTGCGTACTGTACGCGAAGTTGGTGTTAATATTCCTGCTGGAATCCATGATGATTCAAGATTGCGTTTGGCTTCACAGGGCGCTGTTGGAGAATGTGGTGGCCCAGCTGGCGACTTGTACGTGGATATTCATATTCGTAAAGATAAGCAGTTTACTCGAGAAGGCGATGATTTGCATTGTTGGATCGATGTGCCAATGACTTGGGCTGTTCTTGGTCATGAAACTGAGATTGATACTTTCGATGGTGTTAAAAAGATTATTATTCCTGCAGGCTGCCAGAGTGAGGATACTGTTACTATTAGTAATCTTGGCGTAACGAAATTGCGTTCTGATTCGCGAGGAAATATTGTTGCGCATATTATTGTGGAAACTCCTACGAAACTTAATGAAAATGAGCGTTCTCTTATGGAACAGTTTGCTAAATTACATGACGCTTCTGTTAAAGCTCCTAAACAGCGTCCTGTTCCTAAGCAGAGTGAAGATCGTAAGGGATTCTTCGGAAAATTGAAGGATGCTTTTTCTAATTAGTTGTGATCTTCTAATTAGTTGCGCTGAGTGATTAGTTGCGCTGAGTGATTAGTTGAGCTGAGTGACTGTTTCAATCTTTAAGATAGTTTATATGTGTAATTGGGGTAGTAAGTATGGTTTTGTCGTTACTTTTTGCTGGAACTCCTGAAGTTGCAGTGCCGTCTCTTAGAGCTTTGGCTGAAGATCATGAGCACTTCGATGTTAAAGCTGTACTTACTCGACCTGATGCTCCAACTGGTCGCGGTAGGAAGCTAATGCCGAGTGCTGTAAAGCAAGCTGCTCTTGAGTTGGGTTTGCCTGTACTTGAGTGCAATCCTAGTGATGAGGATTCTTGTATAGCATCTCTTAAAGCGACTGGTGCTGAAGCTGCCGCTGTTGTGGCTTATGGCAAGATTCTGCGCCAGAATGTTTTAGATGCTTTGCCGCTTGGCTGGTATAATCTTCATTTTTCGCTTCTCCCGCAGTGGCGTGGTGCTGCTCCTGTGCAGCGCGCAATTTGGGCAGGAGATGATATTACGGGTGCTACTGTTTTTCGCATAACGCGCGGCATGGATTGCGGTCCTATTCTTTCTCAAATGACTACGAGCATTGGTGAGCATGAAACTTCTGGTGATTTACTTACTAGACTTTCTCACGACGGTGCTTCTCTGCTAGCTGCTTCGCTTCAAGGAATGTACTCGGGTAGCATTGTTCCTGTTGAGCAGGATCAGTCTGCATTCGAGCTTGCTGATAAAATCACTGTTGAAGATGCGCATATTCGTTTTGATGCTCCTGCTTTTGCGGTTGACCGCCAGATTCGTGCTTGTACTCCTAATCCGGGTGCTTGGTGCATTATGCGCGAAGATTCTAAAAATGAGGAGAATTCCACTACTTTACATGTGTTGAAGTCTGCCATTGCTGATTCCAATAATGTTAATACTCCAAAATCTGGCCAGTTGTCGCCTGGTGAGCTTTTTGTTGGAAAACATAATGTTTGGGTTGGTACTGCAACTGAGGCTTTGGAGCTTATTGAGGTTAAAGCTCAAGGTAAGAAAGCTATGAAGGCGGCTGATTGGGCGCGTGGAGCTAGACTTTCTGCAGCAGCTTACTGCGCATAAAATTATGAGTATGAACTTTTCTTCGATGTTGCCA
>CAMYPN010000058.1 GCA_947292085.1 uncultured Gardnerella sp. | reverse complement strand
GACGCGTCTTAGTAATTTATGAAACGTAGCGTACTTGCGTGCGCGTTATGCGTTATTAATCTTGCGGAACATATATTCGAAAGTGATATTATTGAGCGTAGAAATATCAAATTAGAGTAGGGGAAGCATGGCAAAGAAGTCTACGCAGAATTCGTCAAAGCAAGAAAAGAATCGCGCTTTTGCTACTCGTGCTCCTCATGCGATTCGTACACTTTCCGTTTCTCTAAAACGTTACCGTTTGCTTGGCGCAATTACGTCTGCTGCTATTATTTTTGAAGCGGCTATGCAAATTATAATTCCTTCCGTAATGTCAAATCTTATTGATTTTGGAATTATGCGTAAATCGGACAGTGCCGTTTTGTATTATGGTTTGCAGCTTCTTCTTTTTGCAGCATTTTCTATGATTGCTGGCGTTATTTCGGGAATTTGTTGCGCACATTCTAGCGCAGGTTTTGGAAGGAATTTGCGACATAATATTTTTTCGCGTCTGCAAGCTTTAAGTTTTTCTGATTTAGATAAATTTTCTACAGGTACGATTGTGACTCGTATGACGAACGACGTTTCGAATGTGCAGTTTGCTTACCAACTGATTATTCGTTCTGGCGTTCGTAGCGTTGTGATTATTGCGGCCTCCTGGTGGTTTACTTTTTCAATTAGCCCAGCAATTTCTTGGGTATTTCTTGCGTTTGTTCCGACTGTGGCTGTTATTGGTGCTGTCGGAGCCGCTATTGTGGCTCCTGCTTTTATGCGAATTTACCGCATGGTTGATGAAATGAATAACCATGTGGGTGAAAATTTGCATAATATACGTGTTGTAAAATCTTATGTACGAGAAGATTATGAAAACAGTCGTTTTATGCGTATCTCGCGTAAAATTTATGCGCATTTTCTTAGAGCGGAGTATGTATTAAATTTCAGTATTCCGCTGTTTAACTTGTGTTTTTATACGGGTATGTTGCTTATCGCTTGGATGGCTTCACACGAGATAGTGGCTTCTGGAAATAATCCTGCGTTTGGTTTAACTACTGGAGATCTTGCAGCGCTTGTTGTGTACGCTTTGCAAATTTTATTTGCGCTCGCGAATTTGGTTGCAGTTTTTGTTATGGCAGTAACTGCACGTGCTTCAGTGCATCGTATTGCGAATGTGTTGCAATCTAAAAATACTGAGAAAATTTCAGATAAACCTCTTACTAAGCTTTCTGACTCTTCTGTTCGTTTTGAGCATGTTTCGTTGCGCTATGCGAAAACAGATGATGATAATAAATCTACTACAACAGATCAGGAAATTTTACACGATATAAATATATCGATTCCGTCGGGTGCAACTGTTGGAATTGTGGGTGCAACGGGTTCTGGAAAATCAAGTCTTGTGCAGCTTATTGCAAGGCTTTACGATGTAACTTCCGGTACGCTTTTTGTAGGTGGCGCGAATATTTGTGATTACGATTCTGCAAAATTGCGCGAAGAAGTAGGAGTTGTTTTACAAAAAAATATTCTGTTTAGTGGCACAATTGCAGAAAATCTTCGCTGGGGTAGTGCAGATGCCAGTGATAATGATTTGCGTGCGGCTTGCAAAATTGCTTGCGCGGACGATTTTATTAATGAGTTTCCAGATGGTTATAATACGCATATTGAGCAGGGTGGTAAGAATGTTTCTGGTGGGCAAAGACAACGTTTGTGTATTGCTCGCGCGCTTTTAAGGAAACCGAAAATTTTAATCCTCGACGATTCAATGAGTGCGGTTGATATGAAAACAGATCGTAAGATTCGCGAGGGTTTGAAAAAGTTTATGCCTGATTCTACGCAAATTATTGTGGCTCAGCGTGTCTCTTCAATTGAGCATGCGGATATTATTGTTGTTCTTAAAAATGGCTGCGTTGTTGCAAAAGGCACTCACGATGAGTTAATTAAATCTTGTGAAATTTACAGAAATATGGCTATTTCTCAAGAAAAAAGTAGCGTATCTAAAACAGAAAATAGTACGGAAGTTGCGGAAGTTCCGGAAATATCGGAAGTTGCGGAAGAAGGAGCTGAATAAATGAGTAGCAATAAAATAAATCAGTCTTCTTCTAAATCTTCAGTAGAAGAAACAAAAAAGTACGCAATAAATTGGAAAGTACTTAAGCGTCTATTTTCTTGCGTATTTGTTTATCGTGCAAAAGTTTTTGTGATCGTATCTGCAATTATTGTAAGTTCTGTTGTTCAAGCTGCATGTGCAATGTTCTTGCAATCGTTAGTTGATGCGTATATTCTGCCACTTGTTGGCAAACAAAATCCGGATTGGATGCCGCTTGTGCGCATGATAATTCTTATGGCAAGCGTGTATGTGATTGGAATATTTTGCTGCTGGTTGTGGAGCAGACTTGTAGCAAATATTTCTGAAAGTGTTATGCGCGATTTAAGAGATTCTATGTTTAGGCATCAGCAGAAACTTTCGCTTAAATACTTAGATACTCAAGGCTACGGCGATATTATGAGTCGCTATACGAACGATACGGAAGTTTTGCGCGAAGCTATTTCGTGGGCATTTCCTGATTCTTTTGCGTCTCTAATGTCTATTATTGCCGCGTTTGTGTCTATTATGTGGATTTCGCTTCCTGTAGCAGCTTTCGTCGCTGTGTTTACTGCAGTGCTTCTTTATTTAGTAAAATTTATGCTTAAACGTTCAGGATATCTTTTTGAACAATTTCAGAGCGCCTTAGGTGAGTTGAATAAGTTTGTTGAAGAATCTGCAACTGGAAGCAAAGTTATTAAAATTTTTAATCATGAAGCAGCTACGATTGAAAAATTAGATGATTGCGTAGAAAAAGTACAAAAAATTTCAGCAAGCGCAAATTCTTATGCGAATAACGTAATGCCTGTAATAAGCAATGCAAGCTACTTACTTTACGTATTAATTGCGCTACTTGGAGCATGGGCTGCTTCGGCAGGTTTCCCTACCTTAGGACTCGCAGGATCTGGCACTTTAACGCTTGGTATGCTTATATCTTTGCTAACTCTTTCTCGCGCTTTTATAAACCCTATTGGCGAAATTACGATGCAAATGAATTCGCTTATGATGGCTATTGCTGGAGCGTCTCGAATTTTCTCGCTTCTTGACGAAGAACCTGAAATTGATGCTGGTACTGTACGTTTAGTAAAAGTGCGTGTAAATAAAAATTATATTGAAATTGCTTCTAATTCCAACTTCGAAGTAGTTGAAGAAGTTGATGAAAAAGTTGAAGAAGATAATGTTTATTGGGCATGGAAGCGTGAGGAAGAAGATAACGGCACTAAGGCAGTTGTGCGCGCGCAAAAATTAAGTGAGATGGCGCAGGAAGTTGTTTGTCACGCTAAAAGGGATGCTCGTACTTCTAAAGACGGACGATATACTCTGCTTCGTGGAGACGTACGTTTTACGGATGTTGTGTTTGGTTACGATGATAAAAAACCTGTTTTGCATGATATTACGTGGTTTGCGAAACCTGGGCAAAAAGTTGCGCTTGTTGGTGCTACGGGAGCTGGAAAAACTACTATTGCAAATCTGCTAACGCGTTTTTACGATATTAACGACGGTCAAATTTTGTATGATGGCATTGATGTGAGAGATATTCAAAAAGCTGATTTGCGTCATGCTATAGGAATTGTTTTGCAGGATGTTAATTTATTCACCGGAAGCATTATGGATAATATCCGTTACGGTCGTCTTGATGCTAGCGATGAGGAGTGTATAGAAGCTGCAAAATTGGCTCATGCTCACGCGTTTATTTCTAATCTTCCTGATGCATATCAGACGCAGCTTAATAACGCTGGAGAGGGGCTTTCTCAAGGCCAGAAACAGCTTATTGCAATTGCGCGTGCTGCTGTAGAAAATCCTCCTGTTTTAATTTTGGATGAGGCGACTTCGTCAATTGATACGCACACTGAGGCTTTAGTGCAGCATGGTATGGATTCGTTGATGGAAGGGCGCACGGTGTTTGTAATTGCGCATAGGCTGTCTACTGTTCGTAATGCAGATGTGATTATGGTGCTTGATCATGGCCAGATTATTGAACGTGGATCGCATGAGGAATTATTGGCAAAACGTGGCGAGTATTATCAGCTTTGCACTGGAGCTGCTGAGCTTGAATAATGGCTTGATTTTGTGCGGCAACACGCCGGACACGCCCGGCACTTGCTTTTTGGCGAGGATTCTGTAAGATAGTGACTCGGCCGTTCAAGAGAACGCGCCACGGCCCCGTAGCTCAGTTGGTTAGAGCGCCGCCCTGTCACGGCGGAGGTCA
>CAMYPN010000057.1 GCA_947292085.1 uncultured Gardnerella sp. | reverse complement strand
GCTGCAAGTTCGGAGCGAACAAGTTCCACATCACAGTTTTCGCGAGTAGCAACATACTGCATTTCTGGAGTAGTAATTCCGTGACGTGCATACCACATTTGAGTAATAGGATGATCTACAGCCTTCATAGGCTTATGCATGCGTCCGCGCCATTCCTTTGAGGCTTTACCGCGCTTAATAGCACGCTTACCATCATCCTGGAGATTACGCCTACGACCCTCATACTCTTCTACGTCACCACGGTCTCGAATCCAATCGAGACGAAGAGGAGCTAAACCTTCCTTAGGATCGCACTTAGGACCTTCAGTATTGTAATCGTGGAAAGGAGGGTTAGGACCTACTCCAGGCGTGTCTGAAAGCTTAATTTCAGTGTAAGGAACTTCCAAATCGTAAGAACCATACTCGTATTCAAAATGAACTGGCGTAGTCTTACGGATATGAGCTTTGTCCCTCTGAGTGCATCCGCGTGCGGCAATATCAACACGCTGTTGCTTTTGAAGTTTTGCAGCTTCCTTCGCTTCCTTAGCGTTAATAAAAGCTGGTTTCTTTTCTTCAGTTTTTTCCTCAGATTTTTCGGAAACTTTTACTCGCTTAGCGTAACCGTGTTTTGCCTCACCGCGTACCTTATTCCAATGCTCAACAAATTCGTGCATTGTAGATTCTGGCGTTTCTGAATCATACAAAACTTGCGAAATAAAGAAGCCAGCGGCTTTAGTGCCAGAAATCATATCTACATCGTCAAGCTGAGTTTTTCCGCCAACAAGAACAGGGAAATCACTTGCTTTGCAAATCGTATTAATTTTTTCTTCATCAAGCGTTGTGTGATTAGCTTCTAGATCGTAAGCTGCAGTAGCATTTTCGCAGCCTTCTTCAGGATTGTGCATTGCGGTTACGCAAATGTAATCAATGCAGCCATCTGGAAGCTCATTTATAACTTTTACTAAGCTTTCAGTTTCAACAGACAAACCAATTACGGCATCTTCGCCAAGCAGTGCGCGTGCTTCTCTAGGTTCCATATCGCTTTGAGCTAAGTGCACGCCGTCAACTTTAATGCTTTGATTACGAGCTTGCCAAGCAACATCAACACGCTCGTCAATAACAAACGTTACCGAATCGCACTTGTTGTTATCTTCGATTATTTGCGCGATATCACGAGCTATTGTTGTTATTTCTTTAGCATTTTCATTGTTGCAATGAAGACGTATAAAAGTTGCGCCAGCGCGTAATGCATCATCAACAACATCAGTAAGCGGTCGATTAGAGCAAACTTGCGGATCTGCTATAAAACAAGCGCTGAGATTAAATTGATCACGCATTGATGCGTATGGATAATTCGAGGTCATGCTATTTTTCATTGCTCCCTACGTTGTATTAACTAACAGGTTCGAAGGGTCAGGCTTGTTGGCCTATCTCAGCTTTCTTGCGGAAAGCACCCCTGCAAAAATGTCGAATTATTAGCCAGTTTACATGATTACGTGGCCTTTGTTTGACGGGTATGTTGCGAAAGTGTTGATTTTTATACAAAAACCCGCTCAGCTCCTTATGCTGGGCGGGTATAACGAACGGCACGCACACTTTAAAAGTGGTATGGCTTCATCTACCTAACTTCTTTCTCGCTCTCGCAATTATTCCCCTTCGCGAGTAACACGGTACAAATATATTGCAGAGATTCTTATTTTTCTACGGTTACATTATTTATATTACTTATAACGCGTTGAAAAAAGCTGCAAAAACAGGGTTAAAGGTTATAATGTTATAAAGAATTATTACAAATTTATGACGAATCTGCGTGTCGAGTACAAAAGATTCAACCAAAACACTTTTAAATATCTAGTTGCAGACCGTAGATTACACTGTTACGTATGACTTCATTGCGATTAGCTTTAGCGCAGATTGATACTTGCGTAGGAAATATAGAAAGTAACAGCAATAAAATAGTGCAATACTCGCGCAGGGCAGCGCAAGATGGTGCAAAAATAGTAGTTTTTCCAGAAATGACACTTACTGGATATCCTATTGAAGATTTAGCGTTACGAGCAACATTTAGAACAGCCGCTTCGAAAGCAGCAGAAGAATTAGCAGAAAATCTTAAAAAAGAAAACTTAGGTAACTTATACGTAGTAGTCGGAACTGTAGGAGTAGACGAAAATTCCGGAAAACCAAGAAACAGGCTCCTTGTACTTCACGACGGAGAAATAAAACTCAACTATGATAAGCATTTCTTACCAAATTACGGCGTATTTGACGAATTTCGTATTTTCTCTTCCGGCAACGAGTGCACGGTTATGAACGTTGACGGCAATCGTATAGGTTTTGCTATTTGTGAAGACATTTGGCAAGACGGAGGACCGGTTGAAAAACTAGCCAATATTGGTATCGATCTTCTTGTTACAATGAACGGATCTCCTTACGAAGAGGGAAAAACTCACGTACGCTATCAGATTGCTGCAAAAAGAGCAAAACAAGTAAAAGCGCCAGTAGTATACGTAAATCAGGTTGGAGGACAGGATGATCTCGTATTCGACGGAGCAAGTTTTGTAGTAGACTCAGATGGTAGTTTACTTGAACGTTCGCCACTTTTTGATGAAGATTTATCATACTTTGATTTCGATAGAAATTTGCCTAAACAAAAAGAATCAACAATCGCAAAGAGCTTAAATTCTGATGAAGAAGTTTATTGCGCATGTGTTTTAGGCCTTAAAGATTACATGCGTAAGAACGGTTTTAAAGGAGTTTGTTTAGGACTTTCTGGAGGAATTGACTCGGCATTAGTAGCAACCATGGCAGCAGATGCTTGCGGTGGAGAAAACGTTTGGGGTATTTCAATGCCAAGTATGTATTCTTCCGATGGTTCTAAAGATGATGCTAAAGATCTAGCTACAAGACTTGGAGCACACTACGAAGTGCAGCCAATAGAGCCATTGTTTAAATCTTTCCAAACGCAACTTGAAGTGCAAGGAGTTGCTGCCGAAAACCTGCAGGCTAGAATTCGTGGCGTAATAGTAATGGCGTACTCTAATTCAAAAGGTCTTCTTGCGCTCGCAACCGGAAATAAATCTGAGCTTGCTTGTGGCTATTCTACTATTTACGGCGATGCTGTTGGAGGATATGCTCCTATTAAAGATTTGTTTAAAACACGAGTTTGGGCTCTTGCTCGTTGGAGGAATAAAGCTGCGCAAAACGGAGTTGGTTTGGGAATGCTTCCAATAGTTGCAAGTACAGGTAACGTAAGTAAAGTTCCTGAAGATGGTGTGATTATTCCTGTTAATTCCATAATTAAGCCACCTAGCGCTGAGCTACGACCTGGGCAGAAAGATTCAGATTCACTTCCGGAATATGAGCTGCTTGATAGCGTTCTTGCGGCGCATATTGAGCATGCGCATGGACGTAGAGATCTTCTTGCAGACGGTTTTGACGCGAATACTGTAGATATTGTTATGAGATTGGTCGACCGAGCAGAGTGGAAGAGACGGCAATATCCGTTAGGACCTAAAGTAAGTGGATTGGCTTTCGGAAGAGATAGAAGAATGCCAGTTACTACTGCTTTTAGAGAGTGAAAATGTGATGTAAGTCACTGCAAAATCTTTCGTTTATCGCGTGTAGCACTTTTTCATGCTCTAACATTTAAGTAAGACAGCGTGAAGGTGCGCTGCGGATACGAAAGGAGTCACATAATATGACCGCAACAGATGCATCCGTTCTCACCGATGAGGATCTTCGTACAAAAGCGTGGAATGGTTTTACGGGCGAAAATTGGAAGAAAGATATTGACGTTCGCGATTTCATTTTGAAGAACTATACGCCGTATGAAGGTGATGAGAGCTTCCTTGCAAATGCTACAGAAAAAACAAAGCATATGTGGAAGTACCTCGATGATAATTATTTGGCTGTTGAGCGTGAGCGTCGCGTATACGATGTTGAAACCCATATTCCAGCAGGCATTGATGCAATGCCAGCAGGCTACATTGAAAGCCCTGAAGTAGATAATGTTATCGTAGGTTTGCAAACTGATGAGCCTTGCAAGCGCGCTATGATGCCAAACGGTGGTTGGCGTATGGTTGAGCAGGCTATTAAAGAAGCTGGCAAGGAAGTAGACCCTCAAATTAAGAAAATCTTTACTGTCTACCGCAAGACTCACAACGATGGCGTGTTTGGTGTTTATACCAAGAATATTAAGATTGCTCGCCACAACAAGATTTTAACCGGTTTGCCAGATGCTTACGGCCGTGGTCGTATTATTGGCGATTATCGTCGAGTGGCTCTTTACGGCGTGAATATGCTTATTGAGTTCAAGAAGCGTGACAAGGATTCGATTCCATACCGCAACGACTTTACTGAGACTGAGATTGAGCATTGGATTCGCTTCCGCGAAGAGCATGATGAGCA
>CAMYPN010000056.1 GCA_947292085.1 uncultured Gardnerella sp. | reverse complement strand
GACTGCTCTAAGACTGTTAAAGTTGAAAAAGGTGAAGTTAAAACCAAGATTGGCGCTCGCGAAGCAGTAGCATTGCACGTTAATGCAACAAAAGCTACACATCCGGCTGGTACTGCTACAGACCCATCTGATCCTAAATATGGTGAAGAAAAGCCTGATGCAGGCATGCCAGAAGACCCTACAACGACCATTTACTTTAAGCCAGACGAAAAGTTTAAAGATAAAAAAGTATATGTTCATTACGGCATAGGCTCAAGCTGGACTCAAGCTCCTGGCGATGAGATGAGAAAGGCTTGCGACGGTTGGTATAAGAAGACAATTAGAACCAATGGTAAAGCTTATGAAGCAGTGTTTAATAATGGTGAAAACTACTGGTATCACGAAGGAGATAAGAAGAACTTTAAGATTCCAGCTCACACTGATTCGTATGTAGCTCAAGATCACAAGGGTAGTGTTGGAGTAAATCCTTGCCCAGTAAAATATGAGCCAAAGACCACTGTTCGCATCCACTACGCACAAAAAGCTGGTGATACTCGCAATATTAGCATTTGGTTGTGGGGCAAAGACAAGGATGGTAAAGAGCTAAAAGGAGCTTGGCATGAGTTCAATGGCAGTGATAAATTCGGCAAAGTTTTTGAAACTACAGTTGACGGTGCTTTTGAAAACAAGTCGCTTTCCTTTATTACTAGTACAAAAGAGTGGGGTAAAGACGGTGGCGATCGTGCTATTGAAAACTGTGCAAGTGGTCTTGCTGAAGCTTGGGTAACAGGCGGATCGGATACTACGCAGTTCACTGCTCCAGACAACCTTAAGAGTAAGCCAAAAGAGCTAAAGGTAACTGTTCATTATCGCAGGAATGCTGGCGATTATGAAGGCTGGAACATGTGGACTTGGAACGACGGAACCGGTGGTACTGCTCGTTACTTCACTTCGCATGACGATTATGGCAAGGTTGCAACCTTTACTGCTAAGAATGATGCTGGTATTGACAGTGTTGGCTTCAAAGTTAGAAAGTCTACGCCAATTAACGCTTGGGACCAGCAAGATCCTAGCGATCGCAGTATTCCAAACAATGCGATTAAGCTAGATCCAAATGATCCAAACAAGGGTAGTGCTGAAGTCTGGTTAATGCAAGATGACATGAAAGTATACTTAAACGCTACTATGCCGCAACTTACAGCTCACGTGATGTCTGCTGATATTGCTGGCTTAAAGAAGTTAGCTGTAAAAGTATCTGGTGACGTGTCTTCTGTAAAAGACTCTGACGTAACGCTTTTGGATGCTAGTGAAAATCCTGCCAAGAAAGTTGAGATTGCTTCTGTTGAAGCTAAGGGTTCAGAGATTACTATCGAAACCAAGAATGAACTTAATATTAAACACAAGTATGAGTTGAGTATTAAGGGATTGGCTAAAGATATTAAGCTTTCTGCTTCCTCAAAAACTGGTGCTAGCGTAATTCGTACCGATGAATTCGATAAGAAATATGCTTATGCTGGCAATGATTTAGGTGCTGTGTATTCTGCTTCTTCAACTACTTTCAAGCTTTGGGCTCCAACAGCAACTGAAGTAAAGTTGATTACTTATAAGTCGACTGCTGAAAAAGCTGAAAAAGACAAAGAAACAGCTATGAAAGCAGAAGATCATGGTGTATGGTCTGCAAAGCTTGATGGCGACAAAGCTAATACAGCTTACGCATATGAAGTTCATTTTGCTGATGGCACAGTGAATGTTTCTGCTGATCCTTATGCGAAAGCTGCAGTAGTAAACGGTGAGCGTTCTGTTGTATTAGCAGATAAAGACGCTGGTAGCGCTGGAAATCGTATGCCAAAGTTTACGAATCCAAGTGACGCAACAATTGCAGAAATGGATGTTCGTGACTTTTCGATCAATCCAAACTCTGGTATTAGCGATGCTCATCGCGGTAAGTATCTTGGCGTAATAGAAGAAGGTACTAAGACTACAGATAAGCATAATGTTTCTGGATTGGATTATTTGAAGTCTCTTGGTGTAACTCACGTACAAATCATGCCAATGTATGATTTTGGTTCTGTGAATGAAGCAGGTAACTTGGGTTACGGTCAGCCAGGTGCTCAAAACTGGGGCTATGATCCGCAAAACTACAATGTTCCTGAAGGATCTTATTCTACTGATCCTGCTAATCCAACAGCGCGAGTTAAGGAAGCTAAGCAAATGATTGCTGGTCTTCATAATGCTGGTTTGCGTGTGATTATGGATGTTGTTTATAACCATGTTTATGACGTACAAAAGCATTCATTTAACAAGACAGTTCCTGGATACTACTTCCGTTATAAGGATGGCGCTCTGAATGGTAATTCTGGATGCGGTAACGATACTGCTTCTGAGCGTCAAATGATGCGCAAGTATATTTTGGATTCTGTAAAGTATTGGGCTACGCATTACAACCTCGACGGCTTCCGATTTGATTTGATGGGCTTAATTGACTTGAAGACTATGCAAGAAGTGCGTGCTGAGCTTAATAAGATTGATCCTTCAATTATTGTGCTCGGTGAAGGCTGGGATATGAATAAACTGCTTCCTAAGAGCGAGTCTACTATTCAACCTAATGCTTATAAGATTCCAGGAGTAGCGTTCTTTAACGATTCCTTCCGCGATTCTATGAAGGGTTATGTGTTTAAGGATGAGAGTACTGGTTTTGTAAATGGCAATACAGATAAAGGTGTTAAGGCTTTGCTTGAGCATAATTTGCTTGGTTGCCAATTTGGCACGAGTACTGTTAAGTGCTCGAATGGTAATGCTGAAACGCACTTTGCTGATGCAGGTCAAATTGTTCAGTATGTTGAAGCTCACGATAACTTGTCGTTGTACGATAAGCTAAAGGTTTCTGCTCCTCAAGATACTGAAGATATGCGCATGAAGCGAGTAAAGCTTGCAAATTCAATGATTTTGCTTTCTCGTGGCATGCCGTTTATTCAGCTTGGTCAGGAATTCTTGCGAAGCAAGAACGGAGAAGGTAACAGCTACAATAAGGGCGATGTAGTCAATTCTCTTGATTGGAATCGTGCTGCTGACAAGTCTGATTCTGTGAACTATTTCAAGGGATTGTTGAAGCTACGTAAGAGCATTAAATCTCTTCGTGATTTTGATTATGCAACAATTAACAAGAACATGAAGATGATTGATGGCACTCCTGATGGTGTAATTGCTTACACGCTTAACGATGCAGATAAGCAATACGTTGTTGTGTTCAATGCTAATAATGCTGAAACTCAAGTAAAGATTCCAGCAGGAAAGTATTCTGCTCTTGTTGCTGATGGCAAAGTTAATGACGCTGCTCAAGATGCTGCTGTTTCTGCTGACGGAACATACAAGGTCGCTGCTCTTTCGACTGCTGTGTTGCTTAATGCAGAAAAGAAGAGTGAACCTGTAAACCCTGTTGTTCCAACGCCAACGCCTCAGCCTGGTCCGGTTGTTCCAACGCCAACGCCTCGGCCGCAGCCTGGTCCTGTGAATCCTCAGCCATCGCCGGCACCTGGTCCTGTTAATCCTCAGCCTGGTCCTGTGACGCCGACACCTCAGCCACCTGCTCCTGGTCCGGTAACGCCTGCACCAACACCGTCTCCGTCACCGGCTCCTCAGCCTCAGCCATCTGAGCATGAAACTCCAGCTAAGCCGGATCAGACTAAGCCGGATCAGACTAAGACTGAAACTCCAGATGAGCATTCTGCACCTGCAAAGTCTGAACAGTCTGCGCCAGCTAAATCTGAGCATTCTGCGCCAGTTAAGCCGGCAGAATCCGCTCCAGTGCCTGTTGCTCCGAAAACAGTTCAGCAGCTTAATCCAGAGCTAAAGGGAACTCTTAGCGTTGGTAACAATAACGTTGCAACTGCAGGTGTTGTTAACAGTGTGAGAATTAATGTTGTGAACAGCGAGTTCACCGAGCGTTTGCAGCGTGATGGAGTAGTTTATGCATACGCGTACATTTACTCGTCTCCTCGCTTACTTAAGGGTGCTGATGGTTCAAAGTTTGTTACTGTTCGCATGGTTAATGGCAAGCCTCAATTTGATGCTCAATTCCCAGCTGGATACACCGGAAAGCATACGGTTGTTTTGGTTGACGAGAAAGGCAATCAAGTTGCTTGGACTAATATCGTTGTAAGAAGTTCTACCAAGAATGCTCAAGATAGCAAGGAATCTGCAGCCAATTCAGCTAGTGCTCTTAAGAACACTGGTGCTGAAACGGGCTTGTTCGCAAGTGTTGCTGCAATCTTCGCTGGACTTGGTGTTGCGGGCATAGCGTCTCGCCGTCGTAAGAACTCTAACGAGTAGTCTCGCTCATAACTAAAATCCCTCGCAGGTTATCTTCCGATAGTCCGCGAGGGATTTTTGTATATACCATGTAGTAGTGAGGGATGGCTGTTACTAGCGCTATGACCTGCCTGAGCGCTTAAAGCTGCATAGTGCGCTGCGGTTTAAAATCCATGCTGATGTTGCTGAGCTCTCGGAGTTTCTCTCATCGCAAGATTTTTACATTGCTCTAA
>CAMYPN010000055.1 GCA_947292085.1 uncultured Gardnerella sp. | reverse complement strand
CTAAATTCTTATTTATCTAAATAAATTGAGTTATAGAGTGCGAAACTTCCAAAATAGTAGGATAATTATAGAAATCCTAATACGATGGAGTGTGAAGCATGTCAGAATCCTATACTGAAGCAGATTATGAAAATTCTATAATAGAGCTTTTTCAAAATATGGGTTATAGGCATGTATATGCTCCAGACTTAGAACGTGATTTTCATAGCCCTTTATACGAAGAAGAGCTTAATGATGCTCTGTATAGGCTGAATCCTCGTGCATCAAAACGTGCGATATCAGAAGCGTTGCGCAAAATCAAGAACTTTGAGAATGCAGAACTTGTGCAAAAGAATGAATTATTCATGAATTATTTGCAAAATGGCGTTGAAGTAAAATATTTTGAAGATGGTGAAGAGCATTCAGATATTATTTACCTTGCAGACTACGAAAATAAGAATAATAACTCTTTTGTTGTAGCTAATCAGTGGACATATATTGAAAATAGCAATAAGCGACCTGATGTTATTTTGTTCCTTAATGGATTGCCAGTAGTTTTAATGGAACTGAAATCTCCTTCTAGAGAAAACACTGATGCTTCAGAAGGTTATTTGCAAATTAGGAATTACATGCAAGAAATTCCTTCCATGTTCATATACAACTGCATTTGCGTTATAAGTGATCAGCTTACGAGTAAGGCTGGCACTATTACTTCCAAAGAAGATCGTTTTATGTGTTGGAAATCTAAAGATGGAAGCTATGAAAATACACAATATGCGCAATTCGATACTTTCTTTGAAGGCATGTTTACTAAAGAACGCTTGCTTGATATTATAAAAAACTTCATTTGTTTTTCAGAAAATGGCAGTGAATTAATAAAAATTTTAGCTGGCTACCACCAATATTTTGCTGTTAAAAAAGCTATTGAATCAACTAAACGTGCGTCGGAAACAGATAGAAAGGGCGGTGTTTTTTGGCATACACAAGGCAGTGGAAAATCATTGTCTATGGTGTTTTATGCGCACTTGCTTCAACAAGTCTTAAACAGCCCAACAATAGTTGTTATTACTGATAGAAATGATTTAGACGATCAATTATATTCTCAGTTTGCTAAGTGCAAGGATTTTCTTAGGCAAGAGCCTAAACATGCTGAAAGTCGTAATAATTTAAAGAGTTTGCTTGAAGGAAGAAAAGCAAACGGAATTATCTTCACTACTATGCAAAAGTTTGAAGAATCTTCTGAGCCATTATCAGATCGCAAAAACATTGTTGTTATGGCTGATGAAGCGCATCGTAGTCAGTATGGTCTTTCTGAAAAAGTAAATAGTGAAGGAGAAATTAAAGTAGGCAATGCGCGAGTTATAAGGGATGCTCTGCCTAACGCAACTTTTATAGGGTTTACTGGAACCCCTATTGAAGCTAAAGATAGAAATACTCGCGAAGTGTTCGGTGATTATATCGATATTTATGATATGACTCAAGCTGTTGCAGATGGTGCCACAACTCCTGTTTACTATGAGAGTAGGGTTGTAAAGCTTAAACTTGATGAATCAACTTTGCGCATGATTGATAATGAATATGACGCAATGGCTGATTATGCTGATTCTGAAGTCATTGAGAAAAGTAAAAGAGAAGTTGCAACTCTTGATGCAATTCTTGGTAATGATTCAACAATAGACTCACTTGTTAAAGACATCATTAATCATTATGAGAATTATCGCGAAAATCTTTTAACAGGCAAGGCAATGATTGTTGCGTATTCTCGTGAAATTGCAATAAAAATTTATAATAAGATTCTTGAATTAAGACCTCAATGGGATAAAAAAGTCAAGGTTGTAATGACTGAAAGCAACAAAGATCCTGAAGAGTGGAGAGCAATTATAGGCAATAAAAGTCATCGTAAGGATCTTGCAGAAGAGTTCAAAGATGACAATAGTGATATGAAGATTGCGATAGTTGTTGACATGTGGCTTACTGGATTCGATGTGCAGTCGCTTTCCACCATGTATATTTATAAACCCATGAAGGGATATAACCTTATGCAAACCATTGCGCGTGTAAACAGAGTATTTGCAGGTAAAGAAGGTGGCTTAATAGTAGATTATGTAGGCATTATTTCTGCTTTGAAGCAGGCTATGAAAGACTATACTGTTAGAGATAAAGAAAATTATGGGGATATGGATATATCTCATTCTGCTTATCCTAAATTCTTAGAAAAATTATCGATTTGCAAAGATCTTTTCCATGGATACGATTATTCGAAATTTGTTAATGGAACTAATTTAGAAAGATCAAAAGCTGTTTCTGGAGCAGTCAATTTTATACTCGATGTAAGTAAAAAGAAAGAATTAAAACATTTTGTAAAAGAAGCGCTTCTATTGCATCAAGCATTATCTTTATGCTCGTCAATTGTTAAGCGTGATTTAAGAGTTGAAGCGGCATTTTTTGAGTCTGTACGCGTTATTTTATCTCGTATAAGTGATAGTGGATCTGGCAAGAAAATTTCTCTTCAAGAGATGAATAGCAGAGTTAACGATCTTCTTAAAAATAGTATTAAAAGTGAGGGTGTTATAAATCTTTTCTCCGATTTTAAGGAAGGTTTTTCGATTTTTGACCCTGAATTTATGAGTGAAGTCTCAAAAATGAAGGAAAAGAATATTGCTGTAAAGATTTTGGAAAGTCTTATTTTGGAACAGGTTCGTATATATAAAAAAACAAATGTTGTAAAATCTGAAAAGTTTAGCGAAATAATGCAAAGCATTATAAATAGATACATTAATGGCATGATTACTAACGAAAAGGTTATAGAAGAATTATTTGATATGGCTAAACAGATTATGCATGAAAAAAGTATTGGTAAAGAACTTGGCCTTACTGATGAAGAGCTTGCTTTTTATGATGCATTAACGAAACCTCAAGCAATAAAAGATCGTTACAAGAATGATCAGCTTGTTGCTATCACAAAAGAACTTACAGAAACATTACGTAAAAATCGCACTATTGATTGGCAAAAGAAAGAAACAGTACGCGCTAGAATGCGAATTTGCATTAGACGTCTTCTAAAGAAGTATAAATACCCGCCTAGCGATTTAGAGTATGCACTTGAAACTGTTATAAAGCAGTGTGAACAATGGGTAGATAGAACAGATTTGTAGTGTGGTAAAGGTCTGTGCGTGTTGTGTGGGGGGTATTTACCCCAAAACAGCCACTTATGTTGAAGGTGTGGTATAAAAGTCTTATGTTTTCTAAACGCGCTATTACCATTTTTGCGGCTGCTGTCGTAACTGCTTTAGCGCTAGGTACGTTGAGTGCCTGCGAGCCGAAGGGTAAAGCCGTTGGGGATACTGGTAGAGTTGGAGACATAATCCACGATGGTGTGGATATTAACGATATTCATTTACTGGTGATTGGTTCTAAGTCTGAAGCTCTTGATGATGAGCTTTTAAGACAGTGCAAAATGTACGGGATCAGTGCAGCTTATGTGTCAGTTTCAGATATTAATAATCCTAATGAGGCAGCTCAGCAAGCTATTCGTTCTGCAAGTGAACAGCCTGTGTCAATGATATTCGTAAATTCTCTTGACGTTACAAAATTAGATTCAAATTCTCAAGTATCTAAAAAATCTAAAGAAAGTGCTGTAAACAAATCGGGTGAAAGTAAAGCGTGGATTTCTGCACTGCAATACGCGCGGTATGCTGGAGTTCCAGTTGCGCTAGTTAACCCTATAAAAGCTCCTAAAGACGAAACTTTATATGCTGCAACATTGCATATGAACGATGTTGCTAACGGCATTATTTATGAAACTGATTCGTCGAATCACAATGAACATTCAGATAGTAAAAACACTAAACTTTATCCAGAACGTTCATCTTTGCTCAGCATTGTTCGCGAAATAATCGACAATACGCCACACAGTAGGGAAGTGATTGTAAATGACAAGTAGCAAGCACAACTTAACCGCAAGTTCCGTTGAAAAAGTAAGTAATTCTTGTGTATCACTTCCTGAAGTAGAAGTTTCTGGATTGAGTGACAAAGAAGTTGCAGAGGCGGTTTCTCGCGGAGATGTGAATATTACTTCTAAGCAAACTTCGCGTTCGGTAATAGATATTATTCGCGCAAATGTGTTCACGTTATTTAATGCAATCATTTTTGTGGCGATGATAGTTGTTCTTGCCACAGGTTCATGGAAAGACGCTGTTTTTGGAGTAGTAATTTTAGTAAATACTGGTATTGGTGTTGCAACTGAGCTAAAAGCTAAGCGTACGCTCGATAGTCTTTCTATATTGATCGCTGCTCGTGCAATGGTTCGTAGAGGTGGAGAAAATATCGAGATTGCGCACAAAGATATTGTGCTTGGGGATGTTTTGTGGCTTAGGGCTGGTGAGCAGGTTCCAGCTGACGTAGAAGTGTTGGAATCGTGGGGATTGGAAATGGACGAGTCCATGCTCACGGGCGAGTCTGCTACAGTACGAAAAGCGCAAGGCGATAACGTTTATTCCGGGTCTACTGCCGTTTCTGGCATGGCCTTAACGCGTGTTACTGCCGTAGGAGAGCACAGTTACGCAGCAAAATTAGCAGCACAAGCAAAGGTGTATTCTAAAACGATTTCCGATTTAAGTCGTGGAATTAATACAATTTTGAAGTATATGACTATGGTTGTGGTGCCTTTGTGTGTGCTACTTGTGTGGTCGCAAATGCATAAGGTTGGCGGATTTGTTGAAGCATGGCAGACTGG
>CAMYPN010000054.1 GCA_947292085.1 uncultured Gardnerella sp. | reverse complement strand
CTAATATTTATTATGCGAACGCACACTATAGCATTACACTTATTTATATGCTTTCATAAGCTTTTATACACTGTTTTATTTCACTGGATGTAAAGCGCTACGAGAGGTGATATATGACTGAAGATACGCATTCTAATAAATCACAAAGCGATTCTAAATTAATAAAAACCTCCGCACTCCCCTCCGCACTCCCCTCATCCACACCAACCGCACCATCCACAACCTCCGCACCAACCGCACCATCCGCACGCGCTTCACTACTCTCCCTAATGATTGCGCTATTTTCCGCCGTAATAGCCTTTCAACTCAACGTTTCCATGCTTTCCCCCGCACTCCCGGCAATGCAACGCGAGCTTAATACTACTGACTCATATATCGGCCTTACTCAAACCATTTTCTTCACTTCTGCAGCCTTATTTTCCTTATTTTTGCCGCGTTTAGCGGATATAGTCGGACGCAAAAAAGTACTTTTTTCTATGCTTCTTATCGCAACTGTAGGATCTGTAATTTCAGCTTTGTCGCTTAACGCTAAGATGCTTATGTTTGGCCGCGTTTTGCAGGGTGCCGCCGGCCCTGTTGTGCCACTTGTGTTGATTATGTTGCACGTAAGAGTTAAAGATAAACGCCATTACGCTAAGCTTATGGCCGTGTTAACTTCAGTAAATGGCGGCATTGCTGGCATTGATGCGCTTTTAGGCGGCGCGATTGCGTGTAGTTTTGGTTTTAGATCTGTTTTTGTTTGCATAGCTTTAGCTTGTGCAATTGCAGCGATTTTGATTCTTGCAAAAACTGAAGATTCTTCCGTTGAAAATACGCCTCGCATGGATTGGCTTGGAGTATTCCTTCTTAGTTTGGCGTTTTTGTGCGCTTATATGTCGATTAATGAGTTGCAAAAGTTATCTAATTCTAATTTTGCTTTTGTACTGATTCTTGCTTTTAGCGCAATTGTTTTGTTCGCAATTTTTTGGAATGTTGAGCGCAAAAAAGAAATATCTGTTAGCAAATTAGTAAAGCCTATGATTTCGACTCACTACCTACGCCAACGCCGAACGTGGGGTTTGCTTTCAACGACTCTTTTCACTATGACCGGCGTTTTTGCAATTGCAAACGGAATTTTACCTAAGCTAGCTCAAGATTCGCATTTTGGCGCTGGCCTTGATTTAAGTGTCGTTTCTTTTGTTACCCTTACCCCCTACGCCATAATTGGCTTCATTTTTGGCCCTGTTACTGGAGTGCTGGCAGGTAAGTTCGGTTATCGCATTGTGTTGCAATTTGGCATAACGCTTAGCATGTTAACTCTTTTCGCGAGCGCATTTTTGCTAAAATACCCTTCAGCACTTTCTTTGCTTGCAGTTTCTATCTGTCTCGGTATTGTTTATTCAGGTGTTACAAATATTATGCTTAACGGCTTGGGAATAGTTCTTTCTCCTAAAGATAATCCTGGTTATTTACCTGGTTTAAATGCTGGTGCGTTTAATCTTGGCGCAGGACTTAGTTTTGCTCTTTTGTATGCAAGTTTTACTGTTTTTGATAATCTTTTTGCTGGAGATTGCGGATATTTGGCATCTATTATTGTGGGTGCTGCTACTCTTGCATTGGCACTGATTTGTTCAATGTTTATTCCAAAGATAGAAGGCTAGTTTGTAAGTATGCGTGTTATTTCAGGTCGTTTTAAATCGTTGCCGTTGACGTCGGCTCAATCATGCACTCGTCCTACTACAGATCGCACTAAAGAGGCGATTTTTTCTAGACTTGATTCATGGAATGTTCTTGAGAATGCGCGCGTTCTTGATTTGTTTGCCGGAACTGGCGCTCTTGGAGTGGAAGCATTATCTCGAGGCTCTCGTGAGCTTGTGTCGGTTGAAGCGAATGCGCAAGCGGCAGCTCTTATACAGCGCACAGCTAAGCTTTTGCAAAATTCGCGCGAGTGGAATAGTGATCTTAGTATGCGAGTTGTTCGTAAACGCGCAGAACAGTTTGTAAATGACTACAGTGGCGCTGCTTTCAATCTTGTATTTATAGACCCACCTTACGCTTATGAGACTTCTGAATGCGAGAATCTGCTTAATAAAATGTGCGAGAGTGGAGTGATTAGTGTTGAAGCAGATACGCTTGTTGTACTTGAACGCAGCATTAGAAGCGTTTCGCCTAATATGCCTGATGGCTTGGAGTTATTTGATACTCGAGATTATGGCGAGACTGCTGTTTTATATATTCAGCCTAAGCGTTAATCAGTTTGTTAAGTTTGCCAAATTATTTGGCTTGCGCTTGGGTTTTAGGAACTCTTCTCTTTGGATGCTCTCCTGAAACTTCCCATCCGAGTGATATAAGTTTTTTCCGATCTGCCTTATCTAATTTACTGCAGTCGAGTTTCGTAAGTAAATCTGGACGTATCTCGTCAGTTCGTTCTAACGCTTCGTCTCTGCGGAATCTGTCTACTTTAGCGTGATTTCCGGATGTTAGTATTTCTGGTACGCTTATATCTCTCCAAGTGGTTGGTCTAGTGTACTGCTTGTGCTCTAAAAGCGCGTCTTTTCCTGTATATGATTCTTCAATAATCGATTCTGGATTTCCCATAAATCCTGGAATTAAGCGAGTTATTGCTTCTACCATTGCGCAAACTGCCACTTCCCCACCATTTAATACGTAATCGCCAATCGAATATTCACGCACATCATAGCCTTTAGAACGGTAATATTCTGGTATTCGCGCATCGTAACCTTCGTAACGTCCGCAGCCAAAAATCAGATGTTTTGCGCTACTTAAGCTTGTAGCTGCTTCTTGATTAAATAGCGGAGCAGATGGGTTTGGAAAGATTATAACAGGCTTCGTTAGTATAGCTGCGTTTTCGGGTACAGACGCACTTTCAGATACGGCAGCACTTTCGCAATTTTCTGCAAGAAGCTCATCTAAACATTCAGCCCAAACTTCCGGCTTCATAACCATTCCAGCGCCGCCGCCAACCGGAGTATCATCAACTGACTGATGAACGTCGTGCGTCCATCTTCGCAAATTGTATGCGTTAATCTTAAGTAATCCGTTTTCTTGAGCTTTTCCCAATAGGCTCAAATCAAGTATGTGAAAGTATTCTGGGAATACGGAAACGATGTCTATATTCATCATAATGAGTCTATTTCTGCTCGCTTAAGTACTTAAGTAATTTCTGTGTTTACAACTTGCGTATTGGCATAGCCGCGCAATTTTGCATAGCCGCGCAATTTTATACTTTAGAATCCAGGAATCAATCCGCCCGGAGGGTCTATAGTCAAATATCTGTCTTTTAAATTTACTTCCGGAACAAGCGCTTCTACAAACGGTACAAGCGCAGTTTTAGTATCGTCTATCTTAGAATCTTCTTTATTGGATACGTTACTTTTAGTAGATGCGTTTTCCTTGTTTTCAATCTGATTAGATAGACGAATTTTTAGTAAACTTTGCGCTCCGTCGAGCACGTCGACGACTTTCCCAATAACTTGCGAAGATAAACCGAGCTGATTATTCTCGCACAAACGCGCTTCTAATCCAATTAAATCTTTTATATACCACGCATTTTCGTCAGCGAGCTTTTCCGCATCCTCCGCCGGCACATATAATTCCAAACCGTTAAGATTTTCAGCAGCGTTTCTATCTTGCGATTCTTCAAACAGCAGAATCCAGCGGTTCTTAAATGTTCGCGCGCGCTCAACAATGAATTCGCGAGCAGCATCTGAACTGTAAAGCACAGTGCCGGGTTTGAAACGTTCTTCGGGCTCGTCTGTAAAAACTTGTACAGTAACCTCACCCTTTAGTCCTTGGGCTTTGCCGATACGACAAACCCTCAGCAGGTCGTTGCGACGTTGCTGAGGGTTGCCATAAGAATGTTGGTCTAATGCCACGTTCATCTCACTTATTTCACTTATTGCGTACGTCCATGATATCTACGCGTACATTGTGATCGCTTAACGCTTGCACAACGGTGCGGATAGCATTGGCTGTACGTCCACCTCGTCCGATAACTCGTCCGATATCCTCAGGATTCACGCGAACGCGCAGCAGCTCTCCGCGAGCATTTTCGTAGGAGCGCACTGAAACATCGTCTGGAAAATCAACGATGTTTTTAATGAGATGTTCCACAGCTTGAGACAGCATAATTACTCAGCCTTTTCCTCGGCAGCAGCTTCTGCTGGAGCTTCTGCTGGAGCTTCCTCAGCTTCGTTTGCAGCAGCCTCAGCTGCAGCCTGAGCCTTAGCAGCGGCTTCAGACTTAGCGGCCTTCAGCTTCTGAGCTTCAGCATCTACGGCTTCGATACGTGCTTCAGCATCTGGACCAGCTTCAGCGGTCTTCAAAGTACCTTCAGCACCTTCGAGACCCTTGAACTTCTGCCAATCACCGGTAATCTTCAAAAGCTTCAACACTGGTTCGGTTGGCTGTGCGCCAACGCCAAGCCAGTACTGCGCACGCTCAGAATTAATCTGAATCATGGATGGCTGCTTGTTTGGATCGTACACGCCGATCTCTTCGATAGACTTACCGTTGCGCTTGTTGCGTGAATCGGAAATAACCACGCGGTAGAAAGCGTAGAACTTCTTGCCCAGTCTCTTAAGACGAATCTTGGTTGCCAAAATGGCTCTCCTTATAACTAGAGTCGTAGAATTTCGCTTGGGTGTGGGGCACTCCTTGCGAGCTTCCACATGTTCCTCACGTGGCCGGGAAGAGGGCGCCGATTCCACGCGAATAACTTATCTATTATGTCGCTTTGCTTGGACGATTTTTCTGTGTAAGTCACTTTAGGGCGCTTGATTGACGATGGGTATTAGAGCTGAGAAATAATAAGGTCAGTTCCAAACGCGAGAGAGTGTTCTCGCAAATGGAGCAAAACACAATCCAACACCCTCCAAACGCGAGACAAGACTCTCACAAATGGAGCAGCCGACGGAAATAAACCCTCCAAACGCGAGA
>CAMYPN010000053.1 GCA_947292085.1 uncultured Gardnerella sp. | reverse complement strand
AAAGATCCGCAAAATCTAAACGATAAAGGCATTAGTTTAATCGGGCGGCCTTTGTACGAAGCGTTTATTAAAAACTACACAGCAAAGCAGTGGCAAACGGATCCTTCTAAGCTGCCTGCTGGAATTATTAAGCGCTTGCCGGTGCGATTTAACTACAATAATCGTTACTTTAAAGACACTTGGGAAGGTTTGCCGACTGACGGCTACACGGCTTGGATGCAGCGCATGATTGACGATCCGCTAATTCACGTTTCGCTCGGTGTTGACTTTTTCGACGAGTCGCAGCCGTTTAATAAGCGCGCGTTGGCGGAGGCTGGAGTGCCTGTTGTTTACACGGGGCCAGTGGACAGGTATTTTGATTACGCGCTTGGTGAGTTAAAGTGGCGTACCGTTGACTTTAAGGAAGTGCGTTACCAGGAGAGTGACCACTTTGGTTGCCCAGTTATGAACTATTCGGATGCTGATGTGCCGTTTACGCGTGCGATTGAGTTTAAGAACTTTAATCCAGAGCGCGAGGAGGTTGAGGGTGAGACTGGCGAGGCTGATTTCGTGCCTGGCAAAAGCGTGAAAGCAGGGGAGACTGTTGTATGGCAGGAGTATTCTCGCGCTGCAACTCGCGACGATGAGCCTTACTATCCTGTGAATACTGATGCAGATAAAGCCTTGTATGCGCGCTATGCGGAGCTTGCGGCGGCTGAGCCTCGCACTGTTTTTGGCGGAAGACTCGGCACTTACAGCTACTACGATATGCACAATGTGATCGATATGGCTTTGCGTGCTTACGAATCGCAAGTAGCGCCACTAATTGCGCGATAATCGTAAATATAATCGTAAATAATACGGTAAATAATACGAAAAAGGGTTCCGGGCAATCGAAGTGCCCAGAACCCTACACGCGCGGAGAATACGAGATTCGAACTCGTGAGGCTGTTACACCAACACGCTTTCCAAGCGTGCGCCATAGACCACTAGGCGAATTCTCCAATGTTGTACAGCTGAAAAGACTTAACGTCATTAAGCAAACAACTTAAACAGAATAACACGTTTTCTAGATAATGCAAACTCTGCGTGGCGGATTTATAAATTATTACTTATTGCGACACGCATACAAAATTTTTCGAAGTTTTCTGCATTTATATTTTTATTAATTGACTTAACGTGCAATAATACATTAATACGTTGCAAGCTAATTGTTGCAAATTGTTAGTTTTGGGGTTTTAAATGAAAGAAGTAGACTATGGCTATGCTTATATTGCATCGCAAACGACGCATTGCCGATAGTCAGGGTAATTCTGCTGATACTTCGTCAGATGCTACTGCTTCGGATACGCTAACTTCTGCAACTTCTGCAGATTCCGTAACTTCCGCAGATTCCGCAACTCAATCAGCTTCCTCAACTTTCGACGAGTCAAAAGCTGCTGCTGCCGCAATCGCAGAAAATCCAGAAAAACCAAATCCTTCATTTAATCATTCCGCCGGAAGCATAGTAATCGGCATGATTCTTACGCTTCTTGGAGGAGCGCTTTGGGGCACAAACGCAACGGTTTCCAAGATTTTAATGATGAACTATCACGTGTCGCCAATGCAAATAGCGTGCGTAAGACAGTTCGCAACGGGAATCTTATTTATAATTATCGCAGCCATATTCACACCTAAGCAGCTTGTAAAAGTTTTCGGCGCAGGACGTGACTGGTTCATGATCGTAGCTACGGGAATTGTATGCGTGCTATTTGCGCAAATCACATATTTGATGGCAATAGATTGGACTAATTCTGGAACTGCTACAGTTTTGCAAAGTCTTAACTTGCTTTTTGTGCTTTTATACGTGTGCTTGCGTAATCGCAGAACTCCTACTATGCGCGAAAACGTTGGTGTGATTCTTGCTTTTGCTGGAACTGCTCTTATGGCTACTGGCGGTAATATCAACTCTCTTTCTTTGCCTATTATGGGTTTGGTTTGGGGATTAGGAGACGCTTTTTCGACTGCTGCTTTAGCTATTATGCCTATGAAACTCGTAGCTAAATGGGGTAGTTTTGTCATTAACGGTATTACTTTTATTATTGCCGGCTCTATTTTGATGCCGTTTGTTAGACCGTGGGCTACGCTTCCTCCGCTTGACGCTTTTGCTATCTCTTTATTCGTCTTTACTGTTGTTGGCGGAACTTTTGGAGCGTATTGGCTATTTCTTGCTGGTGTTATGCGAGTTGGTTCTGTTAGAGCTACTTTGCTTGGTGCAAGCGAACCTGTTTTGGCTGCGATTACTGGCGTTATATTCGCTGGCGCTGTGTTCTCTTGGGCTGATTTTGTAGGCTTCTTGCTTATATTTATTATGATGACTTTGATTAGATAGTTTTACTAATTTTTTGTTATCTGCTAACAAATTTTCGTATCTTTTTTATTTTTCGTAACTTTTGCGCAATTTTTTATCTAATTTTCTATTTAATTGCGTATCTTATTATTTTTGTGTTGGTACGGCTTGACGGGCTGGTAGAATAAAATCTGTATGTGCAAATACGCATATTTGCGCTAAAAATTTTGCAAAATGGGAAGGCAGATATGTCAACGATTCTTGAGGGTACTCCTAAAAAACAGATGATGTTGGTTACCGGTAGGGCGTATCCGGAACTTGCTTCACAAACGGCTCAATACCTTGGTATTGACGTTTTGGAGACAACTGCTTACGATTTTGCAAACGGTGAAATGTATGTGCGTTTCACTCAGCCTGTACGTGGTTCTGATGTTTTTGTTTTGCAAGCTCACACTAATCCTATTAACAATTGGATTATGGAACAGCTGCTTATGGTTGATTCTTTGAGACGTGCTTCCGCGCGCAGTATTAATGTTGTTGCGCCGTTCTTTGGGTATTCGCGTCAAGATAAGAAGCATCAGGGTCGCGAGCCGATTACTGCGCGTTTGATGTTTGATTTGTTCCGTTCTGCTGGCGCTACTCGTATTTTGACTGTAGACATGCATGCTGCTCAAGAGCAGGGTTTCTTTGATGGACCAGTTGACCATTTAACAGCAATGCCTGTGCTCATTGATTATGTGCGCAATTCTATGAAACTTGATAATGCTACGATTGTGTCTCCGGATGCTGGGCGAATTAAGGTTTCGGAGCAGTGGGCTGCAAAACTTGGTAATTTACCTCTTGCTTTTATTCACAAAACTCGCGATATTACTAGGCCTAATTGCGCTGTTGCTCACGGAATTATTGGCGATATTCGCGGTCGTGACTGCATTGTTGTTGACGATATGATTGATACTGCTGGCACGATTTGTGAAGCTGTGCGCACTTTGCGCGAGGCTGGTGCTAATTCTGTAACTTTGGTTGCAACTCACGCTTTGCTTTCAGGTCCTGCTGTTGAAAGACTTAAAGCTTGCGGTGCTAGAGAAATTATTGTGACTGATACTGTGCCTGTTCCAGAAGAAAAGCGTCTTGATAATATGACTGTTCTTTCAATTGCTCCGCTTTTGGCTGCTGGTATTCGTTCTGTTTTCCGCTCTGGTTCTTTGGTTTCGTTGCGTAACGCTCTTCCGGAGGATATGAAACAGCGTAGTATTTATGCGCATTAGATTTGACGGCTGCTTGCTGGCTGTTTGTTGGCTGTTATCTAAGCGTATATGTTTGAGTCGTGTCTATAAGTTAGAATGTCAAAGTTGCCCTCTAATCGTAGGGTAATTTTGCAAACACACTCCTGCTGTGGAAATGCCACAGCCGATAGTCCGAAGGAGGTGGGTGATGTCTGCACATAAGTATGAACTAATGTTCATTGCCGATCCAGAGCTTGATGAGCGCGGTCTTAAGAAGTTGACCGAGCAGTATCTTGAGCTTGTCACCAATGAGGGCGGTTCCGTTGATGGCACCGATTATTGGGGTCGTCGTAAGCTTGCTTACGAAATTGACGGCAAGTTTGAAGGCAATTACGTTGTAGTGAACTACACTGCTGAGCCAGCTTTAAGCGACGAGCTTGACCGTGTGTTGAACTTGAACGAGTCTGTGATCCGTACGAAGATTCTTCGCAAGGACGCCAAGTAAATAATCTTATAGTCAGCTGATTAAGCTCGATAATCGTCGTAATAACTTAAGAGTTTAAGACTTTAAGACTTTAAGACTTTAAGACTTTCACAAATAACTTAAGTTTTACGGGAAAGAAAAGGCACAGTATGGCAGGTGAAACAGTTATCACAGTAGTGGGTAATCTTACTGCTGATCCAGAGTTAAGAACTATTGCGAACGGTTCTGCAGTGGCAAGTTTTACTATCGCTTCCACTCCACGTACGTTCAATCGTAATTCTAACCAGTTTGAGGATGGTCCTGCACTGTTTATGCGCTGCTCTGCGTGGCGAGACATGGCAGAACATTGTGCTAACACTCTTTCCAAGGGTATGCGTGTTATTGCGCAAGGCCGCTTATCGCAGCGTTCTTACCAAGCTCAAGATGGTTCTAACCGTTCGGTTATTGAACTAACAATTGATGAGATTGGTCCTTCGCTCCGTTATGCAACTGCTCAGGTTACTCGTCAAAGCTCTGCTACCGGTTTTGCTGGGGCATCGCGTGCTGCGGGTAACGCTAACGGTAGTGGTAACGGCGGTTATCATGGTGGTAGCTCTTATGCTGGTGGCGCAAATTATGCTAATAATCAAGCGCAATCTGCGTCTGCTGCTTCTGCGGCTCCTGCTGCAGATCCGTGGAGTGCTTCTGCTCCAACTAACGATAGTTTCGCTTCGTTTGGCGCTACTTCCGATTTCGGTGGTAGTGACGAACCAGAGTTTTAATACTAATAGTTAGTTTATTTCAGCTGTTTAAACTTGTAACTTTATTTTATTTATTATTCATTGGTTATAAGCGTTACGAAAATTAAAAATTATATTAAATGCGTTTAGAAACGTTTAGAAGAGTTCGTATCGCTTTGTTTAGAGAGGACATCTTATGTCACGCAAGAGGCCGCAACCACCGGTCAAGCCTTTCAAGAAGAAGCCAAATCCTTTGAAGGCTGCCAAAATTACTGAAATTGATTACAAGGACGTTGCTTTGCTGCGCAAGTTCGTTTCCGATCGCGGCAAGATTCGTTCACGTCGTATTACTGGCGTAACTGTGCAGGAACAGCGCAAGATCGCGAAGGCCGTGAAGAACGCTCGCGAAATGGCTTTGCTTCCATACGCCACTACCGGTCGCTGATTGAGAGGTTGTAACAATGGCTGAAACTAAGGTTATTCTTACCAAGACTGTTGC
>CAMYPN010000052.1 GCA_947292085.1 uncultured Gardnerella sp. | reverse complement strand
ATGAATAAGAGTATTTTGCCCTTTAAGGAATCTCTGCGAGCGCACGCCACCAGTGCCACGTCCTTTAGTAGGATACATTTCAAATGGCGTTAATTTTGCAGCACCATTTTCAGTCCCAGGAAGAGCTTCACTATCTCCAGCTACTGTGAATACGACTGTGCCAGTTGCGGAGAATAATCCGTTTTCTCCTTCCTCATAATGCCATTCAATAGCATCTTCTGGTACTACTGCGAATGTTGCTACGCGAGCTCCTTCAGCTAATCGTATTCCAGCCATGCCAGCTGCGGTTCTTCCTTGCGGACGAACCTGCTTAGCGTCAAATGTTAGAAGCGAAGAATCTGTGCTAATGAACACTAAACGATCATTATCTTTTGCTGGTGCAGCTGATACAACCACATCATTGTCTTTCAAATCAATAATGCTCCAAGAGTCCATTGTTGTTGGAGCTTCGCAATTCCATCTTTTTACTACGCCGTTTCTTGTTCCTAACGCAAGTGGTGTTGGATTATTTGAAGAATCTAATGCGACTGCCGAAACAACAATTTCGCCTTTAATTGGTTCAGTACTTTCTGTTGATGTTAGTAGTTCTTGCGCTTTTACTCCATGTGTAAGGGAAGCTGGCTTTCCTTCTTCAACTGTTAATTGCGGCAAATCTGCCACATGTGCAAGTACTAATCTTCCTGCAGAAGTAATAAGCGCGTAAGTTGATCTAGTAGTTGTAGCAAAAATAGAGGAACATGGTGTATCAAAAACATTATTGCTGTGAGAATTCCAGCGTTCTAATACTTCCATGCTGGTACGTGCAATAAGTCCAGAATTACTTAAAACTACTGCGCAAGGACTGTCGCTTAACTGTAAAGCAACAGCAGCGGCTTGTGAGTCTCCAGTTTTTCTAGCAGCGGTTGCAGCTGCATCTAAATCAGCTTGAGCAGAAGTAAGTTTATTAGCAGAATTAACCGCTTGTATTGCTAAATCTTCAGTATTTTTATTTCCTTTTATTTCAACTGGAGCAAAACTACCATCTTCTTGCTCGTCAAGAAGAATAGTTCTACGAGGAGTATCCCATTGTTTTACAGCATTATCCATGTCGGATATAACAACACGGTCAAGCTCAGTTTCAGAACTTAATATTTGATTCAATTCATCAATTTTTTTGAGTAAATCTTCACGCTCAGATTCAAGCTCAATACGACTCATTTTAGTAAGTCTGCGTAAACGCAAGTCGAGAATATATTGTGATTGAATTTCGTCTAAATCAAATACTTTCATTAACTTAGTTTTTGCGCTATCTGCATCTTCTGAAGATCTAATAACCTGAATAACCTCGTCAATATCAAGCAATGCAAGAAGCAAACCATCAACTAAATGTAAACGTTCCTGAGCTTTTTTACGCCTAAACTCACTTCTTCTACGAACAACAGTTCTGCGATGAGAAATCCAAACGTCTAATAGTTCGCGTAATCCCATGGTATGTGGTCTGCCGTCAACTAATGCAACATTGTTGATTGTAAAACTTTCTTGCAGTGGAGTGTGCTTAAAAAGTTGTGCAAGAACTGCGTTAGGATCAAAACCTGTTTTTATTTCTATAACAAGTCTGGTGCCATTGTGACGATCAGTTAAATCTATTGCTCCAGAAATACCATCTAGTTTTCTTGCTTTAACACCTTGCGAAATACGCTCCAAAACACGCTCAGGGCCAACCATAAACGGAAGTTCTGTAACAATAATCGCTTTTTTACGAGCAGTAATATTTTCAATATGAGTAGTAGATCTAGTAGTAAACGCGCCTCTACCTGTTTCGTAAGCCTCACGAATTCCACTTCGCCCGATAATAATACCGCCACCAGGCCAGTCTGGTCCTGGAACAAATTTCATAATATCGTCCAAAGTAGCATTAGGATGCTTCATAACATATTTTGCTGCAGCAACTACTTCACCCAAATTGTGCGTTGCCATATTAGTTGCCATTCCAACAGCAATACCAGAAGCACCATTTACAAGCAGATTTGGTATAGCAGCAGGAAGAACAGTAGGCTCTTTCAATTTGTTGTCATAATTTGGCACAAAATCAACAGTGTCTTCGTTAATATCAGCATTCATGCCTAATGCTGCAGGAGCAAGACGAGCTTCTGTGTAACGTGAAGCTGCAGGGCCGTCATCAAGCGAACCAAAGTTTCCGTGACCGTCAACTAAAGGAAGACGTAACGAAAATGGTTGAGCTAATCTAACCATAGCTTCGTAAATTGCGGAATCTCCATGAGGATGCAACTTACCCATAACTTCACCAACAACGCGCGCAGACTTCATATACGCATGATCCGGAGATAAGTTCATATTTCCCATTTGATACACAATGCGTCGCTGCACAGGTTTCATACCATCTCTAGCATCTGGAAGAGCACGCGCGTAAATTACAGAATAAGCGTATTCAAGAAAAGATTTGCTCATTTCCTCTTTCAGAGGAGTTTCAACAATATGCTCTTTTACCTTTCTAGGGTCGAAAGACTGTTTAGTTGCATGACGGTGCGAAGGCATAGTTAAGAACTCCTTGAATGAGATTACGGCTTTTAATATTATCAATTTCTATGCACAAATAAGCTTGTGTTCTTTACAAAAACGCTGGTTTTTATAAAAAATACTTATGTAAAACGATTATGTTTATAAAACAATTTTGTTAATTTAGTTCTCAGTGGTTCAATAGTTAGTATGAGCGTTGAAGTACATTCACAGAAGGAACTACTGAGTTTTGTAAATTACGAAGGTTATGGAGACTGGTTTAATAAAACTAGCGAATCAAATAGTGAAGAGCATAAAATTGGTGGCGCTTTTCATTTATCTTCAATTCTTCCTGCACTAACAGACGCTATTGATTTTCCTATTGCTACAGCAGTTCACTCTAATCCAGAATTTTTACGCAATACTCTTGGAATTCCGAAAGCTAGAGCAGCTGTAGTTGTTCTTGTTGATGGTTTAGGATACTGGAATATTGTTATGCGTCAGGGGCATGCTCCTTACTTACGATCACTTTTAAATAACAGTATTAACCAGCGCGCACTCGCAACCTGTATTCCAAGTACTACTGTTGCTGCAATGGCAACGTTCGGTACAGGAACATGTCCTGGTTTAACTTCTATGACAGGATATACGCAGAAGAATGCACAAACTGGTGAACTTGCTCAATTAATTCAATTTAAGAATGCTCCTAATCCTACTGATTTGCAGAAGGAACCGACTATTTTTGAGTCTCTTTCTGCGAATGATATTAGAGTAGATAATGTTGGTTTGCCAAAATTTGAGAATTCTCCGCTTACAAATGCTGCCTTTCGTGGAGCTTGCTACATAACTGGAGGTACTGCTCGCGCGCGTATTATGAATGCTGCTGAGACTACTAAGACTCCTGGATTAACGTACTTGTATTTACGAGACACTGATAAGGTTGGCCACAATTATGGTTGGGATTCTGAGCAATGGGTTGCAGCATTCGAACAGGTTGATGCACAGTTGCGTTTACTGCAGAAAAATTGTGCTCCAGGTACGGTTATTGTTATTACTGCAGATCATGGCATGATTCAATCAGATCCTAATAAATGTGTTGATATCGCTAAGAACGCTGATCTAATGAAAGATGTTGCTATGGTGGGCGGTGAGCCTCGTTCTGTAATGCTTTATGCAAGTTGTGATGTAAACCCTGATGATATTGCTTATCGATGGAGAAGTATTCTTGAGGATAAGGCTTTAGTTCGAACTAAAAATCAAGTTATTGATGATGGTGTTTTTGGTGAAGTTAGTTCACAAACTAGGGAAGTATTAGGAGATGTTTTAGTACAAGCTCGCGATGAGTGGACTATTGTAGATTCTCGTACGCAAACAGAAAAAGCTATGAGCTTGCCTAGCGTACATGGTTCTATGACTCGTATGGAAGTTGATATTCCTTGCCTTATTGATTTGGTTTAGTGCTGAATCTTGCTATGCTTCAATTAGCATAGCGAATAAGTAAGTGATAAGTGGATAATAGTGGCGAATAAAAAGTCCGCAAAAACTAAGAGCGTGGAATGAACTTTAACTTTATTCCACGCTCTTTTTAAAATTTATCTCTAGAATTTATCCCTCGCCGAATAATATTTCATCCCAGCTTGGTACTGCAGAACGACCAGTACGCTTTTTGTGACGTTCATTTATCGTTTTATCTACAGTATTAGCTTGTACGTCAACAACTTCAGTACGATCTCGTTGAGCATGCGCGTCGTCTGGAAGATTTTCTGCAGAAACGTTCGTAATGCTATTTAAATCGTTCTGGTTTTTTGCTTTATTGTTATCTATATTCTTGCTTGCAGATTTTGCAGGAGATTTTCTAGATAAAGCACTTATTCCAATAACAGTTGTTTCTTTACTATTATTCTTTTTATCTGAACTCTTATCTAATTCTTTATCTAAATTCTTATCTGAAGTTTTATCTGCTTCCGATTTAGAATTATTGACTTTGTTATTAGATGCAGCATTTTCATTATCACTTGTCACGTTTAAAGCATCTTGAGTAAAAGCATTAACATGATCAAGCTTACTGTTTTTAGTGTTTTCTTTAGATGAAACTGTGTTTAAAACAGATTTTTCTTTTGCTGCGTTGGATTTCAAATTTTGTCGGTTTGTAGAAGCCGCATTATTTGATAAAGAACCGTCAGCTGTTTTTGAAGAGGCAATTGTGTCTACAGGAACCGCATTATTATCAGCATTCTTAAGTTCCCACTGTGAAACGGCTCGTTCTATGCGAGCAGAACGTATAGAATTTCCAGGAAGTTCATCGTGAGAAAATGGGAAGTCAATACTTACAGTGTCTCTGTATGCTCCGCCGAATTGAACTTGTTTTGATGAATCAGATCGCACAGACTCTTCGCCAAGAAGCAGTCTTGAAGAAGGATTGGCGCATGTAACAGTGTTATCATGCATATTCCAAGTCCACTCAGCTTTTATAGTACGAGTAGCAGTTTTGAATTCTGCACTAATTCGCCAAGGTTCTAGTCCTCTTCGAGTAGCATGCCATTTAACTGTTTCCATACCAATATGCGCTTTTGCAAGAGTACGTTCAATAAGCTCCGAAAGAGTACGCATATTACTTTGTTTAGGCGCAGGAACAAGTAGGAACTGTTCGATAGCGTACTGTTTTTCTGTTTCAACTCCAGCAGAAAATCGACGTACTTGTGCTTCACTTACGTGATATCTTTGCGCTACATGAGTCGGATCAACACCGGCACGAATCAAAGCCTGAATTTGAGAAATAGGCAATGTTGCAGTATTTGTTTGTGCAACATCATTAGCGTCTTTATCATCGCTTTGCTTACGAGTTCTACGTTGAGCTTCAGCAATGGCGCGTTCCAGCGTGTCGTCAAAATGAACTACCAGCGGCGTGTTTTCACAAATGAAAATCAAATCACCGTCAGCATTCACATGATCGAAACTCGCCTCTTTTGGCGGATTTTCAAGCATTGTGCACCACTTT
>CAMYPN010000051.1 GCA_947292085.1 uncultured Gardnerella sp. | reverse complement strand
GCGTACTGCGCTAGTAACGAATAAAGTGCAGAGCTAAGGCGGCAAGCGTGTAAGCAGTTTATGTTGTATACAGGCGCGTGATATCAGAGAAACTACGTTTTTTGACTATATTTATCTTTACTAGCATATATCTATTTTGAATATAAAAGAGGCCTACTAGCTATTGCGTAGTAGGCCTTTCTTGGATTATTGCTTGTTATTGAGCAGTGTAGCTAATTTAGGCTTCTGGCTGCTCGCTTGTTGAAGGCGTTTCTGGATTTGCAGTAGTTTCTGGATATCCAGTAGCATCGGTAGATGTTGGGGTATCAAAACCGCCTTCAGGTAAATCAGCGTAAGCTGTATTGCCTTCAGCTGCGTTGCCTTCAGAAGCGTCTGCTGCAGTTGCGTCATTTACAGTTGCGTCATTTCCAGCTGCGTCTACTTCAGCACCGCCTTCTGCCATGTCTGATGCATTCGCAGCGTCTGCTACACCTTCTGCGTCTGCAGTGTCTACAGTGCCTTCTGCGTCTGCCGCACCTTCCGCGTCTGCAGTTCCGTCAGCTCCTGCAGCTGCTTTATTGGCAATAGTTCTCTTCCTGACCAGGCTGAGTCTTACCAGGGTAACAACGCATGTTGCTAAAAGCACCACTACCACTAGAACAGCAATAATAAACAACGCTGGGTTCTTTTTGAAAGTGTGCTCCACCATCAACAGTATGCCAGAAGTTTTTCCTGATGCGTTTTTAGCAGTTTCCTTATCGCCATCTTTACCATTTTTGTTGGAATCTTTTTTGTTTTTTCCAAGTGAGCATTGTGACGGCGGATCTTTTTTCGTTGTCGTAAAGGTTGGCACCTGTACAGCATTGTTGTTGAAGTAGATTGAGGTACCGTCTTTATAATCCGCATGAAGACCAACATAAGTAGAGCTAACGTCAATATCTATGGCCTTGTCTCTATTACTACCATCAAAGCTGTCGACCTGCTTAGCTATCAAACGTATTAATTCTGGTGTGCTAGTAAACGGCTTAATAGGCTTCTTTATATTGCCATTTTCAACACGAACTACTCCATCTACATAGCCAACACCTTCCGTATTTGTGTATGTAGTTGTTGGCTTAGTGGTGACTATAACTTGCGCATGTCCTTTTTTCTTTGTTGGAAGTTTCTTTGCAAAATCGTAGTTGTAGTAATCTAGTCCGCGAACATATCCTCCAGGTGTATCGCTAAAGAAATGTATATTAAACTCTTTTGGAATGTAATCACCATTTTCGGAATCTTTTTTCTTATCTTCGTCTGTTTTGTTATCTTGAGGATCAGGAGGATCAATATCACTCTCATCGTAAGATAACGAGCGACCTAAAAGAGTATCTGCAGTTACCATTATTTTGGAGTATTTCCTTACGGAAACAATGAAAGCAAGCCTCTTAAGATCTTTGACATTAAAGAGTTCATAGTCAAAGGATACTTTTGCGCTGTGAGCTGCGATATCTGTAACTTTCACGTTACTGATTTTTGCAGCGTCATTTTGTCCTAGCCAGTATTTGTATTTTACGTCTTTGTCTATGTCCATCATAGATGAGATAACATTTGGTTTTGGCTCTTGTTCGTCCCCTTCATCAGCATGCGCAAAAGCAGGGATCCCTATTACAATGCTTGCAGCGCATGCGAAGGTCAGAAGTGCTTTAGCAAAACGCTTCATAATAGCCTTCTTTCGTTCATGTATAAATAACGTTATGTATAAGTTTTGAGCAATACAATAAGGTTATTTTATTGTTAATACAGCTAATTAGGTTGATAGTTTCTATTTATTTGTCTGTTTAAATTTGCTATACAAGACTATTGATCATTTGAGTTTCTTTTGCTCTGTTTGAGCAGCTGATTATTCATATTGTCTTGAATGTTTTCCGTCATTTCATAGATGCTTTCATCAGTACTCTTTCTGTATAATGAATCACCTAGATGATAGAAAGTGTATGAAATCGTGTAAAGCTCGTTATCGCTGAGTGGTTGCGTTATTGAAGCTTTTTCCACAGTTTGCATTTGAGCACTTGTGGCAGGATCTTTAGCTACGAAACTCTTCAAAGATTTATCGCTTGGTACGATTTGCTGCAGTTCATACGCCTTTTTCTGGGATTGAGTTGATCCAAGGAATACGGCGAATTTTTCTGCTAAGTCGCGATGTTCTGAATCTGCATTATAGCCAATAGCTTGAGAATAAACGTTTTGTTTCATTTGATACTCGACTGGTTCGCCAACATATTCTTCGGAGTCATTAATCATATCCGTGCGAACTTTAGGCAATGGTGCAGCAGCAAAGTTTTTACCTAAAATCTTTTTGACTTCTTCAGCGTCCCAAATTCCAGAGAAATATGCTGCAGCGCTTCCATCCTTTAAAGCATTAATACCGGTATCTTCTACGGCATTAATAAAGTTTGGCTGATTAGAAAGAACTTTAAGGAATTTAGTAATAGAAGTACAGTTCTCGTTAAAGCTTGCACCATTTGTATTATTCATTCCTGGGTTAGAATGAAGGAAAGTAATGCATGAATCAAAATAGAAGCTTGAAAGAAGAGTGTTATTCCTTAGATTGATAGCAACTTTCTGCTTTTCCAATATGGTGTTGAGAGATTTCACATCATCTTTTGAGAGCTTAGACTTGTCGTAGTACATAAACCAAGCATCACTTGTGTACGGCACGCCATAATACTTGTTAACCTCTAATACTGAGTTAAGTAATGGCAGAGGATTCTGTTTTTTGATCTGCTCTTCACTTTTTTCACTTAATTCGCCAAGAATTTTTGACTTAACCAAGTCACCTGTTCTATCACTTTGGAACAGAAAAACATCGGCTGTGATTTTTGAAGAACGTTTATTACCTGAAGACGAATTTGGATCATTAAATTGCTTGATAGGTGTATTTTTAAACGAAACGCCTGGATTCTCTTGGCTGAAAGCATCTTCCATAGTTTGAATCCATCCACCCTTTTTCAAGAGTTTTTCAGGTGCCTGAATGTTTAGACTTATTTTTTTACCAAAGTTCATGGAGCTTGAACCACATGAGGAGCAGCCTAACAACATGACAGTGGCTAAGCAAGCAGTTATTGCTTTTTTCATAGTCACCATTATTGCCTCCCAGTATATAGAGTTTTGACATGTATTTTGGTGATATGAGCGATCAATCTTGTTTTACTGCGCAAATGTTTTGCGCTGCACAATAGCATAACAACAAGGTTCATGCGTCTTTGAAAGTATATAGCTACATTAATACGTTTAAGAAGTTAATATGTTTCAAAAGTTTAGTTTTGTGTAGTCAACTTTTAATTTCCTACTTCAAAACTAATTTTGCGTCTGTAGGATATCCGAGTTCGTAAGCGCGCAATAAGCGTGAAGTGATAAGTTTTATTACCGCGTCTTTGAAATCATTATTCGCTTGATTAGTAGAGTGTTCGTAGTTTGTTTCGCTATTATTTTTTGCGTCGTTTTTTGGATTATTTTCTTCAACTATTACTTGATTAAAAGCAGCGAGTTCTTCTCTTGCGCAATCCATATAGGCTATTGCCGCAATCGGCAAATCTTTTCCGCTTGCTATATCTTTTGCTATACCACTTTGTAAAGCTTGTTGAGGTATTTCGTAAACTTTTCCGCGTAAATCTGCGCCATCTCCAGCTGCGTGCATAAGAGCATTTGCGTTACTTGCAGCCATATCGCTATATTTTAGTGATATATTTTTATCTTTTTTAGCTGCCAATGTTTGGAGTATGAATGAGAGTTTGTCTTCTGCTACGGCAGCTTGCGCTAATGGATTATGCGTCCATCGTACATTCTCATGATTTTGCATTACTTCAAGTAACTTATAGTATGCTTCACGCTCGTTTTCTATAATATTATTATCAGATATTTGGCCGCTTTCTTGAAGATACTGCCAATTGTCTTGAACGCTATAAGTTACTGCTTCAGACAATCTAGTTGGGCATTTCTTCGCAACTGTATCCCAATTTTCTGAAGTTTTTTTAAGAGTACTAGTATCTATTAAATTCTTATTATTTTCCGTGCTTTGTTTTCTTCTAGCATTATCTATTTTATTTTGTTCTTTTTGCGCTAGCCTATATGCTTTTGCGCAACCGTTTTCTTTAATAGTAGTGTGCTTGTTTTGATCTATTCGTACAGATTGCAAAGATTTAATTCCTCCGCAAGCTGTGCACATTGCCATAATAAGAGCGATTAGCATAAGTGCAGATGACATTTTTATAGTGTGCTTTGTCTTCATATTTTTAGCTCTAAAGAAAACAAGAAGTGTCTGCATAATAAACTAAAATAGTCAATCACTATGACCAATGTGGTGTTGCATTTTTAAACCACATGCCGTAGTGTGATTGTTCTAATAGCTAACGTATATTGTTTGTTCTCGTTGGTTTTATTTGGACAATATATTAATAATCATAATTATAAGTGAATTTAAATGGGGAGGATGTGCGCGATGGAACTGGATTTGGCGGGAATGCATCAGCTTGCGGCTCAGCAGGGGATTAATGCCGAAGAGCTTGACGAGGCGCTCGCCGAGGCCTTGCGTCTTGCGTATATGAAGACTTCTCATCCAGCTAAGCACGCTCGTGTTGAGTTGGATGAGCGTGCTGGTGCTTTTACTGTATGGGCACGTGATGAAATACCAGGAGAGCCTACTGAGGATAATCCTCATCCTGCGCCAACTTTAGGTGAGGAATATGATGATACTCCTCACGATTTTGGTCGTTTAGCTGCTGCTACAGCACGTCAAGTTATTAGTCAGATTTTCCGTAAGGCTGAAGATGATCGCGTATTTGGCGCGTTTTCTGGCCAAAAGGGGAAGCTGATTAACGGTATTGTGCAGCAGGATGCTAAAGATCCTTCTAATATTCATGTTGCTGTTGGTGACGTTGAGGCAATTTTGCCTAGAAGAGAGCAAGTTCCAGGTGAACGTTACCGTCATGGTGAGCGTATTCGCGTTTATGTTGTAAATGTTGCGCGTGGTCTTCGTGGCCCTGAAATCGTAGTTTCTAGATCTCATCCTGAACTTGTTCGTCGTCTTTTTGAGCGTGAAGTTCCTGAGTTGGTTTCTGGAGCAGTTTCGATTATGGCTATTGCTCGTGAGGCTGGTGCTCGTACAAAAATTGCAGTACGTGCAAATACTGAGGGTGTGAATCCTAAGGGTGCTTTGATTGGTCCTGGTGGTTCTCGTGTTCGTGCTGTTATGGAGAATTTAGGCCAAGAAAAAATAGATATTGTTGATTGGTCTGACGATCCAGCGAAGTTTGTTGCTGCTGCTCTTTCTCCAGCTACTGCAACGCAGGTGCATGTTGTGAGCCAAAAGAATCAGACTGCTATTGCTTTTATTCATGATTCTCAACTTTCGCTTGCTATTGGTAAGGAAGGTCAGAACGCTCGTTTGGCTGCTAAACTTACGGGCTGGAAGATTGGTATTGAATCAGCTGAAGAGCATGCTAAGAAGGTTGCTGCGGCTCAAGCTGCGCAGGAACAGGCTGCTGATACATCTGCTTCTGCTGAATGATTTAGATTATTTTGCAGTTTCTTTAAGCTGATTGTTTTACTAAGCGTCGGAGTATGTTTTACTTCGACGCTTTTTGTTGCGATAGTCCAGAAATTAGTTAATATAAACGACACTCCCGGCAATCCTATGTTTCGAGTATGCTTGCAAGAGGATTCTAGCCGTCCGCAGCTTTTCTATGCCTGTTTACGGTTAGATAGAGACGAGGTACAACATCATGGTCGCACGATGAGATATCGCACGATGAGATATCGCGTAGTAATGCATAGACTCGCAATAATGTAACGTGGCTGCGTACTTAAGCGCTGCCACAAATAGAGGAGAACACTGAGTGGTAAAAAAGCGCGTGTACGAACTGGCCAAAGAATTTGGTGTAGACAGTAAAACCGTGTTGGAGCGTTTGAAGA
>CAMYPN010000050.1 GCA_947292085.1 uncultured Gardnerella sp. | reverse complement strand
GCCATTACACCATGAGGGAACGGCGGAAAAACCGCCAAGTCACTATTATGCCACATCAGCTGACTTCGTCAAATTTGGCGTGGCGCAAATTTGCTCAACTAAGCAATTTACACTCCGCGAAACTAACTAATCAAAGCAAAAGCAACAATTAAGCGAACAGGAAGCCTTGACCGTGATGCTCCGGATAAGTGTCGAAAAGCTTAGCAACTGAACCGTCTTCAAACACAGCCTTAATAGCACTTGCCAAAAGTGGAGCAATAGAAAGAACAGTCAAACCATCCCAACGCTTTTCTTCTGGAATTGGCACAGTATCAGTCAAAACCACTTCGCGAGCGCCGCAAGACTTTAAGCGTTCAACTGCAGAACCTGAAAGCACACCGTGAGTTGCCACGACTGTAACAGATTTAGCGCCTGCTTCTTTCAACACATTGCAAGCTCCAGCAATAGTTCCTGCAGTGTCAATCAAATCATCGACCATCACACAGTCGCGTCCAGCAACGTCACCAACTACGCGGTTAGAAACAGCTTTATTAGGGCAAGTAATATCGCGAGTCTTGTGCACAAAAGCCAAAGGACCGCCGCCTAAACGCTGCGCCCACTGTTCTGCCACTCGAATACGACCAGCATCCGGAGAGACAACAGTTACGTTTGCAAGATCGTCGCTAAAACGATCGCGCACATAATCAACCAAAACTGGCATAGCAATTAAGTGATCAACTGGACCGTCAAAAAAGCCTTGCGACTGCGCAGCATGCAAGTCAACGCTCATAATACGGTCTGCACCAGCAGTTTTTAGTAGATCAAACATCAAACGGCAAGAAATAGGCTCGCGACCACGATGCTTTTTATCTTGACGAGAATAACCTAAAAGCGGGCATACCGCTGTAATTGAACGAGCAGATGCGCGCTTCAAAGCGTCAATCATAATCAACTGTTCCATAATGGACTTGTTGACAGGGTCACTGTGGCTTTGTAGCACAAAAACATCTGTGCCTCGTACCGACTGTGTGTAGCGCACATACATTTCACCGTTAGCAAAATCGTATGCGGTTGTTTCAAGCACTTCGATACCGAGCTGATCTGCTACATCACGAGCAAGTTTCGGATGAGTACGACCAGTGACGAGAACAAGGTTTTTATCTGGCTTTCCTTCAAGGACGATGTTCACCATATCTCCAAACGCTAATTCGCTTATAATTCGCGAAATGAACGTTTTCAATACTAGCTATTTGCGCAGACTTGCGGCGACAAGCCGAAAAAATCAATAATTACGCGCGATACAAACCGTGCTTAACAATGTACTGAACTACTCCATCTGGAACTAAATACCAAACAGGCTCGCCACGTTCTGCACGATGACGAACATCTGTAGAAGATATAGCCAACGCTGGTATTTCTAAAATATCTACAGGCAAATGCTGTTCATCACAATTAGCAATATCATCTAAGTTAGCAACCGAATTTTCGTTCAAATGCGGCTCTCGAGTAATAATAGACGAATTTGATTCAGCTAATTTTTCTGGCCTAGAGTAGCCCGGACGAGTTACTGCCACAAAACGCGCTAAATTCCACATTTCTCGCGCATTCTTCCACTGCATAATTTCTGCAACAGCGTCGGCACCTGTAATGAAGAAAAGTTCAGCATCCGGATGCTGTGAGTGAATATCTTTCAAAGTATCAATAGTGTAAGTTACTCCCGGGCGGTCGATATCTACTCTGGAAACAGTAAATTTCGGATTAGATGCTGTAGCAATAACCGTCATAAGATAACGGTCTTCAGCATTAGTAACTTTTTTATCAAGCTTAAAAACTGGCCTACCTGTTGGCACGAAAATAACTTCGTCCAAATCGTATACCCAAGCAACTTCCGAAGCTGCTACCAAGTGACCATTATGAATAGGATCAAAAGTGCCACCCATAATCCCAATGCGTTGCTTTTCATGCACATTTCCTCGTGCAGAAGTACGTTTGCGCTTTACTGTTGCTACAGCAGGAGGAGCAGCTTCTTTACCGCTTAAAGATCCTTGAAATAAATCAGACATTCTGCGTTCTTCTGCATTTTTTTGCATATTTGATTTTTGCTCAGGATGCATCACTTTCAGCCTTATCTTCTGCCTGAGTTTCATCAACTAAACTTACAGCATCATTTGCACTATCTGGATTAATATTACCTATTTCCTCATCCCATTCGTCTTGAACAACTCGCCTAATTTCAGCGAAAGTAGGAAGAGGGAAATCAGATTGATAAGTACTTCTTATTTCTGCAACGCACTCTGTTATTTTTACAAGCATATTCGCCATATCGTCTACTTCAGCAGCACGCTCAAGATCAGAAAATGATGCTATATACTCTTCCATTTTCTCTACATAGCTACGAACTTTCTCCAACTGTTCGTCAGCTGGCAGAATCACATCATTTTCGTCTCCATCAGGCCATCCCATTAACACTGCGTCAGCGTATTCCAAAGATGAGCGCTGAGAAGCTGAAGCAATACCATCTTCTATTTGAACTAAGAACACGTATCGCACAATCGAAAGTCGCTCTGCTGCAACGTTAAGAACTTCAAGCGCAGTCATAGTTTCTGCTTGGTTAGTAGCTTTCGAAATGTTCGCAGTTTTATCTGACACATTCACATCATTCTGAGACATATTCTTACCTTACCGCCATGTGACTATTAAAACCAGCATTAAGAGCGTATTTGGCCTTCACCGTAACCAATCCACTTTGTTGTAGTCATTTCTTGCAAACCCATTGGACCTCTTGCGTGAAGTTTCTGCGTGGAAATACCAAGCTCGGCTCCAAAACCAAATTCTCCACCATCTGTAAAACGTGTTGAAGCATTTACCATCACCACAGCAGAATCTACGTTTGATATAAAACGCTGAATTGTTGAGTAATCTTCAGCAATAATCGTTTCCGTGTGACCAGTGGAATATTTTGCTATATGATTTGCAGCATCATCCACATTTTCTACTACTTTTATTCCCATATTTAGCGACAAATACTCGCGTTTCCAATCTTCGTCAGTTGCGTGCTCAAGTTGTAATCCTTGAATATTAGCAGCTTGTAAAATTTCGTAAGATTTATCGTCTGCGTGTAAAATTACGTTATGTTCAGCTAAAGCAGCAGCGATTTTCGGTAAAAATTCTTGCGCAACATCTCTATGCACTAGCAACTTTTCTGCAGCGTTGCACACGCCTACTCGCTGCGTTTTTGCGTTAATAACAATCGGAATTGCTTTTGTAATATCCGCACTTTTATCAACATAAATGTGTACGTTACCTGCGCCAGTTTCTATAACAGGAACAGTTGATTCCTTAACAACTGCAGCAATAAGATTTGCACTTCCACGAGGAACAAGAACGTCAATATGACCGTGTGCATGCATCATTGCTGTAGCGCCGGCTCTTCCTAAATCGTCAACTGACTGTATTAATTCTGGATTAAAATTCTCCTCACTAAGAGCAGCCTGTATAGCATTAATACTTGCTTTATTAGTATTTTCAGCAGCACTTCCGCCGCGTAAAATCGCAGCATTTCCTGATTTAATACACAAAGCTGCTACATCAATAGTTACGTTCGGTCTAGCTTCGTAAATCATTCCCATAACACCCATTGGTACTCGAACTTGCGAAAGTTTAATTCCATTAGGAAGAGTGTACCCACGAACTACTTGACCTACAGGATCTTGCAATTGAGCAATTTTTCTAACACTTTTTGCTGAAGCTTTGATTCGCTCTTCATCAAATTTAAGCCTATCTAACTTTCCAGCGTCCATTCCATTATTTTGTGCTTCCTGAATATCTTTTTTATTAGCTTTTGCAATATTTTCAGCTTCTGCTTCTAAAGCGTCCGCTATTTTCTCAAGCATTTTATTCTTTTTTTGCGTATCAGCATGCGCAAAAACTCGTTGTGCAACGCGAGCTAAATCGGCTCTTTTACAAACAACTGCATCAATATTTAATTCTGCGGATTGTGAGGATTGTGAGGATTCTACTTTTCTAGTATCCATTTGAGTGCCCATTTCGAATTGTCCCCTTGTTCATAGCCGAAGAGCTTGCTTTACTCGCGATTTACCGTTGATAAACAGATTAGCACACTAAAGTTCGCCCAGCTCATCAGGTAACATTAGTACGTAAAGCTTATTCTTTTAAAGAATACGCATAAGTATGCGCGTACAGCAATACAATAAGCGGAGGAATTCATGGAATCTTTGAATAATGCTGTTTTTCACAGCACTCGTTCAAACGCGCACTCATTTAGTGCAAAACAAGCAATCCGTAAGGGTATTGCTGAAGATGGCGGATTATTTGTAACTGATACTTTGGGAGATAAGCGATATGATCTAGCAAATCTTCCTGGAAAATCTTATCAAGACATTGCGCGCGACATTTTAGGCATACTACTTCCAGATTTTACTTCCGACGAACTTAACGATTGCGTAAAAAATGCTTACGGATCTCAATGGTCTGATTCTTCTATCACTCCTCTTAAGCAGCTTGGGAATACTAAGGATTTTGTTCTGGAACTTTTCCACGGACCGACTTGCGCGTTTAAAGACGTTGCTTTGCAAATTTTGCCACAGTTTATGTCTCGCACTCAGGAGAATAAATTAGAAAACAACAATGAGAACGTTATGATTCTCACTGCTACTTCTGGAGATACTGGTAAAGCTGCTTTAGAAGGTTTCGCTGACGTTCCTGGTACTTCTATGATTACTTTCTACCCAGAAGGTAAAGTAAGTCGCGTTCAAGAGTTGCAGATGACTACACAAAATGGCCGCAATGTGCGAGTTTGTGCAGTTCGCGGCAATTTCGATGATGCTCAAACTGGCGTTAAGAAGATTTTTACTAAAACTGATCTTAATGATGATTTACGTAATTCTTCTCACACTTCGTTATCTTCCGCAAATTCTATTAATATTGGTAGGCTCGTACCGCAAGTTGTGTACTATTTTGCAGCTTATAAGCAGCTTGTAGATTCTGGAAACATACAGCTTGGTGACGAAGTTGAGTTTTGTGTTCCTACAGGCAATTTTGGTGATATTCTTGCTGGATATTATGCAAAAATGCTTGGTCTTCCTGTGAAGCATCTTATTGTTGCAAGCAATAGTAACAATGTTTTGTTTGATTTTTTGGTAAGTGGAACTTATAACCGTCAGCGCCCGTTCTATCATACTGTGGCTCCTTCTATGGATATTTTGGTTTCCTCTAATTTGGAACGCATGCTTTATTACATGTGCGATAAGGATACGCGTTTAATCCAAATGCTTATGAACGATTTGGCTCAGTGGGGCGCTTTTGAGATTCCGGAAAACGTTCTTGCTAAAATACGTGCGCTTTTTGGCTGCGGCTGGGCTAACGAAGATCAGATCCGTTCTGCTATTTACGATTGCTGGAATGAGCATAAGTACGTGATTGATCCTCATACGGCTTGTGGATATTTTGTTATGCAACATATGCCTCACGATGGCAATGTGCCACGAGTGCTTTTAAGCACTGCAAGCCCATATAAATTCCCTCGTGTGGTAGATGAAGCTTTGAATATTGACGTGAATAATATGGATGATTTCCAATGCATGGATGCTCTTAGTAAAGCAACAGGCACAAAAGCTCCAAGCATGCTTAGAAATCTTGAGAATAAATCTCCACGTTTTAATGATGTTATTAATGTTGAAGATATGCCTGAATATGTGTTAACTCAAGCGCATAATTTCGCAAGATAATCATAAGCCATGAGTTTTTAAGTGAAAGAGGCTGGTTTACTTTCTATAAGCCAGCCTCTTTTACTATTATTCGTTATTACTCTCAAATAAAGCTGCATACACTTCGTTAATAACGTTTAAATCATGGCCTTTTCTGGCAGCTGCTGCAAAAAATCTTCGTCTTCTAACTAAAGGCTCAAGATTTTTTGTACGCTGAGCAGTTTTGCGGCCAAGCTCCCAAGCTGCTTCAGTGAATACTCCAGAGTTTTGAGCAGAAGCTACGTTTTGTGAAATAGCAGCAGGATCAACATTTTTACGCTGCAATTCCATTCGAGTAGCTCTAGCACCAAGAAGCCTC
>CAMYPN010000049.1 GCA_947292085.1 uncultured Gardnerella sp. | reverse complement strand
TAAGTACTTGACTTACGCTTCCAGACTCTACTATTTTTCCATCATTTAGTACGATTACGCGTGTAGCTAAATGCTGAATCATCCCTAAATCGTGACTTACGAATATGCAAGACATGTTTGGGCGTTTAGATCGAATCGTAGCAAAAGCTTCAAGAATACGAGTACGTTCAGCAACGTCGATAGCACTCATAGGTTCATCTGCTATAAGTATTCTAGGGTCGTTAATAAGCGCTCGAGCTATAGCAACGCACTGAGCCTGACCGCCAGAAAGCTCATGCGGATATTTTTGCGCAAAATTTTCTGGTTTTAAACCAACTAATTTCAAAACACTATAAACACGATTGTTTACATCTTCCTTACTAAGATTCATATTTTTATGTCTTATATTAAGCGGCTCAGCAACACTTTTTTCCACAGTCCAGCGTGGGTCTAATGCTGCGAAAGGATGTTGAAAAACTAAGGAAGTTTCACTACGTAACGCTAAAAAGTCACTTTTTTTGCTATTTGATAAAGCTATTATGTTGGAATCGTATTCGATAGTTCCTTCTGAAATTTTTTGCAAACCAAGTATGGATCGAATAAGAGTAGTTTTACCACTGCCAGATCCGCCTATAATTGCTAAAGATTCACCAACTTTAAGATTTAAGTCGACACCTTTTAATACTTCAGAACTTTTTTTGCCACTACCAAATATTACGTGAATGTTTTTTGCAGAGAGCAAAGTTGCGGAATTTTTAGATTTACAGATACTATCAGAAATATTTTCAGTGGAAGTATCTTTAGCAGAAGCAGAAGCACTTTCCGAAAAAGCACTTTCCGAATTTTTTGCTCTAAGCGTAAGTTTTCTAGCAGATTCAACAAGAATACGAGTTGAAGTAACTTTAGGATTTTCAAGCAAATCTTTCACACAAGCACTATCAACCAAATTCCCAGAATCGAGAACATAACAGCGCTGAGCTGAATGAGAAAGCACAGAAAAATCGTGAGTAACAAAAAGCATTGATGCTCCCATATCGTCCACAAGTGAAGTGAGCATACTTACAACATCACGCTGAGTAACAGAATCAAGAGCCGTAGTAGGCTCATCAGCAAGAATAAGTTTTGGATATGTAATTAGCGCTGTGGCAATTCCTACACGCTGCTGCTGGCCTCCAGAAAGCTCAAAAGTGCGCTTAGAAGCAAGTTTAGGTGATAAACCAACCTTCTCAAGCATATTACAAACACGATTATGAACATCATCGTCATTCAGAAGATAGTGTATTCGAAGAGGCAATGAAACCTGCTGTTCTACTGTTAAAACAGGATTTAGTGCGCGATTAGCCTGCTGAAAAACAACTCCCACGTATTTTCCGCGAAGTTTTGCTATTTCAATATCACTAGCCCCAACTGTCTGCAAATCACCCAGTTTGCAAGATCCAGAAACTTTTGCACCTTCTGGAAGTAAACCAGTAACAGCACGAATCAGCATAGACTTACCGGATCCTGATGAGCCAACTAAACCCACACGCTCACCATCTGCAACTTTAAGAGACACGTTATTTAATACACAAGAATTACCTAAAGTAACGTTAAGATTATTAACAATTAAACTCATTTAACTACCCCTCAACCTAATTTTTTAACTCAACTACACTACTTTTAGATGTAGGTTTTAACGCGACTCTAAGTACATCACCAAATAAATTCAACGCCACAACAACTAAAGTAACTATTAAACCAGGCCAAAGTACCGCTAAAGGATTTACATGAATAAGAGTTACAGAGGTTGCCAAAACTCTTCCCCAGCTTGCAACACCGGAAGGTACGCCAACTCCTAAATAAGTTAAACCGCTTTCTGCTAAAATTACGGTTCCTGCAGAAAGCGAAAGCTGAACTAATGCAACAGGAATTATATTAGGAAATACGTGACTAATAAGTATGTAACGTCTAGAAGCACCCTGAGAAACTGCGAAAGTTACATAATCAGATCGCAAAGCGAGTTCAGCACTTGGACGCACAATTCGAGCCAAATTAAGCCCATAACCAATTGCACAAGACAATACGATTACAAGAACACTAGCACCAAGCGGAACAGCAAGCATAAGCGCAATTAACACAGTCGGTATTGAAATCAGCGCATCGACGAACATAACACTTGAGCCACTAATAATCTGGGTTTTAGAAATCATTAAACTAAGCAAAAGTGAGGCAATGCTAGCAGAAATAATCACCGTACAGATAACTAAAATAAGTTCAATGCGAGAACCAGCCATAAGCCAACTAAGAATATCTGATCCAGCACCATCAGTTCCAAGCCAGTGAGACCAAGACGGCTTCTGCCATACTGCAAAACCGTTAGTATAAAGCAGTGAGTACGGCGTCCAGAATAAAGAAATTATGGATACTGTAATCCACAAGCCGAGCGTTACGCACACAAATTTACCAAAAGAAATATTCCACAATCTCACTAAAAATAAAAACTTAAGTTTATTAATTAACTTACTCACGGAACTCATAAGGGAACTAATAACGGAACTCATCACTAAACTCACTTCCTTACTCTTACTCAACTTTTAAAAACTAGTTAGATTCAGAATCTTGAGATAAGCGTGAATCAAGAAGCTGGTGAGAAACATCTACTATAAATCCGATAGTTAAAAACAAAGCTGAGAGCATAAAAAGCTCGCCTTGAACTGCAATAAGATCTCGTAAACCGACATCTCTCACCAAACCCATACCCATTCCTGGAAGCGAGAAAAGATTCTCAATCACCATAACGCCCATAACCATGTGAGCAAAAGTCAAGCCTATAACAGAAACAAGCTGCGGAAGTGCCAAACGTAAGCCTACCTTCCAAACAACTTCCTTTCTAGTCATTCCACAAGCCATAGATTGAGAAGCAATTTCGCTATCCGAAATATTTTCTAAAACGGCAGCCGTGTAACGCATAAAACCAGAGCCTACAATAATTCCAACACTAAAAGCTGGAAGAAGCAGAGAATAAAAAGCTTCACCAAACTCACCCCAGCCATCAGTTGGAAAACCTTGAGTAGGTAGAATTCTAAAAACGCCAACGCCTTTCCCTAAAAGCAAAATAAGAAGCATACCGCCCCAAAGAGCCGGCACAGACCCTGCAGTTAGCGCCATAAAACGAGTTAATTTTACAAGTTTACTTTTGCGGTAAATAGCTTGAAGACATCCTAACGGAATACCAATTGCAAGAGCTATTATCAATCCCATAATAATAAGTGGGAAAGTAATGGAAGCGCGCATAGCAATAGTTGAGCTTACGGAACGGCCGGTTAACATAGATACACCAAAATCACCACGAAAAACGCCGCAAATCCAGTCAACATACTGCGTAAAAAGTGGTTTATCAATACCAAGCTCAGCGCGCAATTGCTCTACTTTACCGCTAGGAGCGTTCAAGCCGGCCATAACTTGCGCAACATCTCCTGGAAGAACACGCAAAGCAAGAAATACGGCTGTAGAAATGCAAAATAACGCCGCAATGAAAAGCAGCAAACGTTGGCATATCATGCGAAACATAAACCGCCTCCTTTTTTATAGGCTTCCAGTCAAAGCTCACCGCAAGTATACGAATTCGGACACGCGCGCAGTATGATTTCTGCGCGAGTGTCCCATTCTGCTTGTTTTAAGACACTGGCGCAGATTGTGTTCTGCGCGAGTGTCCCTTGATTTGTGCTTAGCAAATCAAAATCAGCTAAGTCGCAGATTGTAAAGTGGCAAAATCTCCTGATTCATGTCAAACGGCATTCCCTCAAGATTCTTCACCTTCGCAGTCACAACGCGGTAGTTAAACAGCCAATCAGCCGGAGCATCTTCACTTACGATTTTCGCAGCTTTTGCAAGAAGCTTCTCGGACTCATGCGTATCGGCACTAAGCATAGCCTTCGAATACAAATCCTGAGCCTGCTTATTGTCGTAACCGTAGTAATATGTAGGATCCGCCCACTGCCCAAAATCGTGGCTTTCATTGTGATCAACCATCGACAAATCATACTGCTTGTTCTTATAAACATCCTGCAGCCATGTAGTAAACTCAACAACATTAACTTTCAAGTCGATTCCCACAGGCTTAAGTTGGGAGCGCAACTGATCACCAATCTGCGTACCGTAAATATTCGGGTAAGTAAGCGAAAGCTGTAACGGATGAGACTCGTCAAAACCAGCCTTCTTCATAAGTTCTTTAGCTCGATCAACATTATGCGGATACAGATTAGTCAAATCCTCATAACCAGGGTCTAGAGAAGGAATAGGACCGCCCAACGGAACGTCAGTACCACCACGAGACGCAATTATTTGCTTATGATCGATAGCGTAACGAATCGCCTCACGCACGCGCTTATCCTTCGTGCGCTCGCCCTTCATATTCATGGCTAGAACAAACTTGTCAGTACCATTTCCAGCATGAACATCGTAGTGAGCAGCATCATCTTTAAATGGTTTAGCTAGCTGACCAGAAATAGGAGCCAAAGCTTGCACAGAACCGGAAGAAAGCGCATCTATTGCAGCGTTATCATCTACAAAATAACGAACTACAATCTTTGCTGTTTTCGCAGGATGAATACCTTTATAACGAGGATTTGCTTTTAAAACTACACGATCGTTAGGCACGAACTTGTCGACTAAATATGGGCCTGAACCAACAGCCTGAGTTTTAGCATCATACTTAGCGTTTCTGTCAAACACTAAACCGGATCGGCTGCATAAAGCCCACAGAAGCTTAGCATTTGGCTCCTTAAGAGTGATTTCAAACGTGTAATCATCTTTTGCCTTAGCTGACTCAACTTTGCCAACCATATTCGATCCGCGATACTTTTTTGAAACAAGCTCGTTAAATGACCATTCTGCGTCTTTTGCAGTTAGCTTATGTCCGTTAGAAAATAGTGAGCCTTTGCGAAGATGGAATGTGTAACGTAAGCCGTCTTTACTTATTTCCCAGCTTTTTGCCAAGGAAGGTGAAACTTGGTTTTTAGCATCTCGCGCAACCAAACCCTCGTACACGTTGCCGATAAGCAACTGATCGAGCGAAGATCCAGATTGGTTACGAATATCTAAGTTCGTAGGAGCTAACTTTAAGCCGATTGAAACGGTTTTATAAGACATTGCCGATGATGAATTTGATTTATTCGATTTTGGAGTAAGAGTTGCAAATATTGCACTAAATACTGCTATTACAACAATTACTAAGCTGAGCATCCACATTTTGCCGATCTTATGTTTCGAACGAGCAGAAGATGATTTTTCAGCGGAATTTAACGAAGAATCGGTACTAGAGTCAAAAGAAGCTACTCTACTAGCTTCGTTTTTATTTTTACCAGAGACTATTTTGGTCGCGTCGTTTTCTTCGTACGCGCCTTTCTCGGGTTTTGTGTTACCCATACCATAAACCTTTCTTAATGGTATTAATATTAAATTGTTATGTGCTTTTTTAATTTTTAGTAGCTCGACGCTTGATTACGCACTTAACGCAAGTCGCCGGCTGTACTAATCGTAACGTATACGCAAGCCAGGCTCACCGTATTTTTGTATAAAGAATTAAGTAAAAATTTGTATACTTTTGATTAATGGGTTTCATAGTAGTTTCGCAGCAGTTTTCGCAATAGATTCAGTAGCAGTTTCGCAATAGATTCGCAAAATCGTCCAAAATTATAATGTTTATAAAGTATATATCCTACGAATGTGGTTAAATTCCAACAGAACATAAACCTGAAAACGTCTTGCATTGACTTAGCACAATTCTTGCAATTAATGCGCAAAATAAGTGCGTTTATCAGATTTTAATATACAAACAGGTTAAAGCGAGGAATGATGTCTGAAAACTTGAATACTGCAGCAACCGTGAACGAATCTTCGGATCCGCAGAACAAAAGCGGCGAAGATCGCACGGCTTTGAACCGTCAGCTTGCTCAAATGCTTAAAGGCGGCGTGATTATGGACGTCACCACACCTGAGCAGGCGCGAATTGCTGAAGATTCTGGAGCTTGCGCAGTTATGGCTTTAGAGCGTATTCCTGCTGATATTCGCGCAGCCGGCGGCGTTTCTCGTATGAGCGATCCAGCAATGATTCACGGAATTCAAGAGGCTGTGTCTATTCCTGTGATGGCAAAGT
>CAMYPN010000048.1 GCA_947292085.1 uncultured Gardnerella sp. | reverse complement strand
CGGCGAAAAAACGCGTCTTGCGCTCGCAACACTTGTTACATCTCAAGCTAACGTATTGCTTCTCGATGAGCCTACAAATAATCTTGATCCTGCTTCTCGTGACGAAATACTTAAAGCTATTGCAAAATATGAGGGCGCAATAGTTTTAGTTACACACGATGAGGGTGCTGTTGAAGCATTACAGCCGGAACGAGTTCTTCTTATGCCGGATGGCGATGAAGACTTGTGGAATGACGAGTATCTTGACTTGGTAGCAGAAGAGTAGCAACTAAAATAGTTACTAAAGTAGCTACTAAAGTAGTAAGTGCGCAAACAAAGAAAACAATATGAGGTGCAATTATGGGATGTGAACAGACACTAGATTCCGCGTCTCAAACGCAAACTCAGTCTAATGATAATATTTCTCACGCACACAATTTAGCGAAAGTAAACTGCGTAAAAAAATCTACAGTAGAGAACTTAAGCAGTTCATTTGATAATTGTAATTGCACTCATCATGTACTGAAACGTGTTTGGCACACTATACGCATACCACTTCTTATTGTTCTACTTATCAGTGCCTTTGAATGCACGCTTGGGAATATACAATTTTGGAGCAGTATTTCTGCAAGTACAGACAGTGCTTTCGCACACAATACTCTAGGTTCTGGCTTAACAAGATTAAAAACCGGAGGTCTTCTAATAACAGATCCTACTGAAGCGTACTTAGAAGTTGTTTCTGACGGATCTTCACCTTACATAAGACTGCAACGTTCAATAAAAGAGCCTGCTAAAAATTCTAAATACAATATTACTTGTGATATTCATGTACGAATTGACGTAAATAAGTATGCTGGAAAACCTTTACACGCCAATCCGTGCATTCTTGATGAAGCTTTACTACCTATGCCGCCAAAATCACGCGGAGCAACTAATACTCTACGAGTTTGGCTAGAACATCCTGCTGGTACAGTTCTAGACATAGAAGATGTTAGAGCAAATGCGCGCGCACAATTTACGTGGTCTTGGTTGCGCGTAACAATACTAGCCTTAATTTCCATAATGTTAGCTTTGTGGAATCCTTGGTCAAGATTGTGGAGCATGCCACTTAATACGCGCAGTCGAAAGCAAAGATTTGCTCTTGTAGCGTCTTGGGTTCCTTCAATCGTTATAACAATCGCAGTTATTATCTGGTCCATACAAGCTGCAACTAGAATGCGTTTCTACATTCCAGGAAATTACACATACGATTTTGATCAATACGCTCACACTGCAGACGCATTACTTCACGGAAAAACTCATCTCATGCTTCCAGTTCCTAAAGAACTAACTCAGTTGAGTAACCCTTATGATCCTGCTGCAAGAAATGAGCTGCTTAAAAACGGTGTAAGCAACATTTACTGGGATTACGCATATTACAACGGTCACTGGTATTCATATTTTGGACTACTCCCAGCAGTATTACTTTTCTTACCGTATCAACTAATATCACAGATTTGGGTTCCTGGCGGAGCAATGCTACCAACCTCCGCAGCAACTTTGGTTTTCCTAACTTTCTTCTTCATTGCAGGTTCACTTCTTGTAATAAGACTCTTACAAAAAACTGTTAAAAATCCTTCTTTAGCATTAGTAACTCTTTCGCTAACTTTCTTCTTCATTGCTTCAAACACTTCATATCTGCTGTTCCGCACATCGTTCTATTCAGTACCTATGGCTGCCTCGCTAGCTTTCACATCATTTGGATTATGGTTCTACTGCGGTGCAATACGAGAAGAAGATAATAATCTTTCGCTTAAAAGACTAGCTTTAGGTTCTTTCTTTATAGCATTAAATATTGGTTGCAGACCAACTTTTGCAATAGCAATACTTTTGGCTATTCCGCTTATATATAAACGCGTATTATCATGCGTTATTAATATTTTTAATCATACAAAAGTTGCTTACAATTTGAGTAAATTACTGCGCTTACTGTGCGCTTGGATTATGCCAGTTGTACTAACTGCAATTCCTTTCGGAATTTACAATATGCTTCGTTTCGGCTCTCCGCTGAATTTTGGTAACGAGTATCAAATAACTATTACGGATATGACTACCATGAAACTGCCGAAGAGCAACATTATACCGTCAATATTAAGTTATTTGGCTCTTCCTTTGCGATTCATACCAACCTTCCCTTGGATTGGAATTCAACCTATTGCTTTTGACCGTTGGCAATACGCAGAGCCTATGATTGGCGGTCTTTTTGCACTATGCCCTCTAGTGTTTATAGGAGTTGTAGCGGCGCTTATAATGCGAAAAAATTATAAGAGCAAAATATCGTATTTTTATTCTGCACTATACGTATTTGCAGGAATAATTTTAGTAATTTTTGACAGTCTTAAAGCTGGTATAGGTTGGCGTTATATTGCTGATTTTGCTTGGTCTTTCGCACTTGCTGCAGTTATTGGTATCGCTGTGCTTGTTCAAAAATATGCTACTTTATCAGATGAAGATACGATTATAAAAAAGATTTTCGTATACGCATTAAGAGCTGCAATACTTGCTTTCTTGTTCTTCTCTATAGCAATTAATTTCTTAAGCTGGTTCGTAACAGGACGAGAAGATTCAATGATACGCTTCTACCCTTCACTGTGGCATATTGCAAAAAATCTGTTTACTTTCATGTATTAATTAAAATATTTAAAAGTAGTTAAAATACTTTTAGATCAAGAAAGTTCAGAAATCATTCTATCTACAGTAGTAAGCAGCGAGCGAACACCAGCCTCAAATTTCTCAGTTTCAGGTAGAAGAGAAAGAGCCAAATACCCACTTACTGGCATATCAAAATAGTATCCAGGCTGTGACACTAGCGCATAATCTTTCATAAGCCTAATTGATAAATCATCATCATCAAGGCATGAAGGTACACGCAGGAGAATATTCCATCCGCCTTCCGCTCTAAGTGCGCTAACGCAACAGCATGGCCAACTTGCTAATATTTCACGCAAAATCCGCAAATTATTTCTGGTTCGATTAAGAACAATATTAGTTTGCTCGTTTGCGTAGCCTAAAAGTTCAGGAATTCTATCTGCTACAGTAGAACCAATCGGCAAAAAGTCATCTGCAATAACATCAAGACGCTTTTTTGCTTCATCTACTAGAAGATTAGGTCCAGATATTTCAATCCAACCAACTTTTGCGTGAGGAGCAGCTAGCATTTTAGAGAATCCGTCAAGCGCAAAAACAAGCGTTGATTCTTCTCCAGCTAAACGCTTGTTACCGGTAAAAGGTTCAAGACTATAACCGTAAAACACTTCATCAGCAATAATTGCAACTTGATTTTCTGCGCACAGTTTTAACAGTTCCGCTCTCTCCTGCGGCTTTATATAAGATCCAGTTGGATTATTCGGATTAATTAACACAAGAGCACGAATTCTATTACTTGAATCCTCTAAAAGTTCACGCACTTTAACTAAATCTATAGTCCAGGATCCGTCATATCTAAGCGGATAATTAATAGTTTTTACACATTGCAATCGCGCTATAGATTCTATTAATGGGTATCCTGGGGTTGGTGCTAGCACAGCATCTTCAGCATCGCAAAGAAGCATCATTAACCATGCGTAAGCTTGGGATGTTGAAGAAAGAACATATAAATTATCAGGATTAAGAAGCGCAGCAGAATTATTGCTACTACTACCACGATTATCTCGATTGTTAATATAATCTGCAAGTAGTTTACGCACTTCCTTCGGTCCACGCGGATCAGCAACATATTTAGAACTCAAACATTTTGGTGCAAGTCCGTGAGAAGTAGGATTAGAATCATTAAGTTTTGTAAGCTTTATACCGCGCGACACAGCTTCGCGCTGAGCCAGAATAATAGGATTTGGCTCGCTAACATCAACTCGAGAAGAAAAACGCACCTAACTACACTATCTCATAGTCGATACGAGTAGGTTTTCTTAAAAAATTAACGTTTTTAAAAAAATTTTATTATCTAATATAAGAGTGCGCTAGGCGAGGAATAGAATCATCTCACCTAGCGCACTTTACTTCTGCGTAGCGCTCATCTTCTTTATTATCAACTACGCAGGGTCACCTTACTTCTCCCGTTGTTGCATCGCGTAATAGGCTGCACCAATAATACCAGCCTCATTGTGTAGCGAGGCAACTACTATAGGAGTCTTAATATCGATATGTGGCAAGAACTTTTCGCTTACTCGGCTCACGCCACCGCCAACAACGAACAAATCTGGGTTGAAGTACTTTTCCATCAAACCGTAGTACTTAGTCAAACGCTTAGCCCACTTCTTATAACCCATATCCAACTTTTCGCGAACTGAAGAAGCAGCATACTTTTCAGCATCACCTTTACCTTTTTCGAGTTGAATATGACCGAGCTCAGTATTTGGAATAAGAACACCGTTATAAATCAAAGCAGTGCCAATACCTGTTCCAAGAGTCGTTGCAATAACTAAACCATCTTTATCTTTTGCAGCACCAAAATGCTGTTCTGCTAAACCAGCTGCATCGGCATCGTTAACAACAGTTACAGGCCTGCCGCAAGCTTCACTAAATACTTCAGTAACATCTACACCAATCCAAGACTGATCAAGATTTGCCATAAACTCTAGCTTCTTACCAGGCTTGATTGGAGCTGGGAAAGCAATACCAACTGGAACATCTGGAGTAACGTTAAAATGCTCCAACTGCTGACGAACAATATCAGCAACAGCCTGAGGCGTAGAAACTGCAGGAGTAAGAATCTTATAACGTGGCTCAGCGAACTCACCCTTCTCCAAATTTACCGGTGCAGCTTTGATACCAGAACCACCAATATCAACACCAAACGCTTGTGCTGTGTCAATCATCGTTAACACTCTCCTCTGAATGCGGACAATGGAATATCACGTCCATTCTATCGTATTATTTACACGACACGCTTAAAAATTATGCTATGAGACTATTAGCTAGTCTAAAGCAAATTCAAAAGCTGAACGTTTAAATCATAACTTTAAACCATAGCTACATACAAACTTCGAACAGAAAACTATTTCAAAGTAGGCATAGGTTTCCATGAACCATCATGCAAAATTTTTCTAGAAGCAAGCCAGCCAGTAAACAACTTACGAATACCAGAAAAAATATGCTCACGATCAACTGCAAACAAGCGAATAATTTCCTTCGCAGCAGTTAAAGCAGTACCAATCGCAAACATAAACGGTCGAAAATCGCCATGAACCATAAAATAGCGCGCCATAAAACCACGATTTCTCATAATATGGTAACGATTCATGTCAGAAGTAGAATTTAATTGACGAACGCCAGCAATATCCCAATTAGGAATATCACGCGTACGTCGAAGAATAATATCTGGAATAACAATTGGATTCGTTACTTTACTAGCAAGATACCCATAAGTAGTATCATCCCAATAAATAAAGTAACGAGAATCAGGAAAACCAATTTTCTCAACAATATCGCGACGAATCAAACCACCCTCGAAGCACATCGTATTCATAACACGATATCCACAACGACCAAATTTGGCCGGAGCAATAGGATTAGGAATACCAAGAGGAACCAAAAAATCATACTGCCAGTAGAAATTACCACCGTCATAATCTAAACGGCTACCTTGAATAACCGCGTGACGCTTAGTCCAAGGTGCAAGACGTTCAATAGCTTCAGGAACAGTTTCAACATCATCGTCCATAACCCAAAACCATTTGGCACCAAGCTCATAAGCTTTCTTAACACCAGCACTAAAACCGCCAGCTCCGCCAAGATTTTCAGACTGAGGAGCATAAACAACGTGCGATTGATTTCCTTCAGAATCTTTTTCAGCTTTTCCCCAACGAGCAGTTAAAGCATCTTCCAAGCCATGCACCATACTGCGAGTTTCATCACTCTGCTCATTGTCGACAACAACAATACGCCAAGGGCATTCGTTTAAGCATTCAAAAGAATGGAATAAATGTTCCAATAATTCTTGACGCTTATAAGTGACCACAACAACAGCCAACTTATCAATAGTATTTACACTAGTATTCTTCAATTTACCCATATTGCTCATACTGGTATTCTCGCACTTACCCTCGCCACCATAACACATAAAAGAATCAGCATGTCACGAAAAGTTCACAATGTTCTTAGCTTGAGATAAAAAAGAATAGTAGTTTCAGGGAAGGTGAAAATCCTTACTGGCGGTAACGAAACATAGCATTACAAGCATTTTCGAAGCCCGCGAGCGGCATACAAGCTGCTGATTCGGTTCAATTCCGAAGCCAACGG
>CAMYPN010000047.1 GCA_947292085.1 uncultured Gardnerella sp. | reverse complement strand
AGTTGCGCTGCTGGTATTTATATTCTCTCCACGATTGAGCTTTAGCAAAAAACTCCTGCTCGCAAGGCTTAGCAGACTCAGAATCTTTATCTAACATATCCGCAGCAAAAGTTAGCTCAGAAATTACGGAACGTAACAGTTCCGCAGTATTATGCCGATTTTCGCTTACCATTGCACGCGTGCGTTGAGGATCTGTAAGAGCAACGCGCGTCATATCTCGCCAAGAGCCTGCAGATAATTGCAAAGCAATAGCGCGATTAGATTGATCGCACAAAACATTTGCTAAAGCAGTAGAAACTACATGAGGCATATGAGAAATCAGAGCAGCACTCTTATCATGCGTAATATCATCGAGAACAATAGCCTTATTAGCACAAAAATCAACAATCATGCGCAAAACTGCGGCAACTCGCCAAAATTCAGTAGTATTATCAACCGTCAAAGCCCATAAAGCATTGTCAAGCAAGCTAGCACTAGAAGCTTCCCAACCAGTAAATTCGCTACCAGCCATCGGATGCGCACCAACGTAACAATCTTGCAAACCTGCTGCAGCAACCTGCTTGCGAACTAAAGTTTTTACACTACCAACATCGCTAATAGTTGTGCAAGATTTGTCAACATAAGGTGCGATTTCCTGCAAAATACTTGGCATAGAAGCTAGAGAATTGCACAAAATCAGAACGTTCGGGCGAAGCTTAGCTAAATCTTGCACATTGTCTACGCAAGTAATTCCTAAATTTTCAGCTTCTTCGTATGGATTATGATGACGATTCCACGCATAAACGCTACATTCAGGCAATTTTGCAAGTCTTTTTGCAAGAGATCCTCCAATAAGACCAAGACCTACAATACCAACAGAAAATTTTTGCGAAAACTCAGAATCTTCTACCATAATAATTCTCTTTCTGCCTGCATTACGTTCAAATTATGCAAAGCATCAACCGAAGGCTCAACACACACTCCACCATGAGGCAGCATCCAATCATTCATAACTGGATTATTGCGCTTATCGGAAGGATACACTGCTAAAGCTCGAACCCAATCGCCATGTTCAACAACCTCTTGAATCATAGCTTTACACATAAAATCCCAAGGAGCAGCATCAACAGTTGCAATAAAACTGTATAAACCGCCTTGCCCTTTAATCGGTCTAGACATAAAAGAAGTCATGTTAAGACCGTGATCACGCACAACATCAAGCAAATTTGCTAACACTCCAGCACCTGTGCAACGCGGAATAAACGCAATAATTGAGGAAAATGATGAAAAGTTTTCTCGCTGCACATTAACAAAATCTAAAGCCTGATCTCGAGGAGCTAGCACTAAAAACTCAGTTCGCGCGCCAGAAAAATCTTCAACTGCTTCACTCACAATCTGCCTATTGTATAAATCGGCACAAATTCTAGGGCATAAAGCAACTTCGCCAGGAACTAAATCCCTACAAGCAGCAGCATTTGAAGACGCAGTTTTTTCTTTCAATCCACGCTCTTGAGCAAACTTACGACATTGCGCCAACGCGTGAGGGTGAGCAACAATAGTAGAACAGTTATCGATTGAATCTGATTTGCAAATAACAGCATCAAAACTAATATCGACGCCTATTCGAGCAATACCAACCATATTTTTTGCATCAATTAGTAAATCTAAATTAGGTATTACAACGCCTTCAATATTGTTTTCCCACGCAATAACACCCCAATTGTGATTCTCTTCAATTTCACTAGCAATACTAAGAACATTCTCGCAAGCAGTTGGAATAAGTTGCAAATTATCAAATGATTGTAACTGCTGCTGAACTTTTAAAGCTGCTTGATGCGTAAAAGAACCTTCCGGCCCTAAATAGCATAATTTACGCGAGCACTTACTGTTACTACTATTCATAAGTATTCCTTAAAAACTGTTGCAGTTAAGAATATTGTAATCAAGAATACTGTAAAAATACTGCTTAATACTGATTCTTATGCAAAATTCACAGCGAAGTCACGCTTAAATTATTGCAAATTCTTTACTTATTTTACTATTCAATAACAAACCAACGCTGCGGCATACAAAGCAAAACTAAGTGAACAACAAGAATACCGAAAAGCCAAATGTAGCCAGCATACTGCGAAAACCACGGAACAAAACCGCCAAAGCCAACAGGAATAACAATAGCATTACCGAAAAATCCTAAAGCTATAAGCCAAACTACAACAGTAGAAACTATCATATGCGCTACAAGACCATGTCGGCCACTACGAGACCTAGCACACCATGCTGAAAGTGCTATAAGCATAAATGCCATAAACAAACCGTACGGCATATTGTTAATCGCACCAGCGCGGTGAGCAAAAGTACCTATAAGAGCGTAAACGCCTGCACTTACGCAAGTAACTACGTATTGCAACCATACTGGCAAGCGATGAGATAAAGGCTTATAAGACATAAAAACTATTGTACATATCGACTTAACGATAAAACGCTACGAAAGAATGCGCAAAAATGTAACTCTTCAAATACATGCGTTACAAACTGTCTAAGCACAATATAAACGCAATAAATTACTTATAAAAAAAAACGGCAGCGATTTTGAAAAACCACTGCCGCAATTCATTAAAGACTCACGCGTTATTATTTTGACGACGCTGCTTAGCACGCCACTTATACCATTCGTCGCGGCTCAGAATAATCTTGCGCACGCGAATAGACTCAGGCGTAACTTCCACGCACTCGTCTTCGTTAGCAAAGTCAAGAGACTCTTCCAAGCTCATCTTGATTGGTGGAGTCAAAGTTTCAAGCACGTCAGCGGTTGAAGAACGCATGTTAGTCATATGCTTAGCAAGCGTAATGTTCACATCCAACTCGTCTGGCTTGTTGTTAATACCAACGATTTGGCCTTCGTAAACTGGGCTTTGCGGATCCACGAAGAAGATACCGCGAGCTTGTAAACGCTGCATAGCGTAAGGAGTTGCAACACCCTTACGATCGCAAACCATAGAACCGTTCTGACGAGTAACAATTTGACCAGCCCATGGAGCATAACCGGCAGAAATAGAGCTTGCAATACCAGTTCCGCGAGTAGCAGAAAGCAAAGCCGTACGGAAACCAATAAGGCCACGAGAAGGAACAGTAAATTGCAAACGAACCCAACCGGAACCGTGGTTGCTCATAGAATCCATGCGACCTTTACGATCAGCCATAAGCTGAGTGACGGTACCCATGTATTCTTCTGGAACGTCAATTGTGGTGCTTTCCATAGGCTCGTTAATCTGACCGTCAATAGTCTTAGTAACAACCTGAGGACGACCAACTGTAAGCTCGTATCCCTCGCGACGCATCTGCTCAGCCAACACAGCCAACGCAAGCTCGCCACGACCCTGAACTTCCCAAGCATCTGGACGCTCAGTTGGAAGAACTTTAATAGATACGTTACCAATAAGCTCGCGATCCAAACGATCCTTAATCATACGAGCAGTAAGCTTATGATCTTTGCCTTCAGTTCCAGCAAGAGGAGAATCGTTTACGCCGAAAGTCATAGAAATTGCAGGATCATCGACGTGAATCAATGGAAGTGGCTTTGGATCGTTCTGATCAACAATCGTTTCGCCAATCATAATGTCGTTCACGCCTGCAACAGCAACAATATCGCCAGGACCTGCAGAAGCTACAGGAGTACGCTCCAAACCTTGAGTGCGAAGAAGCTCGGAAACACGGAAGTTTTCAATAGATCCGTCAACGCGGGAAAGACCGTAAGTCTTACCCTTTTCCAAAGTTCCGTTGTAAATACGCACTAAACCAAGACGACCCAAGAAGTCAGAGGAATCAATGTTTGCAACATGAGCCTGAAGAGGAGCGCCTTCTTCGTATTCAGGTGCTGGAATGTTCGAAATAATAGAGTCAAACAATGGCTCCAAATTATCGTTATCTGGCAAACCACCATTTTCAGGCTGATTAACAGAAGCGTAACCAGCTTTAGCAGCGCAATAAATCACTGGCAAATCAAGCAAAGCGTCGAGATCGAGGTCAATACCTTCCTCAACAACGTCCTGAGCCAAGCCAAGAAGCAAATCTGTTGACTCACCAACAACTTCTTCAATACGAGCGTCTGGACGATCAACTTTGTTCACGCACAAAATTACAGGAAGTTTAGCTTCCAAAGCTTTACGAAGCACAAAGCGAGTCTGTGGAAGCGGGCCTTCAGAAGCATCAACCAACAAAACAACGCCGTCAACCATAGAAATACCGCGCTCAACCTCGCCGCCAAAGTCAGCGTGGCCTGGGGTATCAATCACGTTAATAGTAATGCCTTCTGGGTGGCCATATTTTTCAGCTAACGGACCGGTGTACTGCACAGCAGTGTTCTTAGCAAGAATAGTAATGCCCTTTTCGCGTTCCAAATCATTGGAATCCATAACGCGATCTGGAACTTCTTCACGCTCAGAAAATACGTGCGACTGCTGAAGCATGGCGTTTACCAGAGTGGTCTTACCGTGGTCGACGTGCGCCACAATTGCCACATTTCGAATATCACCGCGAACAGTCATCACAAACCTCTTCCATTCTTCGCGTTTTAAGTATTAAAACTATTGATTACACACTCACTCAGACGCACAAAACGTCCAAGAAGCGAAACTCTCATTGGCAAACACTAAATTATTGACATAAAGTCAAAAATCAGCCAGCTGCCAAACCTCGCTGATTTTACTCGCTGTTGCAGACAGTTCAAAATATAAAAGTATTAAACTGCACAAAATCTTAGATTAACTAAAATGTCATAAAAGTCAACTTACGCAACTACGCCCTTAGCAATTAATTCGCGCGCAACCTCACGATACTCTTTTGCTGTCTTGTGTTCAGGAGCAAAAATCGTGATCGGTACAGCTGCAACAGTTGAATCAGGAAGCTTAATTGATCGAGAAATAACAGAGTGAAGAACGCGACCTTGGAAAGCTTCGTAAATACGCTGCAAAACTTCCTCACTATGAAGCGTACGCGTATACATTGTTACGAGCACGCCAAAAACTTCCAGATTCGGGTTAATACGAGACTGAACTTTTTCAATCGACTGCATTAGCAAAGCCACACCGCGAAGTGCGAAGAATTCTGCAGCAACAGGAATAATTACGCCGTCAGCAGCAGTAAGTGCGTTAACAGTAAGTAAACCTAAGGAAGGCTGGCAGTCAATAATAATAACGTCGTATTCGTTACGAACTTTGCGCAATACTCCTGCAAGAATCTGCTCACGACCAACTTCCGTAACAAGCTGAACTTCTGCGGCAGAAAGATCAATATTTGCAGGCATAATATCAATATTCTCAGTGTTCGTATGACGAATCACATCGTGAACATCGACAGATGAGTCAAAAAGCGCAGTGTAAACAGTATTATCAAGCGCATTCGCGTTAATACCAAGACCTACAGTAGCGGCACCCTGCGGATCAAAATCTACTATAAGAACTCGCCTACCGTACTGGCTTAACGCACCGGCAATGTTAATAGAACTCGTAGTTTTACCAACACCGCCCTTTTGATTACACATAGCAATAACTCGCGCAGGACCGTGAGAAGTTAGCGGTTCCGGCGCGTGAAAAGTATCATATTCGCGTCCAAGTAAATCAGTAGGCATGCTTCCCACTCTATCAACAGGTATACTCACGAAACCCGCCGGTAAAGCAAAAACAAATCTTATCTAGCTCGAGGATGGCTTAATATGTAGGCTTCTACCAGCTCATCTGGGCTAATATGCGTATAAATTTGTGTAGTAGTTACGGAAGCATGGCCAAGTAATTCCTGCACTGTTCTAACATCAGCTCCGCCAGCAATAAGATGCGTAGCAAGCGAATGACGTAAAGTATGAGGATGAAGAGGCCTGCCTAGTTTCGCACGCTCTGCAGCTTCAGCAACTACTGCCCAAGCAGACTGGCGAGAAAGTGCGTTACCTCGCTTATTTAAGAAGATAGTGTGAAGTTCTCGTTTAGATTTAGCAGCCAGCAGCGGACGTGAGATTTTAATATACTCTTTAAGCGCACGAACAGCGCAACCGCCAATTGGAACTAGACGTTGCTTAGATCCTTTACCAGTAAGTTTTACTACAGACTCGTCCAAATCGATATCTTCAAATTTTACGTTAACAGCTTCAGAAATACGCGCTCCAGTAGCGTATAAAAACTCGAGTAGTGCACTATCTCTAAGCGAAATAGCATCTTTACTTCCGAAATTTCCTGACGCTTCTATAACTTTGCTAACCTCATCTATACTAAGCACATCAGGCAGATGCTCTTCCTGTTTTGGTGCTTTTACTGATGCTGAAACATCTGCTGGAACGTCTGAATGAGCGAGCATAAACCTATGCCATTCGTGAATACTTGCGAGTCTGCGCGCAACTGTTCTCGCACCTAAGCCTGATTCACGCAAGTATCGCACATACGATTCGATATCTAATTCACTAATTTCTTTAATACTTCCTACATTTCGTGCTGATTCTAGCCAGGATGTGTAATCTTTTAAATCAGATTCGTAGGCTGATACTGTTTTCTTAGAAAGACCTCGCTCAATGTCTATATGCGCAATAAATTTCTGCACGTATTGTGCGAAAATTTTAGGAATATCGGTAGGAATATCGGTAGAAATATTTTCTGAAATATCGGTAAAATCAAGTTTCGAGCGCATAAAAATGATTATATCTAATAAATAAATTTATTGCTCACACGGCTCTAATACAAAAATACAAAATATAAAAATATAAAAAAGCCCGCCAAGATTGACGGGCTTAAAATCAAACTCAGTTGAAACGAAATCAGGCTTCAACTGGAGCGTTTACGTCGGCTGGCAATGCAGCCTTAGCAGCTTCTACAACAGCCTTGAAAGCCTCAATGTCGGAGACTGCAAGCTCAGCGAGAGCGCGGCGATCCAATTCGATGCCAGCCAAGTGCAAACCCTGAATGAAGCGGTTGTAAGTGATGCCTTCAGCGCGAACTGCTGCGTTAATACGCTGAATCCACAACTTGCGGAAATCACCCTTGCGAGCCTTGCGGTCGCGGAAGTTATAAGTAAATGAGTGGAGCAGCTGTT
>CAMYPN010000046.1 GCA_947292085.1 uncultured Gardnerella sp. | reverse complement strand
ATTGAGGCTGCAAAAGCAACTTCCGGCAGCGTAAAGTTGGCTGCAAAGAATGTTGGTAACTTCGGATCTTTCGAAACGCTTCGTAAGACTGTACTTGACGTACGTTCTCGCCTAGGTGAGGAAGCACCTGCAGTAGTTGCGTTAATTGGCGTAAATGAAGATGATAAGCCAATGGTTGCAGTTGCAACAAACGAAGCTGCTCGCGGTCTTGGAGCTAAAGCTGGTGATATTGTTCGCGTAGCTTCCAAGGTTCTTGGCGGTGGCGGCGGCGGTAAGCCAGACTTTGCTCAGGGCGGCGGTGTTGATGCTTCTAAGCTTGATGAAGCATTAGAAGCAGTGAAAGCCGAAGTTTCGAAGCTATAAGCCCAAAGGTTAAATGTTTAAAATGTTTAACTCTCGAGCCGAATTGATAAGTTAGAGTTTTCATATGGTTTGGCTCGGTATTGATTTAGGTAATGCCAGGGTCGGTCTTGCGCTTTCCGACCCTGAGCTTACTTTTGCACACCCGATAGGGAATATACAAGTTTTTGGAGATTATTTCCAAGCAATCGATGATGTTATAAATATTATCGAAGATGAGAATGTTACTCGCGTAATCATAGGTTTGCCACTACAGCTTGACGGCACAGAAGGAAAATCTGCTAAAAAAGCGTTACGCTGGGGTAAAAATCTTCTAAAACGTATGCAAGTGTTATGTGACGAAGATGATTGGATGCTTCCAGACGTTCCGGAAGTAGCTTGGAAAGATGAGCGTTTAACTACTGTAAGTGCGCATAGACAGTTGTCTCAGGCTGATTTTTCAACTCGTCAACATCGTCCTATGATAGATCAGCAGTCGGCGGTTCTTATTTTGCAGTCTGCGCTAGATGCGCATACAATTGATTCTCGTGCTGCAAAATATGGCGCAGTTGATAGTAGTAACAGTGAGGTTGACTAGTTTAGTTTAACTGCAAAATGTTGCTGCAATCATAGTCTAATTTGAATATTAATAGTTGTTGAGAGAGCGTAATAAAAGGGAGTTTTGAGTGTCTGAAGATTTTGACGAATTTTTTGAGCGCCATACTCACTGGAGTGAGCATGAAAAAGATTCTTCGCATGAAGATGTTCCGCCAAAACCTCCTAAATCTCGTCGTGAATTACATAAACAGCGCGTTGCAAAAAGCAGAAAGCGTTCTATAATTATAACTTTAACTGTTGTTATTGTTATATTATTAACGCTTTTTACCTACGCAGGGTATAGTGTCGTACGTTACTTTCGTTCTGCTCAAGACTCTTCTATTTCGGAAGATTGGCCGGGTCCAGGATTTGGTTCTGTAGAATTTGTTGTAAACCCAGGCGAAGGCGCTATGAAGGTTGGTGCAAATCTTGTAAAAGCGCAAGTAGTTAAATCACAATCCAATTTTGCTACAACAGTTTCTTCAAACAATAAGATTCTTTATCCTGGAATTTACAAGCTTAAAAAACACATGTCGTCTATGGACGTTGTTGATATTCTTTCAGACCGCACTAAAGCTCAGGGATTCTTAGAAGTTAAAGCAGGAGAAAAGGCGGCTGATATTATTCATAGAGCATCCGCATTATCAAATATTAGTTTCGATAAATTCAAAGCAATTATAGACAATAAGGGAGCTGGAATTCTGCCTCCTGAAGCTAACGGAAGTTTCGAAGCGTGGTTTGAGCCAGGAGTTTACAATGTAAAATCCATGAAAAGTGCGGAAGAAATTCTATCAAACATGGTGAAAAAACGAATAGCTAAGCTTGACTCTCTTGGTATTCCAAAAGGCGAGAATCGTGAGAAGTCGTTGATAATTGCCTCTATTGCGGAAGCAGAAGTAAATAGTAGTGAGTATTATGGGAAAGTTGTGCGAGTAATATTAAACCGCTTATCTCAAGATATGCCACTAGGAATGGATTCAACAATTGGTTACGGCGCTGGAGTAGAGCCGATTAAACTCACGCAGGCAATGCTTGACGATCCTAATAATATTTACAATACGCGTATTCACAAGGGCTTGCCTCCTACTCCTATTAACACCCCAGGTGATAATGCTCTTATGGCAACGCTTAAACCTCAAGATGGGCCGTGGATTTATTTCGTTACCACGAACTTAAAAACTGGAGAAACAAAGTTTACTGCAGATATGCAAGAGTTTTTGAAATTCCGTGACGAGTATAAGCGTTCAAACGCGAACGCTAATTAAACTCTTTCATTCTGTTAGATTTTCTGTTAGATTTTAATATCTGATATTTAATCTCTAGTACCAGCAAAACAGCGTAGCTAATATTGCAGATATCGTTAATACTGGCACAAACGGCATGCGAGTATCGTACAGTTTATGATTTCGTGCGCTATTTTTCTTAAGTATGCGAACATAAATTAGTTGCCACAAAACTACACACACTAATCCAACTAATCCTGTTAAAGCAAACCAAAGTGCATAAGCATATAATCCAAAAAATCCTACTGCTTGAGAAAGCATAATAGCGCAAGTTACGTCGCCAAATCCTAAAGCATTTTTCCCAGCACATAATCTCAAAATTTCGTACAATAATGCTGTCAAAAAGCAGCAAAACCAACCCATAAGCAGTGGGTTAAAACAAGAGTGTATTGAGAAATTTTGTTTTATAAAATACGTAACAGATACGTACAGAGCAGTTGACAACGATTGTGTAAATAAGGTAGCGAGTACCCACATGCGTGGTATCATGCGACTTTTGAAATCACTTGCGCATAAAAATATTGAGCCAACAAGCGTCGGACTAAGCGTTGCAGCAAAAACAATTGCCTCGTAAAGCCAATTAGGAATAAGTAAAGAATTTATCATGCTAAGTATCGTAATTAGCTTTTTGAGTTAATCAATATTTATTAAGCATTGTGGATACAGGCTATTTTGTAAATGAAATCTAGTAAAAAATAGAATAACTTTCCAAAATACTGTCACAATATTGGCGCAATACTGGCACAACTGTAAAATGTTAAAACTATAAGCTAAAAATAAGTGTAAGAAAGAATAGTTTAATTGTAAGTTTTTAACGAGTGAATGGAGTGAGGTATGCTTAGGTGGCAGACTGCGGGTGAATCGCACGGGGAATCATTAATAGCGATGATTGAAGGCATTCCTTCCGGTATTCATTTAACTAGCAAAGATATTAGTGATGCGCTTGCTCGTCGTCGTTTAGGTTACGGGCGTGGAATGCGCATGAAGTTCGAAGAAGATAAAGTGCGTGTGCTTACTGGGATAAGACACGGCATAACACTTGGGTCGCCTATTGCTATAGAAATAGCAAATTCAGAATGGCCAAAATGGAAAGAAGTTATGAGCACAGAACCTGTGCAGAAAGAAATTGAAGCAGAAGGAAGAAATGCTCCGCTTTCTAGACCTCGTCCTGGTCATGCAGACTTAACAGGAATGAGAAAATATGCTTTTGATGATATTCGCGAAGTACTTGAGCGTTCTAGTGCTAGAGAAACTGCTGCGAGAGTAGCTTTAGGGGCTGTAGCAGCACAGTTTTTGGAACAAGCATTGAACGTTAGAACTGTGGCTCATGTAATTGGAATTGGCGGAGAGTACGTAAGTGGTGAAGTTCCGCTACCAACTCCGGATGATGTATTTGCTTTAGATAATTCGCCAGTAAGAACGCTTGATAAAAAAGCTGAGTTGCGAATGGTATCAAAAATTAACGAAGCTAAAGATGTTACAGACACTTTGGGTGGAGTAGTTGAAGCGTTAGCTTACGGAATGCCTGCAGGAGTCGGCACATATGTGGAAGCAGATAGGCGATTAGATGCAGCAATTGCAGGGAATGTTATGAGCATTCAGGCAATTAAAGGTGTAGAAATTGGTGATGGTTTTGCTGAAGCTGATCGTTTAGGTTCTCAAGCTCATGATGAAATTATTATGAACGAGTTTGGGCATATTGTTAGAGCTACTAACAGAGCAGGCGGAATCGAAGGCGGAATGTCGAATGGCGAAATTATTCGCGTGCGCGCAGCAATGAAGCCAATACCATCGATTCCTCGCGCTTTAAGAACAGTAGATATTTCATCGGGATTAGAGGCGCAAGCAATCAACCAGCGTTCAGATTCTAATGCAGTTCCAGCCGCATCTATTGTTGTTGAAGCAATGCTTAGACTTACTTTAGCCCAATATTCGTTAGAGAAATTCGGCGGAGATTCCGTGGAAGAAATTAGACGTAACGCTCGCAGCTATGTAGATTCATGGCCGGAACATATGCGTTAAGGATGTGAGTTGTGATGGAAGAAAATCGTCCGTTCGGCGATAATTTCACAAAATTCTCTGACGATAGCGGTGAAGAAGATAGTATTTCGGAATGTGATATTTCGGAATGTAGTATCGCTAAATCTGGTCCTATAGCTGTAATTATTGGCATGCCTGCTGCTGGTAAAACTCGCGTAGGTAGTGAAACTGCAAAAATTATGCAAGTTCCTTTCGCTGATAGTGACGAAATTATTGAACAGACTATTGGTACGTCTATTTCAAACTATTTCAATAATCGAGGCCAAAAAGCATTTAGAGATATTGAAGCTAGAATTGTGCGCGCGCTTGTAGAAGGCGAGAGTTTTGTTGACGCGTTGCGTGGAACGGAATTTAGTTTTGAGAAAAGTGACGAAAATATTCAAAATTTTGATGTAAAAGGTGGAATACTTTCTTTGGGAGGCGGTGCTCCAATAAACGAAATCACAAAGAAAGTTTTACAAAATTACGCTAAGCGTGGCGGCTGCATAATTTACCTGCAAGTTTCTGAAGCAGAAGCAATAGAACGTATATCTTGGAACAATAATAGACCAATGTTACAGGGCAAAAATGGTGCCGAACGTTGGAATAAATTGTATGAGCAAAGAGATCCAATATTTAGATTATTAGCCAATAGTTACGTTCGAGTTCATGGTGCAACTCCGCATATGGCTGCTGAAAAAGTTAGGAGCATGATTATGCAACATATTGTGCATGTTACAGGAGAAGGTATAGAGCCGTATGATGTGCGAATTGGCGACGGAGTTATGCAGCTTTTGCCGCAAATTCTGGGTGAAAAGCCTGTTAGAGTGGCGTTAGTTCATACTCAACCAGTGCAGAGACACAGTGATAAAGCTAGAACTATTCTGCGTCAATCTGGATACGAAGTTTTCGACATGATAATTCCAGACGCGGAAGCTGGAAAAACTATTAAAGTTGCAAGCGGATTATGGGCTAATTTGGCAGAAGCTGGTTTTACTCGTTCCGACGCGATTGTTGGATTAGGTGGCGGCGCTGCAACAGATTTGGCTGGTTTTGTTGCCGCAACTTGGATGCGCGGTATTCGATATGTGAATTGTCCTACTTCACTTTTAGCTATGGTTGATGCTTCTACAGGCGGAAAAACTGGTATTAATACTGATGCTGGCAAGAATCTGGTTGGTAGTTTTTACACTCCAGCGGGAGTCTTAGCTGACACTTCTACGCTTGCAACTCTTCCTAATGATATTTTGATTGAAGGCTTGGGAGAGGTTGCAAAATCTGGATTTATTCGCGATTGCGAAATATTAAAACTACTTAGTGACGCTCATAATGCTGAATTATTGCGTAAATTTAATGGAGATCTGTTAGAAAATTGTGAAGAGCTTCACAATCTGTTAGTAGAACTTATTGAGCGCACAGTTAGAGTAAAAGCGTATCACGTTTCTAATGACTTAAAAGAGCAGGGTTTGCGCGAGTTTTTGAATTACGGGCATACTTTAGGGCACGCGATTGAGCAGATTGAACATTTCCGTTGGCGTCATGGAAACGCGGTTGCTGTTGGAATGGTTTTTGCGGCTGAACTTGCGCAAATTTTGGGATATTTGGATGCTGAAGATGTTACGTACCATCGTTCGCTTTTGAAATCTCTTGGATTGCCAATATCTTGGAACGGCGGTGGGGATTGTGAAAGTGCGTTTGAGCGTGTTCTTAATCTCATGCATCGAGACAAAAAAGCGCGCGGAAATATGTTACGTTTTGTAATTTTGGATGGTATTTCAAATCCTATTCATCTCGATAATCCGCCTATTGAAGCAGTTCAGGAAGCTTTTAGACGAGTTTATAAGCAAAATTAATCAATATTTAGAGGCAATAATGGAAAATCAGCAAACAAAAAAAGTTCTTGTAGTAAACGGGCCGAATTTAGGTCGTTTAGGCGTGCGTCAACCAGACGTATACGGTAGCGAAAATTTTGAAACTTTGCGCGAATATTGCGAAAAGTGGGGAGCGGAGCTTGGCCTAAAAGTAGAAGTTCGCCAAAGCGACGACGAAGCACAAATGGTTCACTGGATGCACGAAGCAGCTGATACATGTACGCCTGTTGTTATGAATCCTGCTGCTTTCACACACTACAGTTATGCGCTTGCGGATGCGGCTCATATGGTTTTGGACGCTGGAGTGCCGTTAATGGAAGTGCATATTTCTAATCCTGCTGCGCGTGACTCTTTTCGTCGAATAAGCGTGATTAGCCCTGTTGCAACCGGCACTATTACAGGCATGGGATTGTATGGTTACAAGCTTGCTTTGGAAGCCGTTTCGCATCTTGTTTGATTTTGTTCGATTTTTTGCGAATCAACACCCAGCGTCGAGGCTCGAAGATACTATGGAGTTCCATGGTTAGAAGACAACATGGTAACTCTCAGGAGCATATTACAAAGCATATTTTTGTCACTGGTGGCGTAGTTTCGTCCCTCGGAAAAGGCCTTACAGCATCATCTTTAGGCCGACTTTTACGCAGTCGCGGATTGCATGTATTACAACAAAAACTCGATCCTTATATCAACGTTGACCCGGGTACAATGAACCCATTCCAGCATGGTGAAGTCTATGTTACGGAAGATGGAGCAGAAACAGATCTCGATATTGGTCATTACGAGCGATTCCTCGATGTTTTCTTAAGCCAGAAAGCGAATGTAACTACAGGTCAGATTTATCAGTCTGTGCTTCGTAAGGAGCGTGCTGGCGAATATTTGGGTCAGTGCGTGCAGGTTATTCCGCATATTACTGGCGAAATTAAGTCGCGTATGCGCGCGCAAGCTTC
>CAMYPN010000045.1 GCA_947292085.1 uncultured Gardnerella sp. | reverse complement strand
AATCGCTAGGTCAGCGGATCGATCCCGCTCGGAGCCACAAGTAAATAAACAAAAAACGCGCGGCAGTTTTTGTCGCGCGTTTCTTTATTTTATAAGCTAGTCAAGCTGCTTCCATGAATCAACATCAATATGATGTTCAGGATTTGCCTGCCAAGCAGCCCATGCGGATTTAACAATATCCTTCACATCGTAGCGAGCATGCCAGCCCATTTCCTCATTGATTCGCTTTGTGCTACCAATAAGTTGTGGAGGGTCTCCAGCTCTACGATCTAATACAGTTTCCTTAAACGGCAAGCCAGTAACTTCTCGAACTTCATCGACGATTTCGCGTACTGAAGTGCCTTTGCCAGTTCCAACATTAAAAGCATCGTATTTGCGTTCGTCGCGATCTAAGTACGTAAGAGCTGCTATGTGCGCATCTGCTAAATCAGAAACGTGAATATAATCGCGGATGCATGTGCCGTCAGGTGTAGGGTAGTCGTCACCAAAAATAGCAGGAGCTTTTCCGCGTTGCAAACGCTCAAGAAGCATTGGAATCAAGTTTAAAATAGCAGGATCTTCCAATTCAACCGGTCCGCAACCTGCAACGTTAAAGTAACGTAATGCGCAGAAGCGAATTCCGTAAGTGTGTTCGCATGCTCGCGCCATCCATTCTCCAAAAAGTTTAGTTTGGCCGTAAGGATTGATTGGAAGCATTGGAACTACATCTTCTGGAACTACTTCAACAGGAGGAATTCCGTAAGTTGCAGCGGAAGATGAAAATACGAGCTTTTTAACGTCGCTTTCGCGCATTCCTTCAAGTACATTCAGCATGCCGTTAATATTTTGCTGATAGTACCAAAGTGGCTTTTCTACGGACTCTCCGACTTGTTTTCTAGCAGCAAAGTGTATTACTGAGTCAACATGCTCATCTTTCATTATTTGCGCAAGTCGTTTTCCTGCATCTGGTGAGGAGATATCCATGCCATAAAGACGAGCATTTTCGATTCTCGTAGGTTTTCCGTAGCTTAAATCGTCTACTACGACGACGTTTTGCTTAGCTTCGTGCAATGCGTGAACTACGTGTGCTCCAATGTAGCCGCATCCGCCAGTGACAAGAACAGTCATTCTTGGCCTTTCTTTTATGGATTTTTATAATTCATGGATTTACGGTAAAAATTATAACTCTACGAACTGAAGTGATAATCTTTCAAATTCGTTTGTGAAGTGTGTATTATTTGACTGCTGCCGCTAAGTTGCGTTCATTTGATAGCATACGATGAGTTGGAGTATTTAATAAAATTAAAATATTTAATAAAAGTGTGTAGCAGGTTAAAGTGAGTGATTCTGAAATGAACGAGTTGGAAATGAACGAGTCTGAAGTTGGCAATAGCGCAAATAGGGTAATTTTATCTTTTGTTAGAAGGTCTGCTCGTCTTGACGCTCGTTTAGAGCGAGCTAAGGAACGTTATTCTAGTCAATATTTATTAAATATTTCTGATAAAGATGGTTCTTTGCGCTGTATGCCAGGTTTGCGCATTGATTCTGAGTGGATTTTTAAAAATTGGGGCAATAATAATCCTCTTATAGTTGAGATTGGTTCAGGTCAGGGTGAAAATATTGTTGCTGCTGCGGCTGCTAATCCTGATACTAATTTTCTTGCGCTGGAAGTTTATGATCCAGGTGTTGCACACACTATGCTTTTAGCTGGAAAACAGAATTTGCATAATATTCGTATAGCACAGGTTAATGCGCCTGATTTTTTGGCTGCCTGTGATTCTAAAGTTGTTTCTGAAGTTTGGACTTTCTTCCCTGATCCTTGGCCTAAAATGCGTCATCATAAGCGCAGAATTGTGCAGAAAGCTCTTGCGGATTCAGTTAATCGTGCTCTTGTTGATGGTGGAGCGTGGAGAATCGCAACTGATATTGAAGATTACGCTTTGCATGTTCATGAGATTATGGATTCTAGAAACGATTTTGTTAATGTTGGAGATTTGTGCGTGAGTTTGCCTACTGAGCATGTTGGTAAAGGTAATGCCGAAGATGCTGCTGTTTTGCCGCATGCCGAGTTTTTGGAGTCGCATAGGTTTGATGGTAGGGTTTTAACGAATTTTGAACGTAAGGGCATTGATGCAGGTAGGTTTATTCACGATTTTACTTATGTTTCTAGGTAACTGACTTTACGTTCTTTTGTAATTTATTTCTCTTTTGAATATTACGACACGCGCAAGTTGTGCTGTAAGTTTAGTAGTGTTAAGATTATATGGTTTGGTTCGAAGCCCCCTTCGTCTAACGGTTAGGACACCAGACTTTCAATCTGACAACAAGAGTTCGACTCTCTTAGGGGGTACAAATTTCGCCGCGTAGTTTTCTATGCGGCGTTTTTTATTTTTATTTCTTGCGTTATGCGACACGCATTATTTATGCGGCTTTATGCTATATAAAAAAGTGTTATAATCGCTTCTTGCATGTAGTGCATAATTTGTTGATTAAGTCGTATTTGGTGACAATATATTTGATTTAATTGCAAGTTTCAGGCTCAATGATGGTCTGATGGATAATGACTGAGAACATTGTAGTAGCAGTCTTATTAACGTGCATACATACTGCCAACATAACCAATGAAGAAGAGTGTTGGTACCAATGGAGGAAAGGATACTGATGGCTCGTCATCGACATCTTGCATCGAAGATTGTTTCTATTGCTGCGTCTGTTGCAATGCTTGTAACTGGTTTTGCTGTTACAAGTGGCGCAAATGCTGTGACTAGCGGGGAGTCTAGCAATAGCAAAGAAACTTCTAATAATGTAACACTTAATGGCAAGGGTGTTATTGTTACTGCTTTTCAGCAGAATTGGAATAGTATTGCTCAAGAGTGCACTGATACTTACGGTCCTGAAGGTGTGAAGTATGTGCAAATTTCGCCTTCTCAGGATCATATTAAAGGTAAAGCGTGGTGGACTTCTTATCAGCCTGTGAGCTATAGCTTAAATTCTAAGCTTGGCACTGAAGCTGAGTTTAAAGATATGATTGCCACTTGCAAAGTTGCAGGTGTTGGAATTATTGCTGATGCTGTAATTAATCACATGGCTGGCGCTGATAATAAAGGTAAAGTCGGTGTTGGTGGAAGTAAGTATGATGTGTCTACTCAGACTTTTACAGACGCTGGATACACTAAAGACGATTTCCATAGGAGCACCGAAAACATTAAAGACTACACTAAAGCTGAGGATGTGTGGAATAACAGACTTGTAGGCTTACTTGATTTAGATACTTCTAAGCCTCATGTTCAGCAAGTTTTAGGCAAGTATTTTGCAGATTTGTTGAAACTCGGTGTTGCAGGTTTCCGTGTGGATGCTGTAAAGCATATTTCTCCAGATGATATGAGAGGTATTAAAGCTTCTGCTATAAAGCAATACAACGAAAGTGTCGAAGGTAGCAAAAAGATTAATGACATTTGGTGGATGCAGGAAACTATTGGCAACCTTTCAGAAGCTGCACAAATTCAGCCGTCTGCACATTTGAATGAAGGCGAAGTTAACGAATTTGGCTACTCTTATCAGCTTAAGCAGAACTTCAAAGGCTCGCTGATGAAGGCAAGCAAGCCTCTAAACAAAATTCAAGACGGAATGGTTAAGAGCGATAAAGCTGCTATTTTCGTTACGAATTGGGATACTGAGCGCGGTAACAGCGTGCTTACGTATAAGGACGGTCGTCGTTACGCTTTAGCAAACGCGTTCATGCTTGCATGGCCATACGGCACTCCAAACGTGTATTCCGGATACAAGTTCGATAAGAATGATGAAGGTGCCCCTGGTGCTACCGTTACGTCTGTTCCTGAAGTAACTTGTGATGCTAATTCAAAGTGGCAGTGCACTCAGCGTTGGACTTCAATTCGCGGAATGATTGGATTTTACAATGCTGTTCAAGGTGCGAAAGTCACAAATTGGCAGGATGATGGCGATAACAACGTTGCTTTTAGCCGTCAAAATAAAGGCTTCTTAGCAATCAACAATTCGCTTGACGAAAAAGAAGTTTCTTATAAGACTGATTTGCCTGATGGCGAGTACTGCAATGTTTATGCTGCAGGTGACTGCTCTAAGACTGTTAAAGTTGAAAAAGGTGAAGTTAAAACCAAGATTGGCGCTCGCGAAGCAGTAGCATTGCACGTTAATGCAACAAAAGCTACACATCCGGCTGGTACTGCTACAGACCCATCTGATCCTAAATATGGTGAAGAAAAGCCTGATGCAGGCATGCCAGAAGACCCTACAACGACCATTTACTTTAAGCCAGACGAAAAGTTTAAAGATAAAAAAGTATATGTTCATTACGGCATAGGCTCAAGCTGGACTCAAGCTCCTGGCGATGAGATGAGAAAGGCTTGCGACGGTTGGTATAAGAAGACAATTAGAACCAATGGTAAAGCTTATGAAGCAGTGTTTAATAATGGTGAAAACTACTGGTATCACGAAGGAGATAAGAAGAACTTTAAGATTCCAGCTCACACTGATTCGTATGTAGCTCAAGATCACAAGGGTAGTGTTGGAGTAAATCCTTGCCCAGTAAAATATGAGCCAAAGACCACTGTTCGCATCCACTACGCACAAAAAGCTGGTGATACTCGCAATATTAGCATTTGGTTGTGGGGCAAAGACAAGGATGGTAAAGAGCTAAAAGGAGCTTGGCATGAGTTCAATGGCAGTGATAAATTCGGCAAAGTTTTTGAAACTACAGTTGACGGTGCTTTTGAAAACAAGTCGCTTTCCTTTATTACTAGTACAAAAGAGTGGGGTAAAGACGGTGGCGATCGTGCTATTGAAAACTGTGCAAGTGGTCTTGCTGAAGCTTGGGTAACAGGCGGAGCTTGGGCAAATCCTAATGAAAAAGACACTAGTGATAGCACTAAGTTCACTGCTCCAGACAATCTTAAGAGTAAGCCAAAAGAGTTAAAGGTAACTGTTCATTATCGCAGGAATGCTGGCGATTATGAAGGCTGGAACATGTGGACTTGGAACGACGGAACCGGTGGTACTGCTCGTTACTTCACTTCGCATGACGATTATGGCAAGGTTGCAACCTTTACTGCTAAGAATGATGCTGGTATTGACAGTGTTGGCTTCAAAGTTAGAAAGTCTACGCCAATTAACGCTTGGGACCAGCAAGATCCTAGCGATCGCAGTATTCCAAACAATGCGATTAAGCTAGATCCAAATGATCCAAACAAGGGTAGTGCTGAAGTCTGGTTAATGCAAGATGACATGAAAGTATACTTAAACGCTACTATGCCGCAACTTACAGCTCACGTGATGTCTGCTGATATTGCTGGCTTAAAGAAGTTAGCTGTAAAAGTATCTGGTGACGTGTCTTCTGTAAAAGACTCTGACGTAACGCTTTTGGATGCTAGTGAAAATCCTGCCAAGAAAGTTGAGATTGCTTCTGTTGAAGCTAAGGGTTCAGAGATTACTATCGAAACCAAGAATGAACTTAATATTAAACACAAGTATGAGTTGAGTATTAAGGGATTGGCTAAAGATATTAAGCTTTCTGCTTCCTCAAAAACTGGTGCTAGCGTAATTCGTACCGATGAATTCGATAAGAAATATGCTTATGCTGGCAATGATTTAGGTGCTGTGTATTCTGCTTCTTCAACTACTTTCAAGCTTTGGGCTCCAACAGCAACTGAAGTAAAGTTGATTACTTATAAGTCGACTGCTGAAAAAGCTGAAAAAGACAAAGAAACAGCTATGAAAGCAGAAGATCATGGTGTATGGTCTGCAAAGCTTGATGGCGACAAAGCTAATACAGCTTACGCATATGAAGTTCATTTTGCTGATGGCACAGTGAATGTTTCTGCTGATCCTTATGCGAAAGCTGCAGTAGTAAACGGTGAGCGTTCTGTTGTATTAGCAGATAAAGACGCTGGTAGCGCTGGAAATCGTATGCCAAAGTTTACGAATCCAAGTGACGCAACAATTGCAGAAATGGATGTTCGTGACTTTTCGATCAATCCAAACTCTGGTATTAGCGATGCTCATCGCGGTAAGTATCTTGGCGTAGTAGAAGAAGGCACTAAGACTAAAGATAAGCAGAATGTTTCTGGCTTTGATTATTTGAAGTCGCTTGGTGTCACTCACGTACAAATCATGCCAATGTATGATTTTGGTTCTGTGAATGAAACTGGTGACTTGGGTTACGGTCAGCCAGGTGCTCAAAACTGGGGTTATGATCCAGAGAACTACAATGTTCCTGAAGGATCTTATTCTACTGATCCTGCTAATCCAACAACGCGAGTTCAGGAAGCTAAGCAAATGATTGCTGGCCTTCATAAGGCTGGTTTGCGCGTGATTATGGATGTTGTTTACAACCATGTTTATGACGTACAAAAGCATTCATTTAACAAGACAGTTCCTGGATACTACTTCCGTTATAAGGATGGCGCTCTGAATGGTAATTCTGGATGCGGTAACGATACTGCTTCTGAGCGTCAAATGATGCGCAAGTATATTTTGGATTCTGTAAAGTATTGGGCTACGCATTACAACCTCGACGGCTTCCGATTTGATTTGATGGGCTTAATTGACTTGAAGACTATGCAAGAAGTGCGTGCTGAGCTTAATAAGATTGATCCTTCAATTATTGTGCTCGGTGAAGGCTGGGATATGAATAAACTGCTTCCTAAGAGCGAGTCTACTATTCAACCTAATGCTTATAAGATTCCAGGAGTAGCGTTCTTTAACGATTCCTTCCGCGATTCTATGAAGGGTTATGTGTTTAAGGATGAGAGTACTGGTTTTGTAAATGGCAATACAGATAAAGGTGTTAAGGCTTTGCTTGAGCATAATTTGCTTGGTTGCCAATTTGGCACGAGTACTGTTAAGTGCTCGAATGGTAATGCTGAAACGCACTTTGCTGATGCAGGTCAAATTGTTCAGTATGTTGAAGCTCACGATAACTTGTCGTTGTACGATAAGCTAAAGGTTTCTGCTCCTCAAGATACTGAAGATATGCGCATGAAGCGAGTAAAGCTTGCAAATTCAATGATTTTGCTTTCTCGTGGCATGCCGTTTATTCAGCTTGGTCAGGAATTCTTGCGAAGCAAGAACGGAGAAGGTAACAGCTACAATAAGGGCGATGTAGTCAATTCTCTTGATTGGAATCGTGCTGCTGACAAGTCTGATTCTGTGAACTATTTCAAGGGATTGTTGAAGCTACGTAAGAGCATTAAATCTCTTCGTGATTTTGATTATGCAACAATTAACAAGAACATGAAGATGATTGATGGCACTCCTGATGGTGTAATTGCTTACACGCTTAACGATGCAGATAAGCAATACGTTGTTGTGTTCAATGCTAATAATGCTGAAACTCAAGTAAAGATTCCAGCAGGAAAGTATTCTGCTCTTGTTGCTGATGGCAAAGTTAATGACG
>CAMYPN010000044.1 GCA_947292085.1 uncultured Gardnerella sp. | reverse complement strand
CCTTCGATGCTAAGGCTCTTGAAGAGAACTTCAAGGCTGTTGCAGACGAAATCCGCCGCTTGAAGCCAACCACCATTAAGGGTCGTTACATCACTAAGGTGACTGTTACCTCCACAATGGCTCCTGGTGTTCCAGTGGATATTGCAAGCATCGCTGCCTGATTTATTGCTAGCGTAGCTTGTGCGAAAGCGCGAGATTCGCAAAGTAAATCAAGTATAAAGCTTATAAACGCTGAGAATGTGCTCATTTGCGAGCGCTTCTCAGCGTTTTTTAATAGTGAGGCACGCGTGCAGTTTGTTTTCTGCGTGAGTGTCTCTTGATTGGTGAGTTGGCGACTTAGCTACATAATGTGCGAGCGCGCGTCGCGGATGCGGCCTATGGTAATGGCCGTCTGCAGTACGTACGCTGCACGAGGATCGGTAGCATCCCAACCAGTTGTTTGCGCTACTTTGCGCAAACGGTATCTCACAGTATTTGGATGCACATTAAGTTCGTGCGCTGTCTGATCAAGTGCTCCGCCAAATCTAAGGAACATGTCTACTGTACTAAGAGTCGGATCGTCGCGATTATACGGAGCTAGGCTTTGATAAACGTCGTTGTATAAGCTTTCTACTGCAGTGCTGTCTCCAATAAGAGCGCGTTCAGCTAATACATCATCCGCGTGAATTATTTGCGGCAAATGTTTAACAGCTGGCGCTACTGCAATTGCTGAAAGCGTGGCTGTTAAAGCAGATGATACTCGATCTACTCCCTGCACTATTCCGCTTATGCATACGGGCTTTTTGGATGCTGTAAATATTTGACACAGTTTTTCTAGCGACTGCTCGCTTGGGGTTTCACGAACTGCTAGCAAGACTATATGGGATGGTGATGAGAAAGTCTCGCTTGAATTTGCGCTACCTGCGCTACCTGCGCTACCTTCACTACCTTCCCTACCTGCGCTACCGGTAGTGCTACCGGCAAATAGATTCGTCGCTTGCCACGATCTGTTAATACGCTGTAAAGCGCTATTTTGCGCGCGTTCGACTATTGCGTCATATGCGTTGCAGTTTCCTAATTGTGGCCAAATATTGCGGCGTAATGTGTCTGTATTATCTGGAATTACTGGAGAGTCTTTTTTGCGCGTAGGGCCATCATCTTTAGTAATTTTTGCGCCGTAAGTACCAGCTATAACGATTATTTTCGGCGTATCAGGCCATTGCAATAGGTGTATTAAAGCGTTTACTCTCTGATCTGCAATGCCATTCATAAGACACGTTGCAATAATAGTGTGTAAGCGTAGGCGAGTGGCAGCGTCAAAAACTTGACCGTCGCGAGTATCGAAAATCCCAAACGGCTCAACTGCTGGTGCGCAAGGAAGTGGTGTAAAGTGTGGCGCTTCTTCTACAGTAGTATTCTCGCGATCTTGATTTGTATTTTTGCGTCTCCACAAATGGTGCTTTCGTTTTTCTTCAACATCGTCTTTGTTGTTTGTGGAAGATTTAGTAGATTCTTCTTTTGTTGCAACAGTTACGGAAAGTGCCGAAGTTGCGGAAAGTGCCGACTGATTTACCAGCTCATTTGATTGATTTGATTGTTCTGATTTTTCTAACTGCTTCAATTGCTTTTGTATTGCGCAAATTTGCACTCCTGTTAAAAGTGAAAGAAAATCATCATTTAGATTTGTGAATTTTTGATTCGCATCTGATTCGTCACTCGCCATTGCGTGATATGTATCTGAAGCGTTTACTTCAGTATTATTTAAGGATGCGGCATCGGAATGAGCACTCTGTGCTTGCGCAAACTGGTTTGAATTAATCTCGTCCATCCTGTGCCCTTAGTTGCAGCAATAATTAGCAATCATCTTTTCTATTATAGTCTTATAGTTGCTTTCTAGTAAATGTGCGAATCGCAAGTGCTTTTGCGCTTTATGTTTGTGTTTTGCGTCTGCTTAGTATTTGCGCTTTGCGTCTACTCCTAGTGTTTACTTCTTAGTATCCACCACTTTTATAAATTGCAGAAGCTAGCTCCTTTTAACTAAACGCGGATTAACTAAACGCAGATTAACTCAGCGCAGAGTCATAATTTTTTAACAGCTTTCAACGTATCTCTCCAAAACGCTAGAAGCACAAAACAGAATACAAAAGTAAGCGGAAGCATATGCCTTTCAAAATTATTAGCCGGAGCCATAATCATTACGCCCATTAACAGTGCTAGAGGAATATGCCATATCACTGTTTTCCAGCGTCTCAAAATAATTTCAGCAACTCCAATTAGTAGAGTTCCAATCACATAAGTATTACCGTGAATTAGGAATCTTAATGTGCTTTCTTCGCTTAATTCATTAATATTTTTTGAGATTTTGGATCTAAGTCGCGGATTCCATAGTTTTATCCATACAGATTTGTGTATGCTGTCTGTGTTGAGATAATATTCTGGACCAACGTAAGGCGTGTCGAGAATATCAAAATATCCGTAAGATTTTGCTACAAGAGCGTCTGTTGCTACAAGTGGACTGTTAGTAATTGTTTTCCACCATGCTTTGTCTAGCTGTTTAATATCGGATTTAGTTACGTATCTCCATCTGTAACTAACTTTTTTTGATTGCAATCCAGAAGATTTTACAGGATCCGCATCGTTCGGTTTGTATGCTTCTGCTGCTTGATCTAGATTAAAAATTCGCGATATCGCGCGTTTTGCGCAGTGCGGTATGCTTTTTGGATCTACTTTTGCGATTCTAGCAATCTGCTGTAATTGTACTCCGCGACTTTCAATAGGGTCGCCGTTTATGATTGCGCCGCTTGAGATAAGCATTGTGATTGATCCGTGAATAAGCACAGTCGGCAGTAGGATTCCACAAAGCCACAGTTTCCAATGCTTTATATGCGCTATAAGTAGCAGTATGAATTGAATTGTAAGAATATACCAAGCGTATTTAGCTGCGATTAGCATTACAGATACGCTTATAACTAGCTCAATTATAGTGTGAATTGGAAGTTTTCTGCGGCTTTTGCGTTTTATGTAGTCGCTATTTTCGCAAGTATTTTTATCGAAATAAATGCTATTAATTTCGTAACAAACGCCAACCCACCATGTAAAAGCGAATGCAAAAAGCGGTGATTTTGTTAGTGAAATCGTAGATAAAATAACTAGAGGATTAAACAGAAGCAGAAGCAGAACTATTACGCGCGCTATCATCGGCGTTTCTGCATTTGCGTAAATTGCGTAAGTTTTGTATTTTTTATTGTCCTTTCGCAAGCTATTGTTTTTATCGTAATTGTATTTAGATATAAGCCACGGTCGATTTAGAAAACGATTTGCTGTGGCAGCAAAACAGAAGGCTGCAAAAACAAATTGCATAAAAGCCAGAAGTACGATTCCAGCATCGTTAGAATCTGTAAAATAACGCGAAACTGCCGCAACAGAGCCGTAAATAACAGTAAGAACTATGTTGTGCTGATCGCTTAAATATGTTGGATTAGATGGCCACAAGTAGTGAGCAGTAGGGTAGATGTCTGCTGGTACGAAGCTGAAGAATCCAATATATGGCTGTTTTAATCCCGTGATTTGATTCCAAGCCCAACTGTATTCGCGAATTTGCGAGCAGAGGTCAGCTCCGTAAGCTGCAAGAAAAGTAACCGGCGCCCACAGCCAGCCTAGTATGAATGTGATGAAAAGATTGCGCTGCCTATGTGTTAGGTGGAAAACGCACCAGCGTATACAAAGTAGCGCGAGATTAGATATTTCTATTGCTGCAGAAGCTGCTTTAGCAAGGAAATGAGGTACGTTCCTGCGCAATAATTTCTTGTGCGCTTCAGTATGTATTAATTCAGTTAAATCGTGCCATTTAGATATAAGAAAATACTTGACTTTTTCCAAAAAATTTACTGCTTTTTTAGACTTGCTAAAAATTACAAGTGAGAAAAGAATGCAAGAGTAAATTATAAAGGAAATCAAAAAAATAATCGCATTACTAACACCAAAATCTGTAATAGAACCTAAATGTTTGGTGTGTAAGCTGCTGCGAAATATAAATCCTACGCTTGTGCAAAAACTTAATAGCGAACAAACGAGAATTCCTAGAAAATAATTAAAAACTACGCCTAATATTTTTATAAATTTGTTGCTTTTATTAGAGTCTGCAGGTTTTGGTGCTAAGGATTCGAGCATACTAGCTTCAGTTTTGCTAGATTTACTACCGAAATCCTTGCTTTCTGCCAATTTCATACCTGTAAACACCTACCAAATTTTCGCAACCTTTGTCACCGTGCTAAATTTACGCAAATCTTTTTGCGCAGATCTTTCGCGCAAATCTTTTCTTTTTGCACAAAGTCTCGCAGTAGCGATCACTTAACACGGTGTATAAAATTATACATATGAGTTTATTTTCTTCGCAAAGTGTGGCTAGCATGCCACAAACTGCAAAAGTAGCAGATTATGTAAAACTTTTTAGTATCACAGATTCAACGCAAAATTTTGCGCGAGAAATAGTGCAAAATAATGAAATATCAGAAAGAAGTGACGGAAAGCCTACAATTTTTGCTATTGCTGCGGATGATCAAACTGCCGGTCGCGGAAGACTTGGCAGAGAGTGGGTAAGCAGGCCGGGAGAAAGTTTTCTAGTATCTTTCTTAACGCTTCTTCCTAAAAAAATAGTTACTAACGCTGATATAAACGGTTGGCTTCCGATTATTGCCGGACTGTCTGCAAGAGACGCACTTTTAGACGTATTTAGTAAGTACAAAAGTTCATTTATGCATGGAGAAGATTGCAAACTAAAACTCAAGTGGCCTAACGACATATTCTTGCACGATTGCAAAGAAGGCGGAATTTTAACAGAACTTGTAGCAGTTCCTGGAAGAGAAGATCTTATGGGAGTTGTATTTGGAATCGGTATGAACTTGTACGTTCCGCAAGAAGTTCTTCCAATTAAAAAAGCAACTTCTCTACAAATGCACATTACAAAACTGCCGGAAGCTCAAGAATTGCGTGACGTTATTGCAGCAAGTATAGTAACGCGTTTGCGCTCGCGTTTATACGATTTTGTTAAAGATTATCAAAATAATGTGGCAGATTTGCTTAAAGAAGTAACTTGCGTGTGTTGGACACTCGGTAGGGAAGTAAATGTACATCCTGTTGACGGAAGTGTAATAACAGGTACTGCAGTTTGTATTGGAAAGAATGCGTCGCTTACTATTCGTGCAAAAACAGGCGAAGATATTGTTGTAAAAAGCGGTGATGTTCACGCTGTTGCGTACGACGAGGACGCTTTTCCTGAGCGCTGACTGCGCAAGTTGTTGAAGAAATTAGCTAGATATAAAAGAGACAGGCCGTGGCAACCGGGAATTGTTACCACGACCTGAAAGATGGGAAAAATACGAAAAGGTAGAAAGATAAACAACCTTACGCATGTTTCTCTTTGAGCATATCATATACCCCTGAACAAACGACACTCGCGAGAAAAGCTTTAATAAGATCACCAATCATGAAGATGATCAAAGTAGCTGCAGCAGTCGAAAGTGGCATGCCAGTTAAGTAGCTTTGGCCAAAAATACCAAATGCGTAAATCACAATCGTGCCGATTATGGAAGCAACTGAGTAGGTGCAGAAACGTGCGAAAGTCTTCTTGAATGAGTGTTCTGGCATCATAGCGTCGAGAGCAATGTCAAATACGTGCTTCAAAGCGGCAATTGCAGCAACGCCAAAAATAAATCCTGCCAAGAATCCTGCAGTAGGGCCAACAAAAACAGCCCAGCCGCCCTTAAATCCAGCGAACACAGGCAAACCTGCAGCGCCCAAAGCCAAATACATTACAACGGAAGCAACGCCCTTTTGCCAGCTCAAAGTCAAACCAATAATGCACAAAACGAGAGTTTGCAAGGTAATTGGCACAGGAGTAATAGGATAAATATAAATAGCTCCAGCCATAGTAGAAAGAGCCAAAAGCACAGTAAGAAGAACCGGCTTAGCAAGCCAAGTTGCAGCAGTCTTAATTTTATGCGCAACAGTTTCAAGAGAATTTGTTGTTGCAGCATTATTTTGATGCATGTCAGTCATATAAACCTTCTTTCGGTTTTTTAAACGTTTCCGTTTTCGCTAAACACATTACGTGCGTAAAAAATCAATTGCATTGGAGAAGTGTACAAAATTTTGCTCTAGCTTTTGTGTATGTCGGTGGAACCGTTTTATAGAATTTTGGAATATTTTGTAACTTATGGTTACGAATATCAAAAAAATACTCATCGCTAATCGCGGTGAAATCGCCTTGCGAGTAATTCGCACGGCTCACGAAATGGGCATTTCTACCGTTGCAATTTACGCGCCGACTGATCGCAATGCGCAGTTTGTAGAAATGGCAGACGAAGCGTACGCACTTTCCGGAGACACGTATCGCGACACTTACTTAAACGAGGACGCGATTCTTGACATTATTAAAAGAAGCGGCACGGACGCTGTACACCCTGGTTATGGTTTCTTATCGGAAGTTGCATCTTTTGCTAAGAAAGTCAATGATGCTGGTGTTATTTGGATTGGACCTCGTCCGGAAGCACTTATTGACTTGGGTGATAAGATTACAGCTCGCCGCGTGGCTGTGCGTGCGAAAGTTCCGCCAGTTCCGGGCATTTCGGAGCCTGTAAAAGATATTCGAGAGCTTCTTACTTTTGCGCAAACGCACGGCTATCCGGTTATGATGAAACGCACGGATGGCGGCGGCGGACGCGGTATCACTGTCGTTCGTAACGACGACGAGTTGCGCGGCTTTTACATGAATCACGACGCTCTTCAGGGCGGCGACTTAGACGAATATTTTATTGAGCGTTTTATTGACAAGGCTCGCCACGTAGAAACTCAGTGCGGCCGCGACGCTCACGGAAATTTCACCGTATATTCCACGCGCGATTGCTCGGTGCAGCGCCGAAACCAGAAGCTGGTTGAGGAAGCTCCTGCACCGTTCTTGACCGACGATGAAAAAGAGCAGCTTTACCGATATTCTCGTAACCTATTTGAAGCTGTTGACTACGTTGGTCTTGGCACGTGCGAATATATGGTGACTTCTCAGCATAAAGTCTACTTCTTGGAAGTTAATCCGCGATTGCAAGTTGAGCACACGGTTAGTGAGGAAGTTAGTGGACTCGATTTGGTGCGAGAACAGCTTAATATTGCCGACGGCGGCGAGTTGATTAAAGATCCAGAGCCTCGCGGACACAGTTTTGAGCTGCGCATTACTTCGGAAGATCCTGCTACGAATTTGACTCCAAGTTCTGGTACTTTGACGAAAATCAAGTGGCCTTCAGGCCCTGGTATTCGAGTTGATTTTGGTGTTGAGGTTGGAGACAATATTTCGCCAAAATTTGATTCCATGATGGGTAAGCTTATTATTACTGCACAAAGTCGTGAAACTGCTGTTGCTCGCGTGCGTCGCGCTTTGAAAGAGCTTTGCATTGAGGGCGTGCCAACTCCTGCGAAACTTTTTGAGCAGATTTTTAACG
>CAMYPN010000043.1 GCA_947292085.1 uncultured Gardnerella sp. | reverse complement strand
GAGCACGTAGTAGAAGCTGCTAAGGCTTCTATCGAAGAAGCTCGCGCTTAAGATAACTTGGCAAAAAGCAAGTAAGCAAAATAAAGCTTGATGTATCAAAATAAAATTGATTCATCACAAAACTAGAAGTGCTAATTTAGCTACTTCACAGGAAACAGCGATGGCGTGTTGATGCCGAGCTACCGTTGGTTCTGCATCAACCGCTGTTTCTTGTAAAAACGCCAAAATACCGACGTGCCCCAATTGGTGGAGCACAGTGTTAAGGAGATAACATGACTGAAGCAACGCAGCGCACCAGCGATTCCGGCGTTTCTATTTGGTTGGACGATTTGTCCCGTACCCGCATTGAGTCCGGTTCTTTGCAGGATTTGATTGCTCACAAGAATGTTGTTGGCGTTACCACCAACCCATCCATCTTCCAGAAGGCTTTGAGCCAGGTTGGTCCATACGATGCACAGCTTAAGGAACTCGGCAAGGTCGACGTTGAAACCGCTATCCGCGAGTTGACCACCACCGATGTTCGTAACGCAACCGATATCTTCCGCGAGATTGCTGAAAAGACCGACTTCGTTGACGGCCGCGTCTCCATCGAAGTTGACCCACGCTTGGCTCACGATACTGCTAACACTGAGAAGCAGGCTGAAGAGCTTTGGGCAAAGGTTGATCGTCCAAACGTTATGATCAAGATTCCTGCAACTTTGGAAGGTCTTCCAGCTATCACCGCTACCCTTGCTAAGGGTATTTCCGTGAACGTAACCTTGATCTTCTCCCTCGAGCGCTACGAGCAGGTTATCGACGCCTTCATCGAAGGTATCGCTCAAGCTGCTGCTAACGGCCACGACTTGAAGCACATTGGTTCCGTAGCTTCCTTCTTCGTCTCCCGCGTTGATAGCGCTGTTGACAAGCTCCTCGAAGCTAACGGCTCCGATGAAGCTAAGGCTCTTGAAGGCAAGGCTGCTGTTGCTAACGCTCGCTTGGCTTACGAACTCTTCGAGAAGAAGTTCGCAGCTGATCCACGTTGGGCTGAGCTTGAAGCCAAGGGCGCTAAGAAGCAGCGTCCACTTTGGGCTTCTACCGGCACCAAGAACGCAGCTTACTCCGATTGCAAGTACGTTGACGAGTTGGTTGCTGAGCATGTTGTTAACACCATGCCAGAAAAGACTTTGAACGCTCTTGCTGATCACGGCAACGGTGCTGCTTCCATTAAGGGCACTTACGAAGAGAGCCACGCTGTTATGAACAAGCTTGCTGAGCTTGGCATCAACATCAAGGACGTTACCGACAAGCTTGAGGCCGACGGTGTTGCCGCCTTCATCAAGTCTTGGGATTCCGTGATTGCTGACGTGCAGTCCGGCATCGATCGCGTAAACGCCTGATTTGATTAATCATTAAATAAATAACAGAAAGCCGCACCTGAACGTGGATTAGTTCCATCTCATGTGCGGCTTTTGTTTTTGTGTAGTTGTCCGAAAAATAAGTGCCACTCTACAGCCTAGTATGTTTAATTAATTCTTTTTTTGAGAGTTACCATATTGAATCATATCGTTAACGCTATCCCTGCTAATCAAGAGTATAACGCGACAATATTTAGATCCATCGATTTTAGAACTAACGTTTGCAAACACACCTGGATTATATACCCAACCGCACTTATCAGAAGGGCTATATCTCATGAATATTCCGTAGTCTCCATGAAAATAATAACCTGCGTATTCCTTCTTCTTATCATAAAAATCTTTAGATACTTTTAACTGATCTTTTAAAGCAGGATCATTCGGATCAATAGAATTAGCTAAACAGCTTACTTTATTAGCAAAGTCATCAAAAGACGAGAAATTATTCTTTATATAAATATCTTCCTTATTATATAAAGGCTCCTTAGAAAGCTCAGTTATACCACAATTATTAGCAACTAAACTAATATTATTAGCTACATTGTTCTTAACACTATTACTGTCTGAGCCACAGCTGCACAAACACATTACAGCAGCAACTGCAGAAACAGATGCAACTATTCTCTTAAACATGCTAAAATAACTCCTTTTACAACAAATAAAAATCAACTTCTAGTTACCTCTTATAAGAGACTCCTCTTAGAAGATAAAATGTTAAACATGTTAACACTAATAGCGTTTAACTTAATTCCTTTATAAGGATGTGTCATTATTACATACGAACGTCCAACATAATTAATGAACGAGATGTCATTTTCCTTAAAGTATTCATTAAGATTATCAGGACTGTAATTACTGAATGTTTTCTCTACTTTAGAAGCTAATTCGAAAGCTTTAGGATCATCCGGATTTAATTCTCGAATAACACAAGGAATAACTTTAGTCAAAGAATGCAATATACGACTACTATTTTCTCTAGAATACGTATACTCACCACCATATTCAGATGAACTAGGATCATCTACGTATTCTCTGGTAGAAGGAAGTGCAGTATGTTCCAAATATTCAGAGTAACTAGTATCATCTACGTGTTCTTGGTTAGAAAGTGTAATATGTCCCAAATATCCAGATGAGACTTGCCATTCAGGAATATTGCATGCAATAGCTGCCTCCCTAATAGTTACATTTTTAGAATGGTTAGTGCCATTGTTAACAGAACCCATAGCAGTTCCACCAGTTTGAGCAGACTCACCACACGCGCTCAAACCGCACATGCAACTGAGCAATACAGTCAAACAGCTAGAAATAATCCTATACTTACGTTTCACCTTCATACTCCTTATCACTACTTAACGCTAAGTGATGCCACTTCGCACTACTTAACGCTACCTTGCAATATTTCAAAATATTTCGCAATATTTATTTCAGACTATTCAATCGATCAAGATTTAACTTGTTAAAATCTTCTTTATTCATAATAAAAATAGAATTAGAACAATTTCCCTTATCGGAATTTTTACCACAATTTAATAAAGGTAATGACCAATAATATATCTCCCTAGTTTCTTGTTGTTTCTCATTGTATTGCGCAATTGCAACAATATCTGAACTCAAATATCTAAAGGACATCTCACTACTATCAGTACCAGTTAGACCCATATTATCTTGATTGGCAGTAGAAATATTAGATTTTAGCAAGCACAACTTAGTTTTGTTAAAATCATTAATAGTTTTAAAACCATTAATAATCGCCATGTCATATTTAGAAAATACAGGATCTTTTACAACCTTTAATCCACATTCCGCAGCTAACGATTTAATAGGATCCCCCGACGTACTCGAAGAATTTATTTTATCCTTATTCTCACCGCAGCCAGATAAACCTGTTAAGGCTATTGATAAAGATACTGCAAAATATATAAATTTTTTTGCTCTACTCATAACTGCTAACAACTCCATTATTTATACATATAAAATCTAATACTCAATGTCTGATGTAGATATTATGAAATACGAAACTAATTCAATAATATTCTTTTACATTAAACGAATGATTCGCTAATAAAAATACTTATCTAAACTTTACTATGCCTATACCATCATAAGTAGGATATACATAATACTCGCTACCAAAATATGGCGGCATATACTTATCATAATATTCAAGATTAATAGAAAGAGTTTTGATATCTAAAGATTCTAGTTTATCGCTAAATTTTTCTGCAACTGGATCTCCAGGATTAACATTTTTTATAGCACAGGCATATTCTTTCTTAAATTTTTCTCCAGAAGCATCTTGATCTCCACCTATAACCTCAACAAAGAAATAATCATTTCCATTAGATTCCAATTGCTTGAAATTGCATTTTTTAGCTACTTCTTTAAGAGATATAGTTTCTGGTGAATTCTTACTACTAGCGTCATTAGAAACGGAAGAGCCACTTGCAGGATCCGAAGCATTAGTAGATTCAAAACCGCCATTAGCAGGCATATCACTAGCAGAAGGCTCACCACACGCGCTCAAACCACACATGCAACTGAGCAATACAGTCAAACAGCTAGAAACAATTCCATACTTACGTTTCACCTTCACACTCCTTAGTGTTATTTTGCGCTACTTACAATTAAAAACATCGCAAAAGCAAAATTTTCTCTCAACACTTGCAAATATACTCCAACAGCGCTGTAACATCTATAGCGCACTTACAAATGTTAAAAAAACGTACACGCACGCAGTACAGTTTTCTGCACAAATAACACTCGATGCAGTTTATTCATTGCTGGCACAGTTTGTCTTTTGTAGATGCGGAAGTATGAGAACGTGCCTAACGCAATTTCTTTGTCGCTTGCTTAAAACTGTCGAAAACACCAAATCATCTGATGAAATAAACAAAAAGCAAGCCTAAACTGTCGAAAACACCAAACCATTTGGTGAAATAAACAAAAAGCAAGCCTAAACTGTCGAAAACACCAAATCATCTGATGAAATAAACAAAAAGCAAGCCCAAACTGTCGAAAACAGCAAATCGACCGATGTTTTCGACAGTTTCTATCAACTGCGCAAGCGCGCACGATAACCTGCTTTCACACAGTAACAGCGTGTGCAAAAGACCACGTCCGATTATGATGATTTCAATAAACCGCTAGAGTAATTCGTTTTGAAGCCAGCTAGCAACACCATCGTCGTTGTTAGAAGCGCAAACTTCGTCTGCAATAGTAAGAAGCCGTGGATTACTATTCGACACCGCTACCCCGTATCCTCCGGCACGGAACATGTCAATATCGATAATATCGTCACCAAAAACAACAGTCCGGCTAGGCTTTACGCTCAAACGCTCGCAAATAACATTCAACGCGTGCCCCTTGTTTGCAAGAGGATTTGTAAGCATCCACAAAACATCTTCGCTAATATGCAATGAAAAATCCTCAGGAAGAGCACTTTCCAAACGTAATTTTTCATCATCTTGCGGAACAATAATTATTTTGTCTGCAATGCCATCTGGAATATCGCGAAAATCAGTGCGAATAAAATTACTTGACTTCCACAATGTATGTAAATCGAAATTAGTGTATCGAATATCATTCATCACAATACCTATACGTAACGTAGGTATTGCGCAAAGTAGACTCAAGCAAACTTCACAAGCGCGCTTTGAAGAAAAACCAAATCGAACTACTGAATCAGACTGATTTTGAGAAGCCAAAACAGATTCGCTTGAATTGTTAGCATCAAAATCTATTAGCGCACCATTCAAATAAGCGCAAACGTCAGCATTAAGAGACTTTATTATGTTAAGAGCAGCACAAACTGGACGAGCAGTAATAATAGCAAAAGGAACTCGAGTTTTTCTTTTAACTTCAGAAACAGCATCAATAGTTTGCTGAGTTAAAAACCTATTCTCGAAAGCGTCTGCATCGTGCAACATTGTGCCATCCAAATCCGCTACTATAAGAGACGGACTGAACATCAACATTAGCGCACCACTTTTTACAAAAAAGCGCGGCCGAAACCGCGCTATTTAAAAACAATCTTAAATCAATGAGAACTTAGTCATCAAATTCAGAGCCACAATCACAGCAACCCAGATGAGTGCAATAATCACAGTCCATCGATTCAAGTTCTTTTCTGCAACACCAGAGCTACCGGCATTCTTGGTTAAACCGCCACCGAACATGTCGGAAAGGCCGCCGCCCTTGCCCTTGTGCATCAAAATCAACAAAGTGAGCAAAATGCTAGTAAGCACAAGCAGCACCTGCAAAATAATTTTTACAGTGGACACAACCAACCTCCTGTTTTACAGTACTTTAAGTAGCTTAGTAAAAGCCTTTGACTACCGACACATACCAACCTTAATCTACTGTGCGGCTGCGGCTGCAGCAAGACGCACAATATTAGCAAACTCATCAGCATCAAGTGAAGCACCACCGACCAAAAATCCGTCAACATCAGGCTCAACAATTAAGCTGGCTGCATTAGATGAAGTAACAGATCCACCGTAAAGAATACGAATTTTATCTGATACTGCATTTCCAAAAGTGTCACGTAAATCTTCACGAATAGCTGACGCTGCCTCTTGAGCGGATTGAGCAGTTGCAACCATACCCGTACCGATAGCCCAAACAGGCTCGTATGCAATAATCAAACGCTCTGCTTGCTTTGCGTCTAAATCGCGCGTTACGTCATGAACTTGACCTACGGCAAAATCTAAAGCAATTCCCTGCTGACGCTCCTTAAGGCTTTCACCAACACAAAGAATAGGCTGCATTCCAGCTGCGAGCACAGCACGAACCTCATCTACAATATTTGCGTCATCTTCAGGATGATATTTTCTGCGCTCAGAATGACCAACAATAACCATTGAGCAGCCCAGACTTGCAAGCATATCTGCAGACACGTCTCCAGTAAAAGCTCCCTGCGCTGTTACAGAAACAGTTTGTGCACCGTATTTTATACTAAGCTTATCTGATTCAATTAAGACTTGTACGCTACGAATTGAAGTAAAAGGCGGCATAATAGCTACGTCACAGTTAGAATAGTTGAAATGCGATTCGCGAAGTTTCCAAGCGAATTTTTGTACAAAATAAGTAGCTTCACGATGGTCGAAATTCATTTTCCAATTACCGACCACTAAAGCAGTTCGATTGGATCTCATGATCATCCTTCTTACTTAAAACTAAACTAAGTACGTAACTTCTACTCTATGATATTTACTTATACTATTTCTTTAAGCTACTTCTTTGAGCTACTTTCAGCGCGCTTAATTTAAATTGTGCCGACTCATTTCGATAAGCATTACGCAAATCTCCATAAGCCGGCACAATCTTAAATAGCAAATTATATTAATTAATTTAATTAACTAACTAATTAACTAATTTTTAGATTTAGACTACTCGTCTAATTGCTACTTACTCAAGTACGCTCAAGCCTGGAAGAGTCTTACCCTCCAAGAATTCGAGGGAAGCGCCGCCGCCAGTGGAAATGTGCGAGAAACCATCTTCTGGGAAGCCAAGGTTACGAACTGCAGAAGCAGAATCACCACCGCCGACGATAGTGAAAGTGCCGTTCTTAGTGGCATCAACTAAGCCTTGTGCTACAGCGCGAGTACCGGCTGCAAACTCTGGAACCTCGAACACACCCATAGGACCATTCCAAACAACAGTCTTAGAATCAACAATCTTGTCGTGGAAAAGCTTCTGAGAATCAGGGCCAATATCCAAGCCCATCTTGTCTGCAGGAATAGCGTCTGCTGGAACTACTTCTGGAGCAACTGGAGTGTCTCCTGCTGGGAAGCCAGCGTTCACAACAATATCAGTTGGAAGAACAAGCTCAACGCCATTCTTCTTAGCGGTTTCAATGTATCCCTTAACTTTCTCGAGCTGATCTTCCTCGAGCAAAGAAGTACCAACTTCGTGGCCCAAAGCCTTGAGGAATGTGAACACCATACCGCCGCCAATAACAAGACGATCAGCCTTAGAAAGCAAGTTTTCGATAACGCCGAGCTTGTCGGAAACCTTTGAACCGCCAAGCACGACAGTCAAAGGACGCTCTGGGTTTTCAGTTGCGCGAGAAAGTGCCTTAACTTCCTTCTCAACAAGCAAACCTGCAGCAGCTGGAAGATCGGCAGCAACATCGTAATTTGAACCCTGAGCGCGGTGCACAACGCCGAAGCCGTCGGAAACAAACACGTCACCAAGAGAAGCAATCTTCTTGGCATATT
>CAMYPN010000042.1 GCA_947292085.1 uncultured Gardnerella sp. | reverse complement strand
CTGCCGGCGGCATTACGCGCAAACCGTAGCGCATACCGTCATAGCGAGCCAAATTAGAGCTAACTTCTGAAGGCATAATAATGTAGTAAGCAGCCAAAGAATAAGGGAAGTGAGGGCAGGAAACTTCTGTTACTTCTGCACCCATATCCTTAAGCAATTGCACAGCTTCATTAAAGCGTGCTTCAACGCCTGGCTGGAATCCGTCGCCACTAAGCTCCTTAACTAAACCAACCTTCAATCCCTTCAAATCACGGCGAGCGCCCTCACGAGCAGCCTGAGCCATTGGAGGAACAGGAGCTGGAATCGAAGTAGAATCGCGCCTATCGTTTCCGCCGATAATCTCCTGCAAAAGCGCAGAATCAAGAACAGTACGAGAAACAGGTCCAATCTGATCCAAGGAGCTTGCCATAGCGATTGCACCAAAACGGCTAACACCACCATAAGTTGGCTTCGCACCAACTGTACCAGTTAAAGCACCTGGCTGGCGAATGGAACCGCCAGTATCTGTGCCCAAAGCAATAGGAGCCTCGAACGCAGCAACCGCTGCAGCTGAGCCGCCGCCGGAACCGCCTGGAACACGCTCAGTATCCCAAGGATTGCAAGTAGTTTGATAAGCAGAATGTTCTGTAGAAGAACCTTGAGCGAACTCATCCAAATTAGTCTTGCCAAGAATTGGCATGCCAGCTGCCTTGAGCTTTTCAATAACAGTAGCATCGTAAGGTGGAACCCAGCCTTCAAGAATCTTAGATGCTGCAGTAGTAGGAATGCCCTTAGTAACAATCATGTCCTTAATGGCAATTGGAACGCCTGCAAGCTCAGGCAATCCTTCAGTCTCACCCTTAGCGTTCTTAGCATCAAAAGCATCTGCCTGCTCAAGAGCAATATCTGCAGAAACATGCAAGAATGCCTTGATTTCTGGTTCGGCTGCTTCGATTACTGCCAAGTGAGCTTCAACAAGCTCGCGGCTAGAAACTTCTTTAGCTTTTACAGCCTTTGCCATATCGGCAGCAGAAAGTTTTACTAAATCTTGAGTATTAGTCATGTTTTATTCCTCCCCCAAAATTCGAGGCGCTACAAACATGCCAGACTCACTTCTAGGAGCACCAGAAAGAGCTTCTTCTTGAGTCAAAGGTGTAGCAGGCTCATCTGGACGCAAATAAGCCTCCAAAGGCACTGGATTTGCAGTAGGTGGCACATCTTCGCCAGCAACTTCCTGCACTTTATTAATAGATTCTGCAATGACGTTTAATTCGCCTTGCAAGCGACTGATTTCTTCGTCGCTTAAGGCAATCTGGGATAGAACACCCAAATGCTCAATTTCTTCACGTGTGAATGTAGGCATAATCCCAACTATATGTGTGATGCGTGACCTTTCCACTAAGTAAAAATACTCGTAGAAGCATTAATAAACATAAATTTTGTTCTGTGCCACGAAGTAAAATTCAACTATGTTAGAGATACGAAATATATCTAAGTACTACGATAATAAGCAAGTACTAAAAAATGTTTCTTTTGTAGCAGAAGATGGTAAAGTTACTGGTTTTGTCGGGCCTAACGGTTCCGGAAAATCTACTGCACTATATTGCGCAGTCGGACTTATGAAATCTAATAACGGCAGCGGATTCTTTGACGGCATGCCGTATGAAAGTCTTCCATCTCCAATTGAAACAGTAGGAATTGTATTAAATACCAAAACTGAAGATGAAAGCATAAGTGCATTAAATCACTTAAATGCTTTCGCAGCAGTTTATAAAATTCCAAAAAGTCGTGTACAAGAAGTTATAGACATGGCCGGCCTTAATTCTGCTAAAAATGTTAAGATTGGCGCAATGTCACTAGGCATGCGTAAGCGACTTGCTATCTCTACTGCTATTCTTGCAGACCCTCACAATCTTATTCTTGACGAACCATTTTATGGATTAGATCAAGAAGGTATTAGATGGGTGAGAGAACTTTGCCGATACTATGCAAGTAGAGGCGGAGCAGTTTTGCTAAGTTCAAATTCGATTAGAGAAGTTGCTCTCACTGCAGATAATCTTGTTATTATTGCTCACGGAGATATTTTGCAGAGGACAAGCGTTGAAGCTTTTACTGCAGCTTATTCTCAGTATTCAGCAGTTCGCGTAATTACACCTGATCCAGAAAAACTTTTGAATATTATGCAATCAAAGTACAGCAATTGTACTGTTACACCTGTTCCTTACAAAACCGAAGATGTACAAGACGGAGCATCTTTTGTAATAACTAATGTAAATATTTCAGAATTAGCGCAATATTTCGCTGATCAGCAACTAGTTACATACCAGTTAAATAGAGAGTGCTCTTCACTTGAAGATGCGTATATGGCAATAACCAACGGACATACTCAGTATGTATCTAAGCCACCGTACATCTTCAATAAAACTCGAGATCAAGCAGCACTTCAAGAACAGTATTTGAATCAACAAGCAAATCAAATGCAATATGCACAACCTGAGCGAATGCAATATGTGCAGCAATCACAAAACACTCCGCAGTTGCAACATAATATTCAGGGAGGGGCAAGATGAACGCATCAACTATTAATGGTGAAAATACAATGACGGGTGATCCTAGACACAAAACTACTGCTGCAGTAGCTCCAAGAAAACTCACACGATACAATTTAACTTTCATAAACGTATTAAAATCTGAAACAATTAAATTGGCATGCGCAAAGTTTACATGGTGGTGCACTGCGCTGATTATTGTTATTCCAATTTTCACCTCATCAATTATTTCTACTTTTGTTCACGGTATTGTTCCTAAGGGAATGAATCCAATATTTCTTTTAGCACAAGGCTTACAAGGATCAAAAGCTGTTATACCTTGCACCCCAAGTAGCATGTTCATGAATTACACGGCAGAAGCTGGATGTAACCCTCAGGAACCGCTCAATACTGTAAGAAATATAACCACGTCAATATTTATTACTGCTATTTTGTCTGCCGCTATAGTATTTATTGTTTTTGCTGCAAAAGCTGCTACACGAGATCGTAAGAATGGATCCTTAAAAGGCTCTATTATTGCTGTGCCTCGTCGCAATTTGCTTATAGTAGCAAGATTAGTTGTAGTAATAATTTATGCATTCATTATGCAAATAATCTCTATGATTATATTAAATATTGCATCATCAACAATGTTCTCCGACTGCTTCTTACTATGGCAAGGACAACAAGTTCACTTCTTCAATGTGTCTATTAATATGATGATACTTTCGGCAATTTGCATGGTTTTCTTTGCAATTATGGGATACGGCGTTGGAATGATATGCAAGTCTGCAGCTGCCGGAACTCTATGGCTATTGATAGTTCAGTCCACTATATGGATAACTATGTTCGTATCATTTATTTGCAGTTCCATCTCTGAACTTACACATATTGCAATTATGTATGGAGGAAGTAATATCTTTGCCTCTTCCGCTTCTGTTACTAATTTCATTACTTCAGATCCTGCAATATCTCCTCTTTTAAACATTCTGCAATTCTTACCTTCAAACGCTGCAAATAATTTCTTGTCTGACGCAGAATTGCACACTAGTACCACGAATGCGTTTATACCAAACTTCATGATTTCGTTCATGTACATGCTTGTTTTGGCAGCTATTTTATACGGCATTGGACACGCTGTAGAAAGAAGCAGAAACGTTATGAAATAGATTGCGCTGTTCACTCAATTTGTGTTGTGTGAACACGCTTAATTAAAAACCCCATCCGTTCTTCGAATCATTATGAAACGAAAATCGAATGGGGTTTACTTATTTTTTATTTAACTAGTTTTAGATCAAATATCGCGATGCTTTTCAACAACGTGGCCAATTGCATACATGACTACGCCCCAAGCAAGAACCACTAAACCGGACTGCCACCATGTGAAAACATATGCGTTTGGTGGAAGTTGCAGCCCAGAATTAGCGGAGGCTCCTAAGAATTGGCTTACAGCACTGCCTGGCAAAATCTGAATAAGTATTGAAGTCCACTTCGCAAAATTGCTTGCAAGCATAATAATGCTAACAATGGTCTGCAGAATCACCACGGCTCCAATAACGCACATAATTCCGCCAGCAGTTGACTTGCAAATCATGCCAAAACCGTAGGCCATTGCTGACACAACAACCATAATTGCAGGAGAGCCAAGGAACAGAGTAAGCGGCAATTTCCACACGTTGCTTCCCGATAATCCGGAAATGTTATCTCCCATAAAAGCTAATTCTGCAGCAGCTAAAGAAACTGCCATTGCAATAAGTTGGGCTACAAAAACATAGATTGCAACCGCAATAAACTTAGCCGTAAAGAACATACCCCTTTTAGGTACAGCAGTAAGAGAAGCCTGAATCGAAGTTGTAGAATGCTCCGCGGTTACAGCAAGCACTGCAAAAATCGACAAAACAATCAAAAATACAGAAGCAAAACTAATAACTAAGCGGAAAATGCTTTCTTGAGATGCAATAAGGTCACTTTTATTGCTCGGCCCAACAGTAATTGCAGCGCTTGATCTACCTTGATTTGCTCCATTCTTAATGTCAACTTTAGACATTGCTTTTTGCACAATCGCTATAATAAAGCTAAAGATTACTGGCAAAACAATTGTTAATGCCATGCACCACCATGTTGACGCAAGTCCGCGCAACTTAACAATCTCGGATTTAAGCGTGTGCATAAATGTTAGACGCAAGTGCTGAGCGTTCATGCTGCGACCTGTTTTATACGCGTTAGACTGATGTGCGTTAGATTCAGAAGATTGCACTTGTTGATTTGCTACTTGCTCACTCATTTTGCACTCTCCTCACTATTAGATTGCTCTACGTTTTGTTCACTCGGCTTCGAGCCGCTGCTAGGAACAGCCTTCGTTACATACTGCTCTTGACCGTGTGTAAGAGCCAAATATGCTTCCTCAAGTGACGCGTGCTCGTAATTAAGCTGATATACCAAAATTTGATTATCCGCAATTGCTCGCGCAATCTGGCTTAGTTCGCAATCTGTTATTCTAAAAAGTTCGCCTTCTTGAACGTCTTGAGGTGTGCGATTATCTGGCAAAATCTTGCACTCAGGATGATTTTGAGCAAGCACTTGCTTTAATTTTTCGCCTTCTGGAGTTACAAGTCGCACAGCGTGCTGCGAATGTGCATCAACAAAATCCTGCACTGTTGTGCGCTTCAAAATCTCGCCATGCGCAATAATCACAAGGTTATCTGCAGTAAGAGCAACCTCGCTCATTAAGTGCGAGCTAAGTAGTATTGCGCGGCCTTCGCTTGCGTAATACTTGCATAATTCACGAACCCACTTAACGCCTTCTGGATCTAAGCCGTTAATTGGCTCGTCCAAAATAAGATTGTGCGGATCTGCTAAAAGTGCCGCCGCAATCGAAAGACGCTGGCTCATGCCGAGTGAGAAGGATCCCGCTTTGCGAGTTTTTACGCTAGTTAAACCAGTAATATCAATCACTTCGTCAACGCGCTTTTTTGATATTCCGTGAGTTAAAGCGAGCGAGTACAAGTGATTATATGCGGAACGACCTCTGTGGGCAGACTTTGCGTCAAGAACTGCGCCAACTTCCGTCATTGGGGATGCGATTTTTGCGTAAGGTTTTCCGTCAATAAGAGAAGTGCCACTATTGGCGTGAATAAGATTTAACGCGCAACGCATGGTGGTAGATTTACCAGCGCCATTAGGGCCTAAAAAGCCCGTGACTTTACCGTCTTCGGCGACGAAAGAAACGTCGTTAAGCGCTGTTTTTGCGCCGAAACGCTTTGTAATATGTTGGAATTCTAACATAGCTTAACAGTATCACAAATAAAAAAAAATACACATTAAATGTAAGCGTTTATGAGTACAGGCTGCTGCGTTTTGATTAAGATTTTGATTAAGATTCAGCAGTTTGGTGCTGCATGTTGCGCAATCCACGCATGCATGGAAACAGCCGCAGCGGCTCCTGCATTTAGTGAGCGAACAGAGCCGAATTGCGAAATATAAACAACATCGTCCGCCATTTCTAGTGCTTTCTTAGAAAGACCCGGACCTTCCGCACCAAAAAGCATAAGGCAACGTTTAGGGAACTTGTAGCTTTCCATAGCAACTGCGCCTGGAATAATATCGAGCGCTATAACGCGAGCGTTTTTAGCGTCTTGTTCCTTAATATTTGCGATTTTTTCGGCTTCTTTATTGCCTTCTGCTTGCGCTTTAAGCAAAAGTTGATGCGCTTCTTCTGTTTCTCGTGCTATATTTTCGCGCCAATTAGTTACTAGAGTTTCAATAGTTGGGCAGCACTCAACGTATTGGTATAGCTCAGTCATTAACGAGCCTTTACGATTCCATTTATGAGGCCCTACAATATACACTTTTTTCGCAGTAAACGCGTTTGCAGTGCGAACCATAGAGCCTATGTTGAAATCGTGAGTCCAATTTTCTACAGCTACTTCAAACTCATGACGGCCTTTAGAATCGAGATCCGCTTTTATAGCTTCTACTTTCCAGTATCGGTAGCAGTCTAGAACGTTACGCTGATCGCCTTCGTCTAGTAATTCAGTGCTAAACCGCGCATCGTAATTTGGCGATTCTGGATTATCTGGACGAGGCTCACCTGGGTGTTCTTCTTCCCACGGGCCAACTCCTATAGGTCGGAATTCTGGCTCATCGGAAGCTTTTGCAGCCAAAGTAATTGGATTCGGTTCGTGCATGTGTGAGTTTTACTCCACTTAAAGTATTAATTTGCGATTAATCTGGGCAAACTAATCTTGGCAGCCGTCAGTTGCGCAATCACCTGTGCAACCTGACTTGCAATGACCGCCACAGCAATCATCCTCACAGCATGGCTCAGTGCAACCGTCATGCTTGCAATCACCCGTGCACTCTACTTTGCAATGACCACCGCAGCAGTTGTCTTCGCAACAAGGCTCAGTGCAACCATCATGTTTGCAATCGCCGGTGCATTTAACTTCACAATGACCGCCACAGCAATGATCGTTGCAGCAATCTTCGTGATCTGCATCTGCACGTAATTTTTCTTCATCGAAAGCTTGAACAAATGCCATTTTAGTACTCTCCTCACTTATTGGATTTACTAATTGAAGATGCCTTGTGCCTTGTTCGTCGGCGTCAACACCACCAATTAATGCAACTATAGCAAGAATTTGCGCGCCTTGCTGATTAACAATGCCAAAATCAAGACTTAATTCATTGCCGTGTCGTAAAGTCACAAGCGAAGAAGTTTGAACATACGATTTTTCAGAAAGCCAAGAATCAAGCAACAATACTCGCTTGCCTTTAACTGACGGACCTTTTGTTGCAGGAAAAACAAAATCCATAACAAAGCCGTCGAGTGCAATTCCTTTACGTTCTGCAGCATGAATAAGCGCAAAAACCATCGGCACTGCAGCAGCAGTTAACGCACCAACAGCGTCAACATCGCGCTCTAACGAATACCCAGCTCGTTCAATCGCATCAAAAAGAACGTCACCAACCAGCTTAGAGCCGCGCTGATTAAAAGTAACAGAAAACAGTTCGCTAAATGGTTTCGCACTCATATCCGCACAAAGCATGCGTTCAAGCTCAGCACGTTCTTCTTGCAATTCTGCCATTGTTACGCTCCTTAGCGTTTAAAGTTCTTCAATTTTTGATGCTTTAATGTTTTTATGCTTAACGATCTTCCACTGATACTTCCGGAGCACTCAGCTCTTTAACATCAGCTTTATCAGAATCTATAAGATCTATTGAAGCAATAA
>CAMYPN010000041.1 GCA_947292085.1 uncultured Gardnerella sp. | reverse complement strand
CATTCAGTGAAATAGACAAAACGCAATCCAAAACTGTCGAAAACACAAAATCATTTGGTGAAATCGACAAAATATAGGACAAACTGTCGAAAACACATAATCGTCCGATGTTTTCGACAATATGTGTGTACGTCGCTATATAACGCGCGAATAAATTAAATAAAATAAAAGGCGCGGAGCTCCAAAAGAAACACCGCGCCTTAAAAGCTTAATCAGCCTAGTCCAAACCTAACCTCAAATTACCGCCAGGAATTGCATCAAGCAAATCGCGCGTATAATCCATCTGAGGATGATCGAACACCTCGTCGGTAGTTGCGTGTTCTACCAACTTTCCGTGCTGCATAACAACAACTTCATCCGCAATCTGACGAACCACAGCCAAATCGTGAGTAATGAACAAATAGCTCAAACCACGCTCGGCTTGCAAGTCGTTAAGCAAACGAAGAACCTGATCTTGCACAAGAACATCCAAAGCAGAAACAGCTTCATCGCAAACGATTACGTCAGGGTTCAAAGCCATAGCTCGAGCAATTGCAATACGCTGACGTTGACCACCTGAAAGCTCATTCGGGAAGCGAGTCATAACAGATGTAGGCATTTGAACCATATCTAAAAGCTCGCGAACTCGATTCTGTCTGCTCTTCTTATCACCAATCTTATGAATGCGCAACGGCTCCTCAATAGAACGGTAGATAGAATACATAGGATCAAGAGAGCCATATGGATTCTGGAACACTGGCTGAACATGACGGCGGAAGTCAAGCAAATCCGCGCCCTTCAAATCAGCAATATTCTTACCTTCGTAAGTAACTGTTCCACTCGTTGGCTTAAGCAAACGCAAAACCATATTTGCAACAGTAGATTTACCAGAACCAGATTCACCCACGATTGCCAAAGTAGTTCCGCGCTTAATTGAGAACGAAACGTCGTCAACGGCTTTAAATAGTTCCTTCTTACGAGGAAGTTTAAACTCACGAGTTAAGTGATCCACAGTAATAATATGCTCACTCTTTTCAAGAGCTTGCTCACCCACTACATGATGCTCAAGAAGGCTATCGGCATTACCACCATGCTCTTTTACTGAGATGATTCGCTGAGATGCCAAAGATGGAGCTGCGGCAACAAGTCGCTTTGTATACGGATGCTGAGGATGCTGCAAAACTTCCAAAGATGGACCAGATTCAACAACACGACCCTTATACATAACCACAACATGCTGTGCGCGAGCAGCAGCCAAACCTAAATCGTGAGTAATAAACAACACAGACGTGCCAAGCGAATCTGTGAGCGTGTGCAAGTGGTCAAGAATACGCTTTTGCACTGTAACATCCAAAGCGGAAGTCGGCTCATCTGCAATAAGCAGATCTGGACGGCAAGCCAAACCAATAGCAATCAAAGCGCGCTGGCGCATACCGCCAGAAAACTCGTGCGGGAACTGACGCGCACGCGTTGCAGCATCTGGCAAACCAGCCTCGTCAAGTAAGCCGGCGATACGATCTTCCATAGAAGATCCAATAACGTACTTTTTTGCTATCTCCCAAGCAATAACGTCGCTTACTCCGCCCTTAATTAAATCGTCTGCAACACGCCAGCGAGTTTCAGATCCTGGAACCCACTCTTTTTTGTAGTATTCAAACAGATCGTGGAACTTATCGCTATCTTCATCAACTCCTGCAGAAATTAACGCTTCTCTAGCAGCTTTCATAAGTTCAGGAAGCTCTTTTGAACCAAGGAATGTTTCGTCTTCGCTTCCCTTAACTTTGACTGCATCTCCAGCTAAAGCTTCTGCTAATGCGGAACGTTTTTCGTGACTTAAATCAACATTATTTGCTACAAGCGCTTCTTTTACCTGCGTACCAATGCGCCACACAGGATTTAAATTACTCATAGGATCTTGCGGAACTAAGCCCATAGCACTACCGCGCAACGCAGCATACTCTTTTGGCTTTAATTTGCTGATTTCTTTGCCTTTTAGCTTAATAGATCCGCCAGTAACGTGACCGGTTCCAGGAAGTAAACCAAGAACTGCCATTGCCGAAGTTGATTTTCCAGAACCAGATTCACCAACTATTGCAACCCACTGACCTGGGTATACGCTGAAACTAACGTCGCGTACAGCGTGCACAGCCGTTTTAGAGTCTGTAGTGAAATCAACCTGAAGATCCTTAACTTCAAGTAAAGGACCTTGATCTAATTGCATGGCACGAATATTTACGTCTTTACCTGTTGCATTCATTTGTATTATTCCTCCACGCTAATTTCACGCCTTACGGCTCTTTGGATCCAACGCATCCTTAACAGCGTCACCCATCATAATGAATGAGAGAACAGTAATGGCGAGCGCAATAGACGGACATAACAAAACTTCAGGATTATTATTGAAATATCTACTGTAAGTAAATATATCTCCACCCCAGCTGACTGTTGTGGTTGGCAAACCAATTCCTAAGAAGCTTAGGGTTGCTTCCAACACAATGTAAGAGCCGAGCGAGGTTGTACCAACAACAATGATTGGAGCTAACGAGTTTGGAATAATATGGCGGAAAAGATTACGCGCAGGTCTTGAACCTAAAGCTGTAGAAGCTATATTAAACTCAAGATTTTTTGATTCCATAACGGCACTTCTAGCAATTCTAGCTACGCTCACCCATCCGAACAGAACCATAACCATAATTATTTTCCACATTGATTTTGTGGATTTAAACATCTGCAACACAACTATAGCGCCGAGCAGCATAGGAAGAGCCAAGAAGATATCTGTGATACGGCTCAGTACTGCGTCAACCCAGCCACCAAAGAATCCTGCCAAAGCTCCAATCATAGAACCTACAAGCACTGCTAATATCGTTGCTATTAAACCAATAGTAACTGAGGTACGCGTGCCGTATATTACTCGCGCATAAACATCACAACCCTGCTTATCAAATCCAAATGGATGCCCAGCAGAACCGTGTGCGAGCGAATAATCAAGTGAGCAGTAAGTAGGATTACCATTAAAAGGAGCACCACTCTTAACTAATACTCCCGGGAAGAGAGCAATAAAGAATATTGCGAGAATTAATATCGCAGAAATAATAAACAGTGGGTTGCGCCTGAGAGTACGCCAAGCGTCAGACCACATTCCGCTTACTGGAACAGATTCATCAACAGAATCAACTTCTTGAAGAGGAGTATCTTCAAGAGGCGCAACATAACGCTCTTGGCCTGGAAGCTCAATATCAGCAGCAGTCAAATTTTCCTCAACTTTTTCTTGCATAATCATGCTTCTCCTTACGCGTAACGAATTCGCGGATCGAGAGCCGCGTACAAGATATCAACAAGTAAATTGCTAATTACGAAAATCAGCATAAGTAATGTGACTACAGAAACAACTAGATTACTTTCGCCCTTCAAAATACCTTGATATGTGGCGTATCCAATGCCGTGAATATTAAAAATAGTTTCTGTAATCATTGCGCCACCCATAAGAGCACCTAAGTCTTGACCTAGGAATGTCACTACTGGGATTAAAGAGTTTCTAAGAATGTGTCGAACCGTTACCGCACTTTCACTTAATCCCTTAGCGCGAGCGGTTCGCACATAATCAAGAGCTATATTTGATGAAACTTCGGACCTTGTAAGTCGTATCACGTATGCCATAGAAACTGATCCAAGCACTATTGCAGGAGTGAGCATATCGAAGAATCCTGGATCATTACTCACATTAGGCGGAAGAATATGCCACTTTATAGCGAATACGTACTGCATAATATAGCCTGTAACAAATGTTGGTACAGAAATAAGAAGAAGCGAGACAATAAGAATTACGCTATCGTACCATTTGCCTTTTTTAAGTCCAGAAATAATACCAAAGACAACACCGAACAAAGCTTCAAATGCAAATGCCATAATTGCAAGCTGCACTGTCACAGGGAACGCATCAGAAATTTCGTCAATAACAGGCCGACCTGCAAACGTTTGCCCGAAATCAAGAGTAAGTGCATTCTTTAAGAATAGTAAATATTGAACAATAAATGGTTTATCGAGATTGTAATCAGCCCTTATTTGTGCTGCTACTGCAGGATTAACTGGTTTGTCTCCGAACATTGCTTTTACAGGATCGCCTGGCAAAGCAAATACTAAAGCATAAACCAATAAAGTTGTGCCGAGAACAACAGGAATCATCTGCAAAATTCTACGCAGAATGTACTTACCCATCTGTTTCTCCTTGATTATTAATGATTAGTCATAAAAACAACAAAGTGCCACTTCGGTCGAAAGAAATTTTTAGTTAAATCCTTTCAACCGAAGTAGCAATACTCGCTAATTGCGATATTTAATTATTGAGAGGTGAATTTAGTAATTTCAATTACTAAATATCATGAAACTTACTTACATAGTTTCGCTTAAAGTTATTAAATCTTACTTGTGAAGCTGGTAGTAGAGTGGCATATTCTGCCAATCCATTACGAAGCCCTTCAAGTCGTGACTCATAACAGCCTTGGAATTCATGTAAAGCAGTGGTACAGATGGGAGATCTTCGAGAAGGGTTTCGTTAGCCTCGTGGTAAAGCTTAGTAGCTTCATCAGCATCAGCAGACGAAGTTGCCTTATTCAACAGCTCGTCGAACTTTGGATTCTTGTAATCACCATCATTAGAACCATTACCGTCAGCTGCAACAGAAGCGAACTGCTGAGTTAAGTAATTTTCTGGGCTTGGGTAATCTGGCATCCAGCCTGCACGCCATGCGCCCTTGATTTCACGCTTGGTGCATGCGTCACGGAATTCCTGGAAGGTTGGAATTGGTGTGGTTTCAGCCTTAACACCCAAATTGTTCTTTACGTAGTTCACAACAGCTTCAAACACGGACTTTGCGACTGCATTATCAGCATTGTAAGTGAAGGTGAGGTTGCCGTCATACTTGGACATAGCGTCAGCCTTCTTCCACAATTCCTTAGCCTTGTCAACGTCATACTTCAGGTGTTCGCTACCCTTCAAGTTGGCATCGTAACCTGGAGTCTTTGGAGAAGTGAAATCGTTTGCTGGAGCAGCAGTCTTGTTCAACACCTTTTCAGCAATTGCCTTACGGTCGATGGACATAGAAACTGCTTGACGACGCAAACGGCCTTCTTCAGTCTTAACGTCGAAGTGTGGGAGATTAGAAGGAATGGTGAACTGAAGGATTACAGAACCAGGCTTGTTGTAAGCGGTGATAGTGCTATCAGACTGGAAGTTGCTGGTTTCTGTATCTGGGATGTTATCAGTCATATCAAGATTGCCGGACTGCACGTCACGGTAGGCTGCATTACCATCGGTGTAAATCTTGAAGGTAACTCCATCATTCTGAGCCTTGCGTGGGCCGTCGTAATCAGGATTCTTTACAACCTCAATCTGCTTATTGTGATCCCAGGACTTGAACAAGTATGGACCAGAGGATACTGGCTTTTCACCATAAGCCTTTGGATTCTTGTAGAAGGATTCTGGAAGTGGAGCGAATGCCAAGTATCCTACCTTAATTGGGAATACGGAATCTGGCTGCTTCAAATCAACGGTGAAGGTGTTCTTATCAACAACCTTCAAACCGGAAAGCTGCTCGTCGCCCTTGTTGTCGGCCTTCTGCAACTCGTCATAACCCTTAATGGTCTGGAAGAAGGAAGCGCACTTCTGAGCGTTCTTAGCATTTGCAACGAAGCTCCATGCTTTGGTGAAGCTTTCAGCGGTAATAGGGGTACCATCGCTGAACTTCTTGCCTTCCTTCAACTTCACGGTGTACTGGGTGGAATCTGCGTTTGGCGTTAAGCTTTCAGCATCTTCGTTTACTGCGTTGCCCTTTTCATCAAAAGTGACCAACGTGGAGTTGACCAACATAGCAGGACGTGCGCCAGCATTTTCGTTAATGTTGCCAGGAATTAATTCGTTCTGTGGTTCAGAGTTATTTACTGTAATAATAACCTTGCCACCATTTGATTTCGCATTTTTAGCTGAAGAGCCGCAGCCTCCAAATAACATGGCCAGCGAGCAGGCAGCAGCAGCAAAAACTAAAGCCTTATTTTTCATGGATATCTCCTAACGTTGGTCTGGCAGGATCTATTTTCAACGCGAAAGTCTCGCCCTGAATTGTGAGATAACACATCCAAGACGAGACTCTCCATTGATTAAAATTCAATAATACGTAATTTATAAAACAAAGCAAGCATATATACAAAAAATAAATTTACGGTTTTATGCGGTAAAATCATAAAATATAAAGTTATTTATAAATAAATTAACCCTAAATCGCAATATTTGATGTATTTTTTCTACTTTTTACAGTTTTATAAAATATTACGCAAATGTAAATTTATGTATACGATTCAATAACGGATTATAGTTAGAAAAATACCATATTGATAAACGCGACAGTAAATATAAACGCGCAAATTTGTACTCTTCTTAAAAATTTTCCAAAAAACAAAATTAAATAATAAAATTTTATCAAAATTACAAACTTTTTATGTTACAAACTAATTGTTAACAAAAGCAAAGTTACTGCATAAAGCACTAACAAAAAGCACTAATACACTATTCTGCTCTAGGAAAAGCTTTAGCATACGAATTTTTCAAAGTTTCAATCGAAACATGCGTATATCTTTGCGTAGTATTTAGCGACGAATGTCCAAGCATTTCTTGAACTTCTCTTAAATCAGCACCGCCGTTAAGCATATGCGTAGCAGCACTGTGACGCAAAGCGTGAGGAGCAATATCAGGCACATTCGCGCTATATGCAGCACAATGAACAATCTCCCTAACTATGCGCTGATCAATACGCTTGCCCCTAGCGCCCACAAATAAAGCAGTTTCTTCATCACTTTTTACAAGCACTTTTCTACCATGCTTTAGCCATTTTTCTACAGCCCGAAAAGCAGGAAGACCAAATGGCACAACGCGTTGCTTATTACCTTTACCAGTAACTTTTATCATTCGTTCAGAAAAATTAATATCGCAAGTATTCAAACCAGTAAGTTCACCAACTCGAATACCGGTAGCGTATAAAAGCTCAAGAATCGCAGCGTTACGCAAAAAAGTAGCAGACTTAACAGAATCTACAGAACTATCTACAGAAGAACTATCTACAGAAGAATCTGAACAAGCGCAACTATCAGCATAATCAAGTAATTTAGCTGCCTGAGACTCATCTAAAACAGTAGGAAGTTTATTTGAAATTTTCGGAGTCATCAATATTTCCGCAGGATTTGAAGAAATCCTACCAACATGCTCAGCCCAAGCAAAAAATCCTCGTACAGAAACCACTTCACGAACTAAGCTAGAACGAGCGCGTCCGCGAGAAGAATCTGCCATCCAAAGACGCAAATCGTCAACAGTGATATCAGAAATATCACCAAAACCCTTCTGCTCACACCAAAGCATAAATAAGGTTATATCAGTTCTATAAGCGCGCTGAGTGCGCTCCCCCAAACCCTTGTTTGCACGCACATACTCAATATAATCATCCACTAAACGCGCATATTTAGAAGGACAAACCAAGCCTCTAGCAGAAGATTCACTACTAGATCTACTAGCACTATCGTCACTATTACTCATAGACTTCCCATCCAATAAACGCTTTAAAACAAAACGTTTGCCATACGCGTCAGTCACATGCATAATACAACAAGGAGCATGTTATGAACACAAGTACACCAAATTCACTTACATTACCGCAGCAAATTCCAGCAGGCGCGCGCATTGTGGTAAGAACGTATAAAATTATAGAAGATACTCACACGCATGCGCAAAAAATCGAATATCATGACGCTATTGGTCACGTACTTGAGTGGGATGGAATAACTCTTCATCTACTGCGAGACCCAGCAGCAAACGGAACTAGAGCAGCTCAAGAAATGTTCATAGATGCAAAAACTATTGCACGATTAAAACCAATTCCAGAGCGCAAATTCCAAAAGCCACTTCGAGTGTAGATTACACGTTACTAAGCAGATTATTTGAAGTTAATACAAGCTGCAGATTTCGTAACGACTTATCAGATTTGCAATTATCAAATCCTGAGATTTCAACAATAGATTCTCCTAAGCGCGCTGAATCCAGCAAATCTTCCTGCCAATTACTTCTGGAATCATACTTCCACAATCTGCTATTAGCAGCATCGTTTTTATTTGCAGCATCACTTTGTTGCATATTCGTTTTACACGAGTTGCGCTGCTGGTATTTATATTCTCTCCACGATTGAGCTTTAGCAAAAAACTC
>CAMYPN010000040.1 GCA_947292085.1 uncultured Gardnerella sp. | reverse complement strand
TTCAATCCTAACTCTGCTTATAAAGAAGTTGCCGCTAAATTTGCAACATTTCTTGGGTCAAAAAACTCTCAAAAAGTATCTTTTGAACAAACAGGTACAGTACCATCAGATAAAAGACTTAGTAAATTTGTGAGTAAAGCTGACCCTGCAGGCGAAGCAGAAATGCAAGTTATAGCACACACTTCTATTCTTCAGCCAACAATAAGTGAAATGTGGAGATTCTGGTATCCTATGAAAAATTTCGCAAGAACAATAGCACAAGGTGAAGCAAGCTACGATGATGCTGACAAACTTATAGATGATTTAAATGAATCAATCCATCAATCTATCATCGACTGATGATTGAATCAACTAAGATATCTGGTTTAACTGATTATTTGAATTAATTAAGCCACAAGCCATGAGCGTATAATAAACAGACTTATACGCTCTTGGCTACGCGATTAAGATACAAAAAAGTGCCCCCTGTGGGACTCGAACCCACAACCCAAGACTTAAAAGGACTCTGCTCTGCCAATTGAGCTAAAGGGGCAACAGTGAATAAGTGTACTACATTTAAGAGACGAAATAAATTATTTACAATATTGGCGTGTTATATACATTATTTAAGCTCACCTAATGACTGAAGCTTAACTTTAATTTGTACAGCTGAAGGCTCAACCATAAACGAGTTATCGCTGAAAGTCACCACAGGAATATGCTTTTGCCCACTAATTTCGATCGCTTTTTCCTTAGCATCCTCTTCAGATTCTATGTCGTGCCATACGAATGGTACACCGTACTGATTTAACGCAGCTTTAGCTCGCCTGCAATCTCCACACCAGTCGGCTCCATATACGTGAATATTTGCACTTTTTTCTAGCTCAGTATCAGAATTCATAATTCCCCTTTATTTTTATGCACTAAGTAATGTGCTAATAAATTTTCTACTATGACGATATCAATAAAATAGTTATCTAATCAAGAAAGTTACGTACGGAAAAGCAGCAATAACCCGATTTTTTATATAGTAATCAAATTGATAATCTGCAAGCAAAATTATAAAAAACTAATAAAAACAGCTTAATTATATTGTCTCTGTACTTTGAGTCTCATATGCTTAATATATGTTTGATATGTTTAGTTTAGCTGGACTTTTTAGTGCAGAAAATTATTCCGCATGGCTGTGCGCGGCTGTAATTGTTGTAGCAGTTTGCTTTATATGCGTTGCTTATTTTAAATTCTTTTCCAAACGCAATAAAAAGAATAAAGAAAACGAAGTAAGCAAAAAAGTAGAAGATAGCGAAGAAGTAGTATCTTCTGAAGCTGAACCTAAGTTAGAGCAAAAGCCTAAGCTTGAGTCAAATAATTCTACTGTAAAAATTCCAGAAAGTGCCACGTCTCGTATAAAACGTCTACGAGAACGCCTATCTAATAGCGCAAATCCTTTTGGTCGCGCACTATTCAAAATCTTAAGTAAAGATAATCTTTCAGAATCAGACTGGGAAGACGTAGAAGATACTTTACTAATGGCTGATGTTGGCACAAAAGCAAGTGAAGAACTCGTGCAATCCTTGCAAAAAGATGCAAGAATTGCAGGCACTTCACAAATTGAGGATATTCACGAAGCCTTACGCACAAAGCTTTTGGATCTGGTAGGCAAAAACACTGATCGACGCTTGAACGCAGATAAGCCGGAAGCCCATCATCCAGGAGTTTTAATGATGGTCGGAGTAAACGGTACTGGCAAAACTACTACCGCTGGTAAGCTGGCTCGTCTTTTTGTTGCTCAAAATCGTTCTGTAATGTTCGCTGCAGCAGATACTTTCCGCGCTGCTGCTGCAGATCAGCTTGAAACGTGGGCTGGAGAAGTTAATGTACCAGTTATTCGCGCTGAAAAAGATGGTGCAGATCCCGCTTCTGTAGCGTTTATTGCAGCCGATAAAGCAAAAGAATCCAACACAGACATACTTATTGTAGATACTGCTGGAAGATTGCAAAATAAGGCTAATCTTATGGACGAGCTTGGTAAAATTCGCAGAGTCGTAGAAAAAACTATGCCAGTTGATGAAGTTCTTCTAGTGTTAGACGCTACTACCGGACAAAATGGTATGACTCAGGCAAAAGTATTTGCAGAAGCAATCGGAATCACCGGAGTTGTACTTACTAAACTTGATGGCTCAGCAAGAGGCGGTATTGTAATAGCCGTTCAGCGCGAACTCGGAGTGCCTGTAAAATTGGTGGGTCTTGGAGAAGGACCAGATGATCTTGCTCCATTTGATCCTGAAAGTTTTGTTGATGGCATAATAGATTGATTTATTAAAAGCGAGCGCTAGTTTCGTTAGACTCTTTACTGCTTTAGATTGCAATTATGCTTATAAGCTGTAAGTATTCTAAAATCTAACGGTAGGGTTTGTAGTTACAATACATATTGTGAACGCAACGAATGCGTTTGCTACTAGTGAAAATGTTGAGGTGATATATGACTGCGATGGATCCGCAATGGGCATTATTGTTTGCCAGCGCATTGGTGTTTATTATTACGCCTGGTATTGCACTGTTTTACGGTGGGCGCGAGCGCGCTACTTCTATGGTAAACATGATGATGCTTTCTGCAGGCGCTATTGCTGTAACAACATTGGTGTGGACTATGTGGGGATGGTCTCTTGCTTTTGCTGGTAAGGATAGTCTTGGCGGAGTCGTCGGCGACCCTATGAAAGGTCTACTATTTAAAGACTCTATGGTTTCTGATAATGGAGTGTTTACGTCAGTAAATGGCAATTTAGGTTTAACTGGCGGTATTCAAGCAGTATTCCACCTTGCATGTGCTGTTGTAGCCGTGTCTCTTATTACAGGAGCTTTAGCAGGACGTGTACGATACGCTATTTGGCTTATTTTCGTAGCGTTGTGGGTTACTTTTGTTTTTGCTCCTTTAGCTCACATGGTGTTTGGTGGAGGACTTCTTTCTCCAAATGGCGCAATTTCTCAAGCATTTGGTATGCAAGTTCATGATTTTGCGGGAGCTTCAGTTCTACAAATTTCTTCAGCAGTTTCTGCTTTAGCAATTGTTATGATTATTGGCGGCCACGCTCACTTCCCACTTAAACGTTTTGTTTTGCGCACTAAAACCGCAGTTTTGCAGTCTTCTGTATCTTTTGCACATGTGACTAATGTTGCAAAGCTTACGAAAGCTGGCAAAAATGGAAAATCTAATAATCAAAATCGCGCAAATGGTTCAAAGGGACGTTTATCTAAAGCATTATGGTCTGATGTAGCTAGATTGCAATCTGTTAATGCTGGCGAACAAGATGTTACTTATCCTGAAACTAAAGTTTCTAAAGCTTCTGTTATTGAGACTTCTGTAAGGCAGCCTCATAATGTTCCTTTTGTTATGTTTGGTATTTTCCTTATTTGGTTTGGCTGGATTGGACTTATTATTGGTTCTTCTTCTGGAATTTCCGGAGTAGCAGGTTACGCATGGGTGAGTTCTACAATTACTGCTTCTTCTTCTATGCTCACGTGGGGCGTGACTGAGAGGCTGCGTTCAGGCTGCTTTAGTGCTTTAGGTGCTGCATCTGGAGTTATGGCTGGTTTGGCAGCTAGCTCTGCTACTGCTGACGTTATAGCACCAATTTGGTCAATAATGCTTGGCGTGATCGTGGGCATTGTTACTTCGCTGATTTCGAAATCTCGCACTTTTACTCGATACGATGATACTTTGCACATTGTGAGTGTTAATGGTGTTGCAGCATTTATTGGTCTTATTGCTGTCGGCTTGTTTGGCGCTCGTAATGGCGTTTTATCTACAGGAGATTGGCATCAACTTCTTGCACAGCTTTGTCTAGTAGCTATTAGCGTGCTTTATGCTGGCGTTCTTACTTCTGTGATTGCGTTTGCGTTAGAAAAGCTTTTTGGTTGGCGTATTTCTGAGGCTAAAGAGCGTAAGGGCGTTGACTTGGTAGATCAGGGTGAGCGCGCTTATGATTTCTCAAGTATTGCTCAGTCTCGCTCTGGAGGCGTTACCGGCGCTGTGGTTGAAGTTGCTGATACTGAGGCTGGTTCTACGCAAATGGCTGTGTTAACTCCTGTTACTGTTTCTGTAGCAGATACTGCTTCTGATGCAAAAGAATCCACTATTCAGACTTCTGAAGAGCCTGATGCAACATTGGAACGTTCCGAAATGTATGAGGAGCAGTCTGAAGCCCAAGTTGAGGATAGCGAAGAAGTAGAGCATAGCGAGCCTGAAGTCAAGACTGAGTCTGAAACAGAAGCTGAAACTGAGCCCGAAACAGAAACAGAGCCTGAAACAGAAGCTGAAACTGAAGTCAAGACTGAAGCTGAACCCGACACGGATACAGAAACAGATTCAGATGCTGACCGCCAGACAGAGCCTGAATCTAATAAAAAAGCAAAAACTGATGAAAAGGCATCAAAAACGTATAAGAAGAAACCTACTAAGCCTCAAAATAATAGAAAATAGCAATAAAAAATAATAGCCGTGCGCCTTATAAAGCGTACGGCTTTTTTGTACCAAATTTCATATTTTGGCAATAATTTTACTAAATTACGCAAAAGTGACACGCACGAAGTTTACGATGTGGATAAAAAGCTGAGTTATCCACATTTTAGGCGTGTCTTTGTGCATATCCCATGAAATTATCCACATATTGGGGATAATACTGTGGATATCCTGCGGATAACTTTTCCAAATTAAATACGCAGTTTGCATTTATTAAGAATATGTGTTAGAGCAAATTAATTTTTTCGCAAATAATATTAGGAAAATTATAATGTTGCGGATCATTTTAAACATTGTATAAATTTGCTAGTAAACCATTGAAAATAGTATTCAGCAAAGTAACAAATAAAAGATGCTGCTTCGAACATATAATTCACTCAAACGTTTATACTCGTTTTTATGACAGATAATGATATGTGGCAGTCGTCGCCCAGGAACGCAAGACTCAATGGGGCAGCAAGTAGCAACACTACTTACAGTTCAAAGACAGCGTACGGCACAAATACGCCTAACATGAATAGTTCTGAAGGTGGCGTAGGAACAACATTATTTGATCGTATACCTCCGCACGATGCTGATGCAGAAATGGCGGTTTTGGGCGGAATGCTTATGAGCAAAGATGCTATAGGCGAAGTCTCACAAGTGCTTGAAACTGCTGATTTCTATCAGCCGCAGAATCAAACTATTTATGACGCAATTCTTACATTGTTTTCCGGCTCACAGCCTGTTGACGTTGTACTCGTAGCTAACGAACTAATGAAAGCCGGCAATTTAGATAAAGTCGGTGGAGCCGATTACTTACACAGTCTTGTAGCGTCTGTACCGACTGCAGCAAACGCAATGTACTACGCAGATATTGTTCATCAAAATGCTATTCTTCGTAACGTTATTGCAGCAGGAACGAAGATTGCGCAAATGGGCTATTCTGCTACAGGCGCTCAAGCTGAAGATATTGTCAATCTTGCGCAATCTGAAGTATATGAGATGAGTGCTGGTAAAGTACGTCAAGATTACGTAGCTATAGGTCCCGTTTTGCAAAATGCTTTAGATCAATTAGATAAACTGCAAAATCATGAGCTAGAGCAAGGCGTTCCAACTGGTTTCAGGGATATAGACGACGTTACACAAGGCTTACAGCCAGGACAGATGATAGTTGTTGCAGGACGTCCTGCAATGGGTAAATCAACGTTGGGTATTGATTTCGCAAGATCCGCAGCCTTGCATCATCAAATGACAGCAATAGTTTTTTCTCTAGAAATGAGCAAAGTTGAGCTAGCGCAAAGAATTATTTCTGCAGAAACTAATATTCCACTTGCTGCAATGCGAAGAGCAGAAGATATTACTCCGGATCGTTGGAATACACTTAATAATTTCTGGACTAAAATGCAAAACGCTCCGCTTTTTATAGACGACAGTCCAAATATGAGTTTGATGGAAATTCGCGCAAAATGCCGCCGTTTAAAGCAAACTAACGATTTGAAACTTGTTGTTATAGACTACTTGCAGCTTATGAGCTCCGGAAAACGCGTTGAAAGCCGTCAGCAAGAGGTTTCAGAATTTTCGCGAGCACTAAAACTTCTTGCTAAAGAACTTGAAGTGCCGGTAGTAGCTTTAAGCCAGCTTAATCGTGGTCCTGAAATGCGCAATGATAAGAAGCCGCAGCTTTCAGATTTGCGCGAATCTGGATCTATCGAACAGGATGCTGACGTTGTGTTTCTTGTGCATCGTCCTGATTTTTATAATAAAGAAGACAGGCCAGGCGAAGCCGATATTATTATGGCAAAACATCGCAACGGCCCTACAGACACGTTTAAACTAGCGTTCCTGGGTGCTACATCTAAATTTAAAGATATGCCTCAAGAGATGCAGCAACAAGGAGTGTGATGCGGGCGTGAAAAATAATTTTAAGAAATCGCGCTCAATGACTGCGCTCGCTGAAGGTACAGATGATTCAGAAAACGTATTGAATCATAGTGACGCGCGAGAAAAAATCAGGAAACGTTGGTTTAGCTGCTTTATGCCGGGAGTAGGAAAACTTGTACGCGCAGTGTCAAGAGCATTGAAACACGGCGGAAGCGCGCTCCCAGGAAAAGTAGTAGAAAAACTAGACCCAGGTTTTTTGGCAAGAACTTTAGGAAAACTACCATACGGCGTTGTGCTTGTTTCCGGAACGAACGGTAAAACAACCACTACGCGCATGATAACAACTATGCTTAGAGACGCAGGCTTGCGAGTGTTCACAAATCCTACTGGATCGAACTTTACTCGTGGCGTAGTTGCGTCACTTGTACAAGAGATGAGCGCAGTAAGCACAAAACTAAATGCGGATATTGCAGTCCTAGAGCTTGATGAAGCCTACGCAGTACATTTTGTGCGACAAATTAAACCTAAATATGCGGTTTTGTTAAATGTTATGAGAGATCAACTAGACCGTTTTGGAGAAATAGATACTACTGCAAAATTGTTAAGTAACGTTTCTAGAGAAACCGAGAAAGTGCTAGTACTAAATCGTGAAGATCCGCGAATTTCTGCACTTTCTGAAGACATTTTGCCGTCCTGTAAAGTAAAATATTTCGGCTTAGGTGACGACGTTAGAAGCATGTTCCCAACGGACGATGATTTGCACAGTAATTCTAATAAGATCGAAAATAAAAATACTTCATTTTCACGCAAGCTTCCTGAAGCAGATGTGGTTTTGGCGAAAATAGAAAATCATAAAGCTGATTTCATACTTTCAGGCAAAAGAAAAACTGCCGTTATGAAACTTGACGGAGCTTACAATATTTTCAACGCGGCCGCAGCCGCAACTGTAGTTCGCGCAATTTTGGCTGAAGTTACAGGTAAAGCAGAAACTTTCAACGATGACAATATTGTTGAAGCACTAGAAAAAGTAACGCCTGCTTTTGGCAGAGGCGAAATAATTGAAGTTTCAGGCTCTCCAGTCGAGTTGGTTTTAGTTAAAAATCCTATTGGCTTTAGACTTGCACTCGCTTCAGACCAGCCTGAAAATCATGACACAATGATCGCGATCTGTGACGAATACGCAGACGGAAGAGACATGAGCTGGCTGTGGGATGTTGATTTTACTTGCTTAAGTAAAACTGGAGTAGATTGTGTTTCTGGCACTCGCGCATGGGATATGGCGTTAAGATTGGAATACGATAAGGTTTCAGCAAAGAATGTTGGGACTGATTTAGAAGAAGATGTTCGTTTATTCGTTGAAGGCGATTTTTCAGGTGGAGCTAAACGCGCTAAACGAATATACTGCACGTATACTGCTATGCTTCGTGTGCGAGCTAAGTTAGCACAGCTTGCAAAAGTCAAAGACGTTGGAGTCGGAAAGTAATCGGAAACTAATCGGAAAGTAGTTGCTATGAGTGCTATTAGCGATAAGAACGAAACTAAAAATCGAGTTTTGAATATAGTTTCGCTGTACCCGAAAGACATGAATATTTACGGCGACTATGGCAATGTGCTTACTGTTATGCGTCGAGCGGAATTATACGGTTACAAGCCCGTGCTCCACGAGTACAACGTTGGTGATGCTTGGCCCAAGCGCGTGGATATGATTCTTGGCGGTGGCGGTCAAGATCATGGTCAAAGTAGAGTTACTGAAGATTTATTTGCGCGCGCGGATTCTATTCGTGAGCTTGCAAAAGATGGCGTTCCAATGCTTATGATTTGCGGTCTTTACCAGCTTTTTGGAGAGTATTTCGAAACCATTGAGGGTCAAAAACTTAAAGGTATTGGCATACTTGGCGAGCATACTGTTGGTCAAGACGTACGCATGATTGGAAATCTTGTGGAGCATAGCGACGATTTTGGCGATATTGTGGGCTACGAGAACCATTCTGGGCGCACAAGCTTGGAGGGTGATACTCAGCCACTCGGCTCTGTTGACAGCGAAAATTGCGGAAATAATGGCGAGGATCACACTGAAGGCGCTCGCAAATACAATGTTATCGGCACTTATATGCACGGATCAGTTTTGCCGAAAAATCCGCGTTTGGCTGACTTTTTAATTCGTACTGCTGCGCAAAATCGTTACGGCGAATTTGCACCAAAGCAAACTAACTCTCAGCGTGCAGAGCTTGCGAAACTAAACGAATTAGCAGATCGCGCTCGCGAAGTCGCCATAACTCGTCCTCGCTAAAATTTGTCCATGTTAAATACAAAATAACCTGCTGAAATCGCAAAGTGTTGCAAATCAGCAGGCTATTTTTTAGTTTCTAGTTTTCGCTTGATTTGGTGAGTATATTAGTC
>CAMYPN010000039.1 GCA_947292085.1 uncultured Gardnerella sp. | reverse complement strand
TTAGCACTCTTAAACTCATCAACAAGCTCGCAAATTGGTCGAGCAGAACCTTTACCGCCATCTTTTCTCACAAAATCAGGGTCGTACCAAGCATCATAAAGCTTTGAGAAAATCCATTGAGTCCAACGCACATAATTCGTATCAATCGTCGCAAAAGATCTACGATCATCAAAACTCAAGCCCATGCGGTGCAACTGCCTGCGCATGTTAGCAATATTTGCCTCAGTAGTTATACGAGGATGCTGACCAGTTTGAACAGCATACTGTTCTGCAGGAAGTCCAAAAGCATCGTAGCCCATTGCGTGAAGAACATTCTCGCCCTTCATGCGATGGTAGCGGCTTACAACATCCGTTGCCAAATATCCAAGAGGATGTCCAACGTGCAAGCCCTTGCCAGAAGGATAAGGGAACATATCCATTGCAAAGAAAGAAGGACGACCGTCAGCATTCCTGCCTTCGCCATCCTTCAAATCGCCCTTAACATTAGCAGCCCAGAACGTGCCCTGCTCGTCCCAGGTTTTTTGCCAGCGCTGCTCAATATCTTGTGCGAGCTGCGCGTTGTAACGAAAAGCTGGCTCAGCAATAGTAGCTTTATTGTCAGCTGTTGCATACTGTTGATCGTTGTCGTTCATACCCTAGGACTATAGCGTCTCACATCGTCATTACGCAACACTTTTTACAAGTTTTATATAGATTTTATTAAGTAAATATCCGCTTTTAACGTAAGTTTTCCTATTACGTGCACAAAATTGGACTATTGCGCTTATTTTTAAAAACAAAACACTACAATAGGAAATAAAGTTTTTTAGTAAGAAAAGATTAGAAAATTAGATAAAATTCAGCAAAACTATAAATATTGAAGAGGTTAGGAATTGAAAGTATCAAAAAATACTCTACTATTAATTGCTTTCTTAGTTTGGGGCGCTGCAGGTTTTAATATTCTTAATATTGGTTTGTCTGTATACCAAAAATACTTACAACCTGTAAACTACGCTTTGTCTCTGCTTGTTTTCCTCATATTCCAATTCTTTATTTTTGGCAAACTTGTTAAAAAACATACTAAAAGAATTAACAGCTATGGTAAAGAAAAACAGTTCTTCCTCAAATTCTTTGACATAAAATCTTTCATAATCATGGCTTTTATGATGACTGGCGGAATCGCTTTACGCGCAACTAATGTAGCTCCAGAACGCTTTATTGCAGTGTTCTACACCGGTTTAGGTGCCGCACTATTTTTAGCAGGATTACTTTTTGGATATCAGTTTGTAAAAAACATTCTGTCACACGCTTAAACACAACGTATCTGATTGTGCTAATACTTCAGTAAAATGGTGAGATTAGAAGTAATCTAGCTTATTCGTGAAATATTTTATTAAATATTTAACGCATAAGACGCACATTCTACTACGCTAAGAAGGCTGCTATGAATAATAACGTGTATAAAAAAAGTAGATCATACGCACCTAACCGTTTTTTCGAGTGTGAAGGAAAAGGCTTGCAATGGATGAGCGAAGCTAGAAAATACGGTGGGCCTAGAGTAGTAAAAGTTTTCGACTGGGGTAAAGATTATTTAAATATTGAAAAAATTAGCACAACTTCACCAACACCATTAGCAGCTTTTGAATTTGGTGCAGCACTCGCTCATATGCACGATTACGGAGCAAAATATTTTGGAGAAGCTCCAGCTGACTACGATGGCACATGCTATTTTGGTCCTTTAAGTGACCCTGTTGAAATGCCAACCGGCACATGGAATAACGTTATCGATTACCTTTCAGAGGGACGATTGCGCCCAATGGTAGAACTTGGTATAGCTCGTGGAGAACTTACTAAAAACGATTTAGCTCTCACAAACCACGTTATTGCAGCACTTCCTGATTTGTTAGGAAAGGCCGCAGAAGATAAGCCTGCGCGAGTTCACGGAGACTTATGGAGCGGAAACGTATTATGGACTAAAAGTGATGACGGAGATCACACTGAAGCGGTGCTAATTGATCCTGCAGCGCACGGCGGACACCGTGAAGAAGATTTAGCAATGCTTCAACTATTTGGCATAAGCTACTACAGCCAGATTATTGACGGATATCAGTCTGTACACCCGCTAAAATCCGGTTTTGAAGATCGTCTAACTTTATGGCAGCTCTACCCTATTGCAGGACATTGCGTATTCTTTGGCGGAGGTTATGTGAGCGAATACCGTAACATGTGCGAAAGTCTTCTAAGATAATTTAATAATTTAGATTACTAAAATTTATCTTATTAAAAACGTAACTTAAGTATTTAGCACACAACTATATACAATGTTAAAAGATAGTTACGAGTAGAACACATACTAAAAGCAACAGATAGACCACGAAACGAGAGGTCACTACTATGATTCGTTTGTGCAAGCGTGCAAAAAACAAACTATTTACTGCATGCGCAGCCGCAAGTAGCATACTGATACTTATGAGTGGATGTTCAGGCACATCTCAATCATCTTCACCATCAAAAGCTCAAATGAGCATAGGAACTGTTGCTATTTTTACTCCAGATGACGGTATCGATTTAACTAGAAAAACACCATTAAGTACGTGGAATATACTAGTTCCAGAAATAATAAAATCCTTAAAATCAAAGGGTTTCCAAGATAATACTATTACTCAAAAATCTTCCTCAAGTCTTTCGGAGCAAAGTCAAGCAATACAAGATTATGTAGTAAACCAGATTGCTCCTCTTCAAAAGAAACAGTCGGATAAAAACTCTAGTAAAACTTTACAAGATATAAAAAAGAAAATTTCACACACTACTTTACTCGTGGCTCCTTGGACTAATAAAAAAGGAAGCAACGATTACGGCGACTTCGCAACGCGTCCGGAAGCAGAGGATAATTCTTATAACAATAATTCTAAAGAAACTACTGCGGAAACGCGTTTTGCTTCAGCATTGCGTCTAGCTCGCGAATCTGGAATGCATGTTGTTATGCTATCGAAATCAATTAATGGTTTCGACCCAGATGTTATTTTTAACTTATCTACTGCTAGCAGAATTGGTGAACTTCAGGCAAAAACTTTAGTACAAAAACTTGCTTTAGATAGAGCAACTTCAGACGATCCTAAGTACATAGAAGTTTTGCTCCCTTGCCATAATCGCCATAAGCCTAATAATTCTTCTAATAAAAACAGTGATACAAGCAATAGTGATTATGATGATGACGATTACTCGTCTAATAATGATTTTAACGATGAGTTTGCAAAAGAAGCATTCAAAGGAATTTGGAAGGTATTAAGACCTTATTTTGCTTCTGGAACTCTTCTTTCACCTTCAGGATATTTAGATTCTCAAACAGAAGAAGAAGATTGGGCTAAAGTAGCTTTCGACGCTGATAATCCTAACGCAGTAAAAGATGAGCTTACAAAACGTCTTAAGAATCACGCTCGTAACTCTAATAATTTACCTAAGCATATTGATGGATTAATTACTCTTAACGATCAAGTAGCAATGCAAGCTACTTCAGCTTTGGAGAACTTAGGATATCAGGGAAGCGCTGCAGATATTAATCCTTCAATAACGCTTCCAGATGTAATCGGCAACTTTATTGGTAAAAAAGATATAGTAAAACGTCCAGTTCCAGCTCCTAAAAAAGATGCAAACAATTCTGAAAAGTCACAAAATAGTGACGAAAAAAGTAGTGTGCATCAACAGAATGATCCAGAACAAGCAAAACGCTGGCCTGTTATGACTGGTTACGGAGCTTATAAGGAAACTATGCCAAATATTGTAAACGGAAAGCAGTGGATGACAACTATAGAAGATTATCAATCAATTGCTAAAGATATTGCAACTACTTGCGCATCGTTGAATAAAACTCGCAAATTAAGCTCTAGTATAAAAACAATCGATACTCCTTCGAACACTACAAAGGGCAAGAAAATTCCTACAATTGTTGAGCCGATTATGGCAGTTAGCGCAACTAATTTGAAGGCTCTGCTTATAGACCCTGGTTTCATATCAATGGCAGACGCTGGTCTATAAAAAGTAATTAAACTAAATAAATAAACTAAATAAATAAATTTAAGCTTCTTAACGCTAAGCATAATATTTAGCTTAATGTTAAGAAGCTTAATTTTTAGTTCTACGTTTAAATTACTTAAATTAATTAACTTACTTAAATTACTTTCAAATACTTATTAATATTTATTTAATTATTTGCGCTTTCTAGGAGCGTAAATAACATGCTCAATAAGATCATGATAACGCTCAACAACATTTTGCCTACGCGCCTTCATACTAGGCGTAATAAGACCATTATCTTGAGTAAATTCGTCAGGAACAATCTCAAATTTACGAATAGATTCGGCTCTAGACACAAGTGAATTGGCTTTAGTAACAGCCCTTTCAACTTCCGCACGAACAATAGAATTCTTAGAAGCTTCTTCAAGCGAGCGCACAGGACGCGCACCTTGAGCTATAAGCCAAGAGTTAATATCATGCAAGTCTAAGGCAATAATTGCAGCAATAAACGGCTTCCTATCTCCTATAACAACGCACTGAGATATTACAGGAGAAGTCATCATAGAAGCTTCGAGTATGCTTGGTGAAAGATTCTTACCTCCTGCTGTAATAATAAGATCTTTTTTACGACCAGTAATGCGCACAAAACCGTCATCATCAAGGGAACCGTAATCTCCAGTATGCAGCCAGCCGTTTACGATTTGCTTTTCAGTAATCTCAGGATGATTATGGTAGCCTTTACACACAGCAGGGCTTTTAATACAAAGCTCACCCTCATCGTCTATAGCAACAGAAACACCTTGAACAGGCAAACCAACTGTGCCAATCTTGTATCCTTTAGTAGGATTCACCATAGACGGAGCGCAAGTTTCAGTCATGCCGTAACCTTCAAGAAGAGGCAAACCTACGCCATTAAAGAAGTGCGCAATCGACAAATCTAAAGGAGCACCACCAGAGACAGCATATTCTACAGAACCGCCAAAAACATGCATAAGAGAATTGTAAACAAGCTTCTTGTAGAAAGCATGGCTAATAGCAAGCATTGGCGAAATCATGCCACCAGACTGCTGAGCTTTTGACCATTCTCGCGCAACCTTAACAGAACGAGCGAAAATAAAACCTTTCAAACCCTTACCCGCTTTTTGAGAAGCAGCATTGTAAATTTTCTCAAAAATACGAGGAACAGCAAGAATAAATGTTGGTTTAAAAGTTTGAAAATCGCTAAGAATTGTTTTCAAATTGCTTGTCAAACCAAGCGTTACATTACCAGCAAAACAGAAGAACTGCATGAATCTAGCAAAAACATGCGCAAGAGGTAGGAAAAGAAGTAATCTTGCGTTTTCTCTCATAGCAATATCTGGCATGGAAATAATTCCAGATTTTGCTATAAACACAAAATTTCCGTGGGAAAGTTCAATACCTTTAGGCTCTCCGGTAGACCCAGAAGTGTAGACGATAGTTGCTAAATCATCACCGTGAATTGCGTGCTCTCTCTCATAGAATTCAGCATCTGTTACTGACTTTCCAAATTCAATAAAAGCATCAAGAGCGCCTTGCGTAATAACATAAACGTCACGCAATGTTGGACATTCATCTTTAACTGTATCTACAGTAGCGCGCAAATCTGGAGTTTCTACGAACACTGTTCCAACATTAGAGTCGCAGAAAATAGTTTTCATTTGAGTTGCTGAATTAGTTTCATAAACAGGAACTGTTAAAGCACCAATCGACATAATCGCTAAGTCGAGCACAGTCCATTGCCAAGAAGTGTGAGAAATAATAGACACACTATCTCCTGGCATAACTCCCCTAGCTATAAAGCCTTTTGCTACAGAAATAACAAGGTCTCTAAACTCTTGCGCAGTGTAGGAATCCCAATTACCCTTCTCGTTTACATACTCCACAAGCGAATCTTGAGGAGTGCGATTCGCACGCTCATCGAGAAGTGAAAAAATATTGGCATCATAGTCAATTACTTCATCAAGAGGACGAGTATACTCCTGCATGCAAGCGCTCCTTTTTACGAAACCGTTATTGCCAAGATATTAAAAACTCGGCACAACTTTCACTATACGCGTTTTAAGTAGCGTTTCGCTACGTTTATATCACAATCTTTTGCAATAAACTTTGTACAACTTCACAGTTTCAAAAAATTATTACTATATTGATTAGAAAAGTAGAATATTTTTATATTTAGCTACTTCTACTCGCTGCCACTCGCTACTGCCAATAGTATTGCTGCAACTAGTATTACCGTAAGTCGCTTTAATCTATTGGTTTAAAAACAATACGTCTTTTTTTAGTTACAGCTTGTGGATTAACATAACTTTTCTTACCGCTTTTAAGACCCCATTGAACACAAGTTTTCCCACAATGATCCGAACCTCCTTCTACTCTTCCAAAAAGCTGACCTCTTCTAACTGCAGTTCCTACAGTCAAGTCAGTTACTGCAGGCTCAAATGTTGAAGTTAATTTTCCATGACGAATACTTACAACAGATTTACCAGCTACAAAGCCAGAAAAACTTATTACTCCATCCGCCGGCGCGTAAAGCAAAGTGCCTTGAGATGCCGATAAATCTACTCCACGATGACCTGCCATCCACGGTTTTGGAGGAGGATTAAATTCTTTAACTACTTTCACTCTTTTTACAGGCCACTGCATTTGCGAATTGCAACTTTCTGCAGAAGGATTATCGAAAGATATTGCTGGCAAAACTTGAGAAGTCGCAGAAGTAAGCGTGTAAAAAGAAGCTGATTTTTCGTATTTTTTATACGTAATTGGCACATAATCACAAGAATTGTAAGATAAATGCTTTTGTTGAAAACTATAAGCAGCACTTTCTGAAAGTTTATACTTACCGAATTGACTATCATCTATAAAAAATGCAACTGATTCCACCATCACAGCAAAAGATAACAACGCGACTGCAGCACACGCGAAAACTGCATGATTTTTTATGATCAACATAATTCCCCTTATTTATAAAAACTCACTTTTTTACTTCTGTTTTCCAAAAATTAGAAATCTTTTATTACTAAATTTTTAAGTAAAACAGTTTTGTATACAGTTTCTCATTTACGAATTTTTATTAATAGAAAAAATTTAGATTGTGGATACAGGCTTAATAAACGCTAGAAAATCAACAAAAATATCAAAATACGACACGCCCAAAAGCTAAAAATTTGCATATCACGAAAATGAGTGTAATATAAATGTCTTGTGCACAGCACAAAGCTGAACACAAAAATGAATATTCCTGCGTAGCTCAGTTGGCAGAGCGTTCGACTGTTAATCGAATGGTCGCTGGTTCAAGCCCAGCCGCAGGAGCCAACAACCACCGCCTTTGCGCGGTGGTTTTTTGTTATAAAATATTTTCGTCATCTAAGTTAGAAAACATGATAAGTTTGTCGTAACATAGAAATATCCATTAAACCTTGAACCATCACTGACGAACAGGGGAAAAATATGGCAGAAGAAGAATCTGCAATCACTAATAATAAAGGCAACAACAAAAAGCAATTAATAATTTTGATTACAGGTATTGTTGTACTTGCATTAGTATTAAGCGGAATAGGCGTATTTTGGTATATTAAGCAACAAGATCGCACAAAAGCTGCTAGAAGACAGTGTGAGATTAAAGTTTCACAGATTATGAAATCCAGCAAAATGTGGGATGCACTGAAATCTAATTCCTACGTTCAGTCACTTGCTAATTCAAGCGAACCTGATGCAGTAGAGTTAAAGAAACTTCTTGAAGAAAAAGAGCCTGAAAAGGTGTCGTGCAACGCAAACTCCCCTGAAGAACTTGGGTCTAAGGGCGCACAAGCACTTGCCGCAGGAGAATGGTACGCAGCAAAAGCAAAGCATTTACGTGAACTCACATTATCTTTGATCTCACCTCAAAATCAACCAAATACTGAGGAAACTAATAATGCTGACGCAGCAAAACAAGCCGAAGCACAAAAAGATGCTAAAGTTCAGCAAGAAGTGCAAAAAGCAACTAATTCTATAATTAACAACGCTCCTAAGAAGAACGTAAAGCGAAATCCTAAACCAAGTCCAAAGCCTGCTCCAAAGCCGGCTCCAAAGCCGGCACCGACCCCGGCTCCGGCTCCGGCTCCAGTTCCAGCTCCAAAGCCAGCTCCAACTCCAGCACAACCACAAAAAGACAATAAAAATAAGCCGGACGACAAGAAGGGTGAGAAGCCTGGTGATACACCACATCCAACTCCATTAATCACACAGGATCCTAACAAAACTAAGGATCCTAACAAAACTAAGGATCCTAACAAACCTAAGGATCCTAACAAACCTACAGATCCTAACAAACATACAAATACGGATCCGGGTACGAATCCAGATCAAAAACCAACGGAACCAAAGCAACACGCAAAGGCATGATCTGAAAACTAAAAACTCATAAAGAGTTAATAAATAAAAGCTCCCGGCGAATTATTTCGCAGGGAGCTTTTTACATATATAAATATTATTAATTATTCAACATTTACTCGATTAGCAGCTCTAATACCAGCTAAATCAACTTCTTCAAGCGGAATAACCTTAGTATGATTCTTAATCTTGTAACCAACGTACAGAATCAAGAATAGCGGCACAGACATGTAAGTAATACCAATAGCCTGCCAGTTAAGAGTTGCAAATGAGTGCAAGTCCTGACCAACAATAACCAGGACGCACAAAATGAACGCCACAATAGGTCCGAAAGGATACCACTTTGCACGATAAACTAAATCGTCCAAAGAATGGCCTTGAGCCACATATGCCTTGCGGAAGCGGTAGTGAGCTGCAGCAATACCAGCCCAAGCAATAAAACCAGTCAAACCACTTGCAGCAA
>CAMYPN010000038.1 GCA_947292085.1 uncultured Gardnerella sp. | reverse complement strand
CTGATTCTGATTACGATCGCGAAAAGCTTCAGGAGCGTCTTGCTAAGCTCGCTGGTGGCGTTGCTGTTATTAAGGTTGGCGCTGCTACTGAAGTTGAAGCTAAGGAACGCAAGCATCGCATCGAAGATGCAGTTCGTAATGCTAAGGCTGCTATCGAGGAAGGTTTGCTTCCAGGCGGTGGCGTAGCTTTGGTTCAGGCTGCTGCAAAGATTGAAAAGACTCCTGAGATCACAGAGCTTAAGGGTGAAGAAGCTACAGGCGCTGCAATCGTGTTCCGCGCTGTAGAAGCTCCAATCAAGCAGATTGCTCAGAACTCTGGTGTTTCTGGAGATGTTGTACTTAACAAGGTGCGCGAACTTCCAGAAGGCGAAGGCTTCAATGCTGCAACCAACACTTATGAAGATTTGATGGCTGCTGGTGTTACTGACCCAGTTAAGGTGACTCGTTCTGCTCTACAGAATGCTGCATCTATTGCAGGTTTGTTCTTGACTACTGAAGCTGTTGTTGCAAACAAGCCTGAAAAGCCAGCTGCTGCACCACAGGCCGGCGCTGACATGGGCTACTAAATAAAAAGTAGTTTAAATAAACTGCTAATAAAATAAGTAATGGCGACACGCTCATGATGAGTATGCCGCCATTACTTTTACTTTTGTAATTAAACTAATCAGCCCATTCCAAATAGGGAAGTAGCCTGAGTTTCAGCATCAAGATATACGCCTGAAGCATGTTGCATTGCCTGCTGAATTGCCTCTAAAGACAATTCCATCTGCTGTTGTGCCGCACGCCATTGCCCAGCGGTCGACGCAAACTGCGTTGCTGCAGCACCCGTCCAAACGCTTTGTAATTGCTGTAGGTTGGCATACATCCCGTTAACTGCTTCTCTAATTGCACTAACCGAGGTACCAACTGCAGCTGCTGCATGCTGAATTTGTTCTGAATCAACTCGAAACTGTGCCATATTTTACCCCCATATGTTTTATGCACTGTTTTAGTAATCTGCTTTAGTTTTTTTACATTCACGTACGTGAATTTTTTTAAAGCAGAGTTTTTTTATCGCGTTAATTACTGCCTAAATAAAATCAGATACTCATACAAACTAAAACTATCTGATAAAATCCAAGGCAATAAATTGCGATATTTAAGAATATAAAACAAATCTTCAGTACAGAAAAACATTTTTTGGCATTGTGGATACAGCCTTATTGGGTTGGTATTGCTGGGTTTTCTTTTAAAAAATATTTTTTTCAAAAAATTTTTTTTATTTTTTATATTAATGCACTTTCCCAGCATTTATTCAGGAAACTTTCAGCTTAATAAGTGATGCTAAACAATATGAGTAATAATCTTGAAGCATCTATTGTGGTAGTCGACGATGAACCTTCCATTCGTGAGCTTTTGGTCGCCTCATTGCATTTTGCCGGTTTTGAAGTAGAAACCGCAGCTTCCGGTTCAGAAGCAGTAGAAGTTATTGAACGCGTACGCCCAGATTTAATTGTTATGGACGTTATGCTCCCAGATATTGATGGGTTTACAGTAACGCGTCGAATTCGTCAAAACGGTATTACAGTTCCTGTTTTATTCCTAACTGCAAGAGATGATACTCAAGATAAAATTATGGGTCTTACTGTAGGCGGAGACGACTATGTAACTAAGCCTTTCAGTCTTGAAGAGGTTGTTGCTAGAATTCGCGCTATACTCAGAAGAACTCACGAACCGCTCGAAGCAACAAATATTATTAGAGTAGCTGATCTAGAGATTAATGAAGACTCTCATGATGTAACTCGTTCTGGAATACCTATCGAGTTAAGTCCTACAGAGTATAAATTACTTCAATATCTTATGGATAATGAGGGCAGAGTACTTTCTAAGAATCAAATCCTAAACCACGTATGGCAGTACGATTGGGGCGGAGACGCAGCAATCGTAGAATCATACATATCGTATCTTCGTCGCAAAGTCGATGGAATAGAAATTAAAGACGAAAATGGAGAGATTTGTAAAGTAGCACCACTAATTGAAACAAAACGTGGAATTGGCTACATGATTCGTGAACCAAAGGCAGGTCAAGCCTAATTATGCGGGGAATAACTCGTCTAATTTCTTCTATAACTTCACTATTTACTCGAAAAAATAAAAAAGAGAGTAAAAGTGAATCTGAAGAAAAGACTAACAGTAGGTTGTCTGTTTTGAAGATGAATCTATTTAATACTGTGCTTAAGTTGAAACGTAATTTTTTTAAAAAGTTACGTTTTAAAAATTTCGCACAGACTAATTCTAGTTCTAGCGGTAATTACAATAGCGAGAATAGAGTAACTGAAAATTCTATCTCAAATTTGCAAAATTCTAGTGTACAGGGAAAAGCAACTCAGCAGGGAAATTCTTCGTCACTAGTTGTAAAAGTCAACCCAAAAGAAGACTTAAATATTAAGAAGAAGTGGTCTGTAAAATCTCGTATTGACGCAATTCCTCTTAGCACTAGGCTAGTCGCATGTACTATTGCTGTTTTAACTGTAGCAGCATTCTGCATATCACTGTCAATTCGCCAATTGGTAGGAAACTATCTTCTTGACAAAACCGACTCTCAGCTATCAGATCAAGCTCAGCTAATCTGCGAAAATAATGTTGATTTGCTTCACAGTAAAGATGCAGATCGAACAGCTATTGGACCAAACGATTACTTCTTACAAATACGAGACACTAATAACAGAATTATCGCAACACCATTAATACCACCTTTAAAGGGAAATATTGTTTCAGAACCTGTTCTTCCTAAAAGCGGTGTAGTTGATAATGTAGTGCTCAATCGTAAACCTTTTACAGCTCCTGCAAAAATAAAAGGAAATACTGAAGGAATTGATGAAACAACTTCTAGAATAGCTAATTCACCGTGGCGAGTTAGTGTTTTAGCATGGGGTCCACGCGTTAACAACAAAATGAAAATCCGTGGCTATATTTATATTGCTCTTTCGCTGAACGATCAATTAGATACGCTTAATACTCTCACAAGATACTGCGTAATGGTGAGTATTGCAGTTATTCTTCTTGGCGCTGTTTTTGCAGCATTAATTATTCAATCAACTTTAGGACCGCTGAAACGTATAGAAAAAACTGCTTCAAAAATTGCTTCAGGCGACCTAAGTAGGCGAGTTCCTTCAGCACCTATAAATACGGAAGTGGGCTCATTAGCAGCTTCTCTAAATTCCATGCTTACAAGAATCGAACGAGGATTTAATGAGCAGGAAGCAATGACTGAGAAAATGAAACGATTTGTTTCTGATGCAAGTCATGAGCTTAGAACACCTCTTGCAGCAATTCACGGTTATGCAGAATTGTATTACATGTGGAGAGGTATGCCAGATGAGCAAAAGCGAGCAGATGACTCTATTGCGCATATTAAAGCTTCAAGCGAACGAATGACTGAGCTAGTTGAAGATTTGCTCTCACTAGCGCGCTTGGATGAAGGACGCGGTATTAACACTTCTCAAACCGTAAGTATTGCTCCAATTATTTCTGATGCAGCGAACGACTTACATGCTCTTGATCCAGTTCGCTCTGTTCAACAGGGCGAAATAATAATTAGAGATTACGATTTGTCGTACGATGAGCAAGATTTTGAAAGAAAAATTGTTTTTACTCCTGGAAAACTTCCTAATGTAAGTTTGTTAGGAGATGGAGCAAGATTGCGACAGGTAATGACGAATATTGTTGGAAATATTCACCGATACACTCCTGTAGATTCTCCTGTAGAAATAGGAATGGGAATAGTAAAAGCTTCTATAAGCCCAGAAATTCTTTCTAAAATGCAATCTACATCTGAATCGTTGAAGGATTTTATAAACACTATTGTCCAAGATGATTATGATGAACCGTATAACAATTACGCTATTATTCGCGTAATTGACCATGGTCCAGGTGTTCCAGAAGAGTCATTACCACACATTTTTGAAAGATTCTATATTGCTGATCCTTCCCGCGCTAGAGAAAAGGGTGGAACAGGATTAGGTATGGCTATTGCTCAATCTGTGGTAAAAGCTCACCATGGTTTTATATGCGCTACTTCTTCGAATATTGGTGCCATATACGAGCCAAGAAATATTGACGACACTATGAGCAGTTATTCAAACAAATCAAATTCAGGTACGCGGCACGGTCTTACTCTTACAGTAATACTACCTATACGTACTGTTATTGATACTGCTTCAACAACAAAATATGAACAAAAATAAGAGCAACACATAAAAATTTAAGCTTTCCTGACGTATAAACAGTTATGCGCTACAATGGAATAATAGTTGATGCAGAAAAGCTAATTATGCTGCAGTTGATGTGTATAAATCAGTGTTGTAGCGTTCTGTGTTTATGTGTATGTACAAGCGATATATTGTATGAGTGAGGTGTGTTATGCCCAACGGGCGTGTGCGTTGGTACGACGATCAGAAGGGGTTTGGTTTCATTACGAGTGAGGATGGTAAAGATGTTTTTCTTCCATCCTCAGCACTTCCATCTACCGTAAAGAAACTAAACAAGGGCACTCGTGTTGAGTTTTCTGTTATAGAAGGTAGACGCGGCCCACAAGCTATGGGTTTAACTATTGTGCACACAGCGCCATCCTTAGTTAAGGCAACACGCCCTAAAGCGGAAGACATGGCAGCTATTGTAGAAGATCTTATCAAACTATTAGATGCAGCAGGAAACGGCTTAAGACGCAGGCACTACCCTTCAACTAGCGAAAGCAAAAAACTTGCTACTTTGCTGCGTGCTGTAGCCGATAATTTTGATGTGCAAGACTAATTTTCAGGAATAGTTTTATGACAGATGAATTGATGGATCCAAAAAAGCTATCGTACGACATAGCTGTGGAGACTTCAGATAACCCTGATTATGTTGGTGAATTTGTAACTTCGATAGAACTTGACGACAATGTCACTGATTTTCGTTTCGAGTGCAAAAAACCTGGTTATGAAGGGTGGCAGTGGTCTATAACACTGTATCATGATATAGAAGCTGAGCGTTGGACTGTAAACGAGTCTACTCTTGCGCCTACTGAGAACTCTTTATTACCACCAAAATGGATACCTTGGAAGGATCGTTTAAAGCCTTCTGATTTGTCTGTTATGGATTCAATCGGTACAGAAGAAGATGACAGTAGACTTGAAGACGGTTTTAGAGCTGTAAATTCACTTCATAAAACTAATACTGATAGTCCTTGCGACTCGGATGATGTAGAGAATGAAGAATCTAGTGAAAAAATAGATAAGGAAAACTCTACCGAAGAAACTTGCGAAACGGAGTCAGAGTCCAAGTCAGAGTCCAAGCCAGAAACAGAATCGGATATTAAACTATCTGAAAGTGACAATACTTTAGACGCAAACGAGACAGATGATACTGCAGAAGGTAGCAAAGATATACTTGCTGAAACTGCAAAAAATAGCAAGGATAGCGAAGAAGACGAAGATCTTGAGGAAGTAATCTCAAAACTACGTTTATCTCGTAAACACGTCATGACAGCAAAAGCTATCTCACAAACCGCAAAACGGTGGTACGCAGGTCAACACGGTCCGAAATCACTTTCAACAAAAGTTGCAGACGGGAACGCATGCTCATCTTGTGGATTCCTAATACCTCTTGCAGGAAGCTTAGGATCAATGTTTGGCGTATGCGCAAACATGTGGAGTCCAGATGATGGTAGAGTTGTCTCATTAGACCATGGTTGTGGAGAACATTCCGAAATAGAACCACCGGAGCCATCACAATTATGGATTCAGTCAGCACCAGCGTATGACGATTATCATATCGACATTCTTGAGCAAGCACCTCGCGAAGAACGTGCTGATGTAGAGCTCATTGAAGAAGCAATTGAAGATAGTAAAGAAAATCGTCTTATTAGACGCAGAACAGCAAATTCAGCACAGAAGGAAAATTAATACACTCGCCTGTATACTTATACAGTGCTCGCGTCATGGCAACTCGTTAACATGGAACGAAAGAAAAGAACGGAAGGCAATTTATGTTTGAACGCTTTACTGATCGTGCTCGACGTGTGATTGTGTTAGCTCAAGAAGAAGCACGCGCACTTCAGCATAATTACATTGGCACTGAGCATATACTGCTTGGCCTTATTCGCGAAGGCGAAGGAATTGCTGCAAAAGCACTAAGTTCAAAAGGGGTTGAACTTGATGGCACGCGCAAGCAAATAGAAGAAATGATAGGCAAGGGTACAGTATCTCCTAGCGGACACATTCCTTTTACCCCACATGCAAAGCAAGTGTTGGAACTAAGCTTACGTGAAGCATTACAGTTAGGCCACAGCTATATAGGCACTGAGCATATACTGCTTGGCCTTATTCGCGAAGGCGAAGGAATTGGCACTCAAGTCTTGATCAAAATGGAAGTTGATTTGGGAGACTTGCGTAGCACTACAATAGATTTAATTCGCGGAAACAGCGGATCTCCAGACGATTCTTCAAAGGGAGAGCTTGCGAATGCAGGCGGAGTTCAAGATAAACGTAACCAATCAGGTTCAGCGTTACTCGATCAGTTTGGGCGTAATTTAACTACAGAAGCAGAACAAGGAAAACTTGATCCTGTTATAGGTCGCTCTAGAGAAATTGAACGAGTAATGGTTGTTCTTTCTAGACGAACAAAAAACAATCCTGTACTTATTGGAGAACCTGGCGTTGGTAAAACTGCAGTAGTTGAAGGATTAGCCCAAAAAATTGTTGCAGGAGACGTACCTGAAACACTTAAAAATAAGCAAGTCTATTCTTTAGACTTAGGTTCCATGGTTGCAGGTTCACGATATCGCGGTGATTTCGAAGAGCGTCTTAAGAAAGTTCTTAAAGAAATCAAAACACGTGGAGATATCGTTCTGTTCATTGACGAAATACACACTATTGTGGGCGCAGGATCTGCAGATGGTGCTCTCGGAGCTTCCGATATGCTAAAACCTATGCTTGCACGTGGAGAACTACAAACAATCGGCGCAACTACTACAGACGAGTATCGCAAGTATATTGAAAAAGATGCCGCACTTGAGCGTCGTTTCCAACCTATTCAGGTACCGGAACCTTCAATAGCTGAAACTATTGAAATTCTTAAGGGATTGCGTGAACGCTACGAAAACCATCATCACGTAACGATTACGGACAGCGCATTGCAAGCTGCTGCAGAAATGTCATCGCGATATATTCAAGATCGTAATTTGCCAGACAAGGCTATTGATCTTATTGATGAGGCTGGAGCTAGACTTCGCATTAAGCGTTTAACGGAACCACCTGAGCTTAAAGAACTTGACCACAAGATTTCTAAAGTTTCTGAACAAAAAGATGAAGCTATTAAGAATCAAGACTTTGAACAGGCTGCTGATTTGCGAGAATCTCAAGAAAAACTTGAGAATGAGCGCAAAGAAAAAGAGCAGGCTTGGCGAGAAGGCGAGTCCGATGTACGTATGGTAGTTGATGAGGATGTTATAGCATCTGTAGTATCAAATACCACTGGCATTCCTGTTGTTAAGCTCACGCAGGCAGAATCTAAGAAGCTGCTTGGTATGGAAGCTGAGCTGCATAAGCGTATAGTTGGCCAGGATGAGGCAGTATCTGCTTTGGCTCGTTCTATTAGACGTGCACGAGTTGGTTTGAAAGATCCAAAACGTCCTTCCGGCTCATTTATTTTTGCCGGCCCTACTGGCGTTGGTAAAACTGAGCTTGCAAAAACTTTGGCACAATTCTTATTCGATGACGATGATGCTTTGATTCGAGTAGATATGTCTGAGTTTGCCGAAAAGTATGCTGCTTCAAGACTTTTCGGTGCACCTCCTGGATATGTTGGATATGAGGAAGGCGGCGAACTTACTGAAAAAGTCCGCAGGAAGCCATTCTCTGTTGTTCTTTTCGATGAAATCGAAAAAGCACACCCTGATATTTTCAACACGCTTTTGCAAGTGTTGGATGACGGTCATCTAACAGACGGTCAGGGACGAAAAGTTGATTTCAAGAACACTATTATTATCTTGACAACTAATCTCGGTACGCGCGATATTGCTAAGGCTGCGACTACTGGCTTTACGCTTGGAAATAACTCCGATTCAACATACCAGCGTATGAAAGATCAGGTTAATTCTGAACTTAAGCGTCATTTCCGCCCTGAGTTCCTGAATCGCTTGGACGACACTATCGTGTTCCGTCAGCTTACAGAACCAGAAGTACGTCAGATCGTTGACATGGACGTTAAGCTTCTTAACGATCGTCTTTTTGAACGTCATATGTCTCTTGAGCTTACCGATTCAGCGAAAGATCTGTTGGCTCAGAAAGGCTTCGATCCTCTTCTTGGTGCTCGTCCATTACGTCGAGTCATCCAAAGAGATATTGAGGATGCTGTTTCTGAGAAGATTCTTCTTGGTGATTTAACTGATGGAGAGCGCATAATAGTAGACGCTGAAGGCGAAGGTTTGCTGGGAGAGTTTACTTTTAAGAGCGAAAAGTTCGATACTTATGACACTACTGCTGTTGTCACTGACGAAAGTAGTGAATCTGAAGATAGTAAATCTGAAGAAAATAATACTGAAAGTAGTAATACTGAAGAAAATAAATCTGAAGATACCAAAACTAAAGAAGATAGCAGCGAAAATAAGTAAAGTTACGCAATAACTAAAATTGAATATACTAAAATTGAATATACTAAAAGCCCGGAAGTTAACGCAACCGGGCTTTTTGTTTGAACACAAAAATTTTATAAAACGTATAAATTACTTAGCAGATGTGTCAGACGCATTGCAAATAACATTGGCGGCTGTGCCAGTTGCGCTCATTTGTCGGCAGAAATTGCGCTTTCAACGGAAATTGCCAATCGCAC
>CAMYPN010000037.1 GCA_947292085.1 uncultured Gardnerella sp. | reverse complement strand
CTGTAGTAAAAGCGATTGTTCCTTATAAGCGTTTTAAGCCAGGGGATACTTTACACGCGAAAACAGTATTGCTTAACCCTCATGTTGCAACCGATGCTACTACTGGTGATCCAATCGATGACCCTACGAATCCTGTAACTTCCATTGTTAAAGACTATGTTTGGTTGATGAAAAAGGAAGGGGAAAGCGAATTTAAACGCATTCCTGGTGCTGTGAGCAGCAAGTTGGAACTAAAACTTGATGCATCAATGCAAGGTGCAACGATTCGTCCTTCCTTAGTTTTAAAGAACGGTGAGCTCTACAGAAATAGCAAATTTGATGAGTTTTGCGATTATGTTATTGAGATGAAGGGTGTTCCTCACTCTAATAACAATGATGGCGATGATGATCAAAGCGGTTCGGATTCAAAAGATGATGAGAATCCTCACGCAAAAAAGCATAGTAAGAAGCGCAAAAAGAAATCAAAAATCATTAAACGTGCTTCTGGAAACGGCAGTTTTGCGAATAAACTTTTTGGCAGAAGCTCAAATAATGGTTTAGGTAACGGAAATTATTTTGGAACCAAAAATATGAGAAATGGTTTCGGAATGAATGGTTTCGGAATACCTAATAATGAAGATTCTGGAATTTTTGGATCTGAAAGCGAAAACGGTTTCCAGTTTAGTAATAATTTCTTTAGTAAATTCCGCAAAAAATCAAAATCTTTTAAACAGAATAGTCATAGTGTAAAAAAGAATGTCAACCAGAAGAACGGCATTAATCAGAATGTTGCTCAGAAGAGTCTTATTGAGAGGATTTCTTCTTCCAGCTCTTCAAGTTATTCTTCCGGTTCCTTTGGTTCTTCTTCTGGTTCTTTTAAAAGAACTGAGAATTCCAGCGGTTCCTCATTTACAAGAAGCTTAAGCAATTTGAATAAAACCGGTAAATCCAATAAAGGTAATAAAGCAAAAAAAGCGAGAAAAAAAGATATCTCTAATAAAACACAAAAGCTAGGTGGATCTTCTCAAACTGTTCGCAATTTCGAAACTTCTGGGAAAAATAGCGATGATAATTCTGCTAAGCCTGTAGTTGAACTTTCTGATAATAATTCTTCTCAAGATAGCGCAGAAAATGACGATAATGAGCAAACTTCCGAAGAAACAAGCAGTAATCATTCCTCTACGTTTATTGCTGCTACAGCTGGTACAGCAAGTGTCGGATTGTGTGCTGCTACTGGAATATGCGGGGTATTAATTAAACCTCGAATCAAAATGCTGTAAATAGTGAAAAACGAAAGTTATATACGTTATAAGGAATCTAAAATTATGAACCACAAATGCAAAAATATGACTAATTCTGTATTAAAACACTCATTTTCTAGCAGATTTATAGCTCTTCTGTTCTCTTTAGTAGTACTAGTTTCATCTTTCTGTTTACAGTCACCATTGGTGAGAGTAGCTTCTGCTAGTGATCAGCCAGTTATGATTCAAGCAGGTCATGCTGATTTTGGTCCTACGCTTATTAATAACAAGTGGAAGATTAAGATTCGCGATGATTCTGGAGATGAACCTGTTTGGCGTGATCCTGAGAATGTTGTGTTCCGTTTAGGTAATAACTCAATTATTCCTATGCCTGATGATGCTACCTACAGTTTTATTGGAGAAAATCCTGGTACGAAACTTTACGTAATTCCACAAACGCAGAATCCTGATGTAGTTTGGCTTGGATGGAACACTCAGGAAGGCGGAGTTCTCAACGAACTTGATCGAGGTGCAAACCTTTCTCTTGAGGCAGTAAGCGGTCCTGGAAAATTGCATGTTTATTTAGAAAATGGTAACAACGCTCCACAGCAGCTTTGGGATAGTACTAAAGGTTATCCACAAAATACTTGGATTGAAACTAATGCGCATACTCATGTGAATTGGGTATTCTCTAAGCCTGGTATTTATCATGTAAAGCTTACTTTTTCCGGAAAGTTGAAGAATGGTCGCGCTGTAAGTGATACTCGAGTGCTTAACTTTGCTGTTGGTGAAGGAACTGACCCGAATGCAGCATTGAGTGAAGCTTCTGACGATAGCGACGATCAGGGTCAAGATGAAGAATCTCAAGATGAAGATAATAGTGAAGGAACTGATGGCGATGCTTCCGAAGAAGATGCTCATCAGAATGGAAAACACTCTTCAAAACATTCTTCGAAACATTCAAGTAAGAAATCTGCAAACAGTGACGATACTGCAGTAATACTGCAATTTGTTGGAATTATTGTTGCGATTATTGCAGTAATAATTGTGTTATTCATTGTTATTGCTGTAGTTAAGAGTAAAAAAGCGCGTAAGCAGGCTTTAGAAAAGCAAGTTTTATCGCAAAAAACACGTGATAATTATTCGCAACAACATACTTCGAGCACACTAAATGCTGAAAATAATTTATCAGATTTAGTAAAAGATCAGCCAACAACTGTAATGACACCGATTAAGCCAAATCAAGGGAATGAGTGATTGCGATGCAAGCTATTCTTAAGAATATTATGCGCACTTCGCGAGTGATTATGGCATGCGTATGCTTGTGCGCTTTAGTGATTGGCACTCCTGCAGCTTTTGCTGACAAGGGTAATGACGCAACTGTTGTAAGCGGAAAGAAATCTTCTAAAGATTTTGACGCAATAAAGAAAGTTAATTTTGAAGCGTGTGCAGCTGCTAAATTAGATAAAACTGCTTCACAGCCTGCGGCTGATAGTAAAGCTGCAATGTGCCACGCATATAAAGGTCATGCTGACGTTTTTGCAACTTTCTTTGATGTTACAAGCAAGCGCATGGTATTAGGCACTTTGGGTGATGCGTTTGAAGAGGATGATAATAATGGCGTCCGTTACGATACGAATCGACTTATTTTTGAAGTCGGCTCCAAAAACATCATGCAGCTTTCCAAAGATGAGAACAATTCGGTAATAAAAGAAATCTACGCAACAACTCGCGAAGGTGTAGTCTGGTTCTTTGATCAGTCGGGAGCTGGTAATACTGGTGCATTATGGCCTGGTTTAGATACTAGACCGTTATATGAGGGAGCTGGTTCTACAAAAGTTAATCCAACAGTCAAATTGTCGCTAACTGGTATCGAAGCACCTCACAACGGCGAAGTTTTTATGTACACTCGCAGCGGTGAAGATTATGAGAAAATGCTCGGCTCCGCTGAAAACTGGCCGAAAAATGTTGAAATTACTGAGGATGGCGGCAAGCATTCGCACATGTATTGGTCTTTTAACCGTCCTGGTGTGTACAAGTTAAAAATGAAGGCTACTGCTACCGTTGGTGTCGAGGAACAAAGTTCTGAGCAGATTTATACATTCCACGTCACTAATCATGATGTAACAGCTGGTGATTTTGCTGACTATGACGGGCCGTCGTTTGACGGTGGTGACGGTGACGAAGATAGCGAAGACGAAGAAGATTCTGAAGATTCTGATGCTGATTCTAACTACGGTGGCGGCATTAATCTTCAGCAGAGTAACGGAGCTTTCTTTATAAACGGTAACAATAACACTGTGTATGTGACGCCATCGGATGCTATAAAACATGGTCGTGGACTTGTTAGCGTGCGAGGATTAAAAACTAATGCTAAGAATACGAACAACGGATCTTTATCTTTAGTAGAAAGAATTGATAAAGAACAATCAGAGAAAAAAGCTAAAAAGTGCAGCAAATTTAAAGACATAAAAGGCGAAAAGCTTGTAATTGACCATGGGCATGTGGATGTAGCGGTTTACACCGACGAATCAAATAAAGTTAATCTTGCTATACAAGAGGACGTTACAGGAAGTCACGTTTTGCGAGACGCAGATTCTGTAGTATTCGCAGTAGGCGACGCTGGTAAAACTAACGGCTTGTACCGTATTCCACAAACGCAAATTGATGGCGTGCCATGGATGGGATGGAACAACCAATCCATGAACCCACATAAGCCAACGCAACTTAGTTTGACTGGTGTCGATGGACCTGGTGACGTGCGCGTATGGATGTTTGGTGGCTTAGGCGGAGGAGATCAGGAGATTTTCTCCACGCAAGGAGAAACCGACTATACAATACCTTCCAACACCCACGCTCATGCGAATTGGGATTTCTCAGAACCAGGGTATTACACTTTGCAATTCCAGGCTTCTGATGGAAATTCTACAGTAACTCGCAATATTCACGTTGCTGTTGGAGTAGATCCTCAAGAAACACCAATGTCTTGCAGTGTAAATAACAATTCGGATGAAACTAGCAAAACTGATGTTGTAAAAAACCCATTTAAGCCGCTTTCTTCACAGAAAAAGGATGATGGCAAAGAAAACAATATTTCTCAACCAATTAATCCTATTACGAATCTAGCAACTTCCGGTGGAAACAGTGGTGCAAATAAATCATTTACACGCGCAGTATCAGGTTTTGCTGGCAAAGTAGTTTCTGGTAAAAGCCTTCCAAAATCTGAGAAAAAGAATAGCGATGACAAAAAACCAAAAGGTCTTGTATCAAAAATCAACAAAAACAAACTTTCTCCAGCATCGTACAGGAAAAAGTTAGCTGAAAAAGTTGATTCTGTAGAAGATGAGCCTAAAGGTATTTCTGGGCTATTCAAACGAAACCCTACAGCTGCTTATACGCTTCTAGGTGTTGGAACTTCGCTAGTGCTATCCGTTTTGGGAACAGGATTCTGGATTTTGTATAAGCGAGGATTGATCAACTTAAGTTGGTTGCTGAGATATTAAAACTAAATTGTGCAATATGTGCAATATGTCAAATTGAGATTATTTGCATGAAATTAATTGTAGGAGTGTGAAATAGTGGGTTGTAAAAGCAGGAGATTTAGTAAAACTCTTGTTGCAGCAGCTTGCGCAATTGCGATCAGTTTGCCGCTTACTGCCTGCAGTATAAACAATGACAGTCGTGCAGGTCACAAAGACGGTCGTATAAATGTAGTAACTACAACCGGAATTCTGCGAGATATGGTAGCTAACGTAGCAGGAGACGCTGCAAACGTAACTTCAATAGTTCCTGATAACGCAGACCCACACTCCTACGAGCCGCGTCTTCGATCTATTCGTGACGTAGTTTATGCAGATTTAGCTTTTAGCAACTACATGATGCTTGAAGAGCATAGTGTTATTACAGCTTTAGACGCAAATCTTAAAAAAGGTGTGCCGAATGTTCAGCTTGCGGAAGAAAGTGTGAAGCATGCTGCAGATATTATTCCTATGGTTGAAGATGTGTCTTTAGATACGATTTGGCTTGGTCTTGCAACAGAACGTCAAACTTCGCAGCCTATTGAGGAAGCTAAAGAAGCGAAAGATAGCGAGAAAGATAGCACGAAAGATAGCGCACAAGAGAAAACTCAAGAAAAGTCTGATAAGTTAAATCAGTCTGGTCAGTCTTCTCAATCAAATGCTCCTTCTACCGCAACTGAGCAAGGCCGTTCAACAGTTATGAAACCGAACGCATACAATATGAAACGTTCGGATAGAATTCGTTTAACTGCCACGAAAGTTAAAGGATCTGGCTCTCTTTTTGCGTACTTAACAGGCACTTTTGGAAGTGTTGAAACGTATATTAATTCTGCAAATGGCATAAATGACGACGATCATGTAGATCTGCCGGCGGATGCTCACACTCATTTAAGCTGGGCTTTTAGTAAACCAGGAGAGTACATTCTCGATTTGCACGCTGATATACTTGATGCACAAGGAATGCGAATTTCTAGCTTAGGCAATACTAGTATGCGTTTTGCTGTCGGTATTAATGCGCAGAAACTCGCGAAAAAACGTGGAGCTAGCGTAGTTTTAAATCAAGGGCATGCTGATTTAGCTTACGATTTATCAAAACGCGGATTTTTGTACAGAGTTGACACTTTGCAAGAAAATCATTCCACTGTGCCAAAAAGAGTTTATTACGCACCAAACGATGTGGTAGTAGAAGTTCCAACTAATGCTTTAAAAGAAATTCCAGCAGAGCAAGGGTATCGTTTCTTAGGTTCTCCTCGCGAAAAACTTTACCAGCTTCCTCAAGCAGTTTTAGGAAAACATGTTCACGGAGATATTGATCCTCATTTGTGGCAGTCTGTAAAAAATGGTATAGCTTATGTGCGCACTATAGCAGATCGTTTGTGTGAAGTTGATCATAAAAATGCTAAAAAATATCGTGCGAATGCAGAACGTTATATTAATAAGCTTCTCGACGTGGACGCGTACATTCGCAAAAAAGTAGACTCGATTCCAAAAGAGAGACGCAATTTAGTAACAACTCACGATGCTTTCGCATACTTGGGTAAAGCTTACGGCGTAAAAATTGCCGGTTTCGTGACTATCAACCCTTCTAGTGAGCCGAGTATAGAAGATAGGCGTAGGCTTTCGCAGGTGTTACGAGACTTGGAAATTCCAGCTGTTTTTTTGGAACCTAATTTGATATCACGCTCGTCGGTTCTAAAAGAAGTGGCTTCTGAATCTCACGTAAAAGTGTGTCCAATTTATGGTGACGCTTTTGATTCAAAAGTACATTCGTACGCGGATATGATGCGCGCTAACGCGGATTCCTTAGCAGAATGTTTGAAATAGTAGGTTTAAAGGTGAGAATTATGGAACAGAATTCAGTTATTTGCGCACAAAACTTGAATATTTCGTACGGAAGTAGACATGTTGTTAAAAATATTTCTTTTACAATTAAAAGTGGCGAATTTGTTGGTTTACTTGGCGCAAATGGTGCCGGTAAAACTACTCTATTTCGTGCAATCATGGGTTTGATTCCGCACAGAGGAACTCTTGAGGTTAAAGCTCCAAAAACTAATGGAACTAATGGTGTTGCTTTAAATAGTCGTGTTTCATACGTTGGTTATGTGCCGCAGCGTCACGATATTGCTTGGGATTTTCCGCTTTCTGTACTAGACGTTGTTTTGATGGGAAGAATTCGTCATATCGGCTATGTGCGTCGTGCAAAAAAAGAAGATTACGAGATTGCGCTTACTGCTTTAGAACGTACAGGAATGGTAGATTTTCGTAATCGTACTATCGGTGAGCTTTCTGGAGGACAGCGTCAACGAGTTTTGGTTGCGCGTGCTCTTGCTGGTGAGCCACGTTTGCTTTTACTCGATGAGCCGTTTACTGGATTAGATATGCCTACTCAGGAGTTGCTTACTGAGTTGTTCCTTAATTTAGCTGATTCAGGCGAGGCGATTTTGATGAGTTCGCACGATATTATCGGCTCAATTAATTCTTGTTCGAGAATAATGCTATTTGACGGAAGTATTGTTGGAGATGGTACGCCCGAATCGTTAAACGTTGAACAATGGGTTAATACTTTCCATGTTGCTCCACAAAATCCGCTAATAAAAGCAGTGGAACGCGTTATTAGTAATGAAAAATATGAAAATCGTGATAGTAGCGAAATTTTTAACGAGGTGCGACGATAATGTTATCTCCAATTGAGTTTATTCAAGATTTAACTAACCCAGATCTGTGGTTTTTATTAAAAGCTCTTATAGTTGCTTGCCTTTCTAGCGTTATTTGTGGAGCGGTTGGCTGCTATGTTGTGCTTAGAGGAATGGCGTTTATTGGCGATGCTGTAGCGCACTCGGTGTTTCCTGGTCTTGCTATAGCTTTTGTTTTGCAAGGAAATTTGCTTTTTGGTGGAGCAATTGCTGGAGTTGCTACAGCGCTTATAGTGTCTATTTTTAGCCAAAATCGTAGGCTTCGTGAAGACTCGTTTATTGGAGTATTCTTCGTATCTGCTTTTGCTCTCGGAATAGTAATTATTTCGAAAGCTTCAGGTTATGCAGGTTCTTTAGAATCGTTCCTTTTTGGCTCTATTACAGGCATTCCAGATTCTGATATTAGTTTGATTGCTATTACTGGCTTAATTATTATTACTTTGCTTTTTATGTTCCACAAAGAGCTGGTTTGCGTATCTATGGATAGAGAAACTTCTCGCGCAATGGGTTTGCCTGTTGCTTTTCTCGATGGCATGCTTTATGTGCTTGTTGCGATTGCGGTAGTTGTTTCAGTGCAGATTATTGGTAATGTGCTTGTTCTTGCGCTTCTTGTTACTCCTGCTGCAACTGCTCGTCTTTTAACAGATAGATTATCGAGAATGATGTTTTTGGCTCCTTTGCTGGGATGCACTTCTTCAGTAGTTGGAATGTACGTTTCTTGGAGTTTCGATACTGCAACTGGCGGAACTATCGTGCTTGTGGCAACAGCGTTATTTATTCTTGCTTGGGTTCTATCACCTAAGCATGGGTTAGTAGCAAAAGTTTTACCAAAATTGCAACGAGCAGTAAGTTATAAGTAACTTAGCAGTAAGTGTAGTTTATAGCATGCTGCACAATAGACGTATGGTATCAAAAGGAAAACCTTCGCCTAGAAGTGCAGTAAAACCACTCAGCGATGAGCAGGTAGAACGTTTAGCAAAAAAACATAATTTAGTGGATCCAACCTACTATTATCCTGCGGATAAGCGTAAGCCAAATGTGGCAGAAATAAATGCGCAAAATCCTAAAGCTGCAGAAAGATTACTTGAAGGTACTTCTCGAGTTCTACGGTCGCGTTGCAAAGTACGCGCGTGGGGATTGGAAAACGTTCCGGAAGAAGGAGTGTTTATAACCGCTTGCACGCACGTGACAATGTTTGACGTTTTCATACCTATGACCGCTCTGTTTCATCAAGGGCGTAGGCCGCGTTACATGGCAAAAGCGGAACTTGCGCACTGGCCGATCTTAGGCAAATGGTTCCAACTAGTAGGTATGCAATCAGTGCCACGAAGAAGCGGAAAAGCGCGCGAAATTGAGGAAGAATCAATTAAAATTCTCACAAACGGAAGACCTTTAAGCATTTGGCCAGAAGGCACTTTAACACGCGATCCTAAAAAATGGCCTATGAGCATGAAGCCAGGAATTGGAATTATTGCTCTCGAAGCATCACGTAGATTAGGTCATCAGATTCCGCTATTTTGCGCAGTTGTGTGGGGTGCTGCAAGCATTAATCATTGGTGGCCGTGGCCTAAGAAAAACGTTGTAATGTGCTACGATACCCAACTTGATTATTCCGACTTACTTAAGGGCAGCGAAAATTGGGGAGAATTACCTCCAATTGAATCTGCTGAAGAGCTAGCTCGTCGAGTGCGCGTGCGTATGACAGAAATTATGGAAGAAATTCGCGGCGAAAAAGCGCCAGATGGGTATTTTGACTACAGGCAGATGAAAAGAGTTGCGGAATAATCACAAGCGTAATAATCACAAGCGTAATAATCATAAGTAAACTCGCGTTTTATAAAGCCGTAAAGCGTCGTGTGTAGAATTACGTAATAGTGTGATTAGTCGCAAATACTAGAAATAGTAAAAA
>CAMYPN010000036.1 GCA_947292085.1 uncultured Gardnerella sp. | reverse complement strand
AGTTTATTTTCACTACTGAAGATACAGATACTGAAGACGTGATGCATATTTGCGAAGATATGCAAAGTTATGTTACGAACACGAATGTTTCTTCACGCATTATCATCGACAGAGCAGAAGCTATTGAATACGCTTATAAAGATGCTATTAAAAATACGCAAGAAGAAGGAAGATTAAACGTTCTTCTTGCTATTGGAAAAGGTGACGAACGTTGGATTAAATCCAAGAGGAAGCATTTACCTTACGAAGGTGATTCGTTTATAGTAAAACGTCTTTTTGGATTGTAATAAACTGCTAAATAATGCTTAAGTAGCAATTAAATAGCACTTAAACAGCTTTTTAAATAACGCAACAAAATAGATAGAACAAACAAATAAAAGCAAAATTAGAAACAACAATAAAGAAGGTAGTAATGACTAACCAAAAATTCCAATCTGTACTTCTCGGAAGTGAGATTAACACTTATGGTATGGCTCGAGCATTCCATGAAGCATACGGCATTACTTCCATTGCCTTTGCGCATTTCCAGCTTTCCGCCACAAAATTTAGCAAGATTGTTGATGTGCGTCTTGTTCCAGGATTTGGCGAAATGCCTACGTTCCTAAATACTTTGGTTGAGTTTGCTAAAAATTGGAAACAGGAACATCCTGATATCAAACTTTTGCTAATACCTTGCGGAGACGCGTACGCGAATATGATAACCCAGTACAGTGATGAGTTGCATAAGTATTACGAATTCCACGCGTTATCGAAAGAACTTAACCGTCAGTTAAGTCTTAAAAGCTCTTTCTATAAGACTTGCGAACAGTATAACCTTCCTCATCCAAAAACTTTAGTAGTAAACGCTGAAGAAGTTGCGGCCGGCGCATACAAAAATCTACCTTTCAAATTCCCTATTGCAATGAAGCCAGCAGACAGTGCTGAATGGGTTGATATTAATTTTGAAGGTCGTAAGAAAGCGTTTATTATAGATACGCCTGAAGAGCTTGATACGCTTATTAAACGCTCGTACAAGGCTGGCTACACTGGCGAAATGATTTTGCAAGATTTTATTCCTGGTGACGACAGTCACATGCGTGTACTTAATGCTTACGTTGACAGCGATCATCATGTTCGCATGATGTTCTTAGGTCATCCTCTGCTGGAAGACCCAACGCCAGAAGCAGTAGGTAATTATGCTGCAATTCTTCCAGATTATAATGAGGAAATTTTCCGCAATATTAAAGCATTTTTGGAAGATATTAACTATGTTGGTATAGCTAATTTTGATATGAAATATGATGAGCGCGACGGAAAGTATAAGCTTTTTGAAATCAACTTGCGTCAAGGTCGTTCTAGTTACTTCGTTACACTAAATGGCTTTAATCTTGCTAAATATTTCGTAGAAGATTTGATCGAGCATAAGCCTTTTGATGGAAATACTGTATTTGGACGCGGAGAAAAGCTGTGGATGGGAATTCCGCTATCAATTTTCCGCCGTTACGTGGTAGAAAGCGATGAAAAGAAGCGTTGCTTTGATATGATTCGCCATGGCAATTGGGGAACTACGCTAGAATATAAGAAAGATCTGAACCTGCTACGTTGGTTAATGCTTCGCCACATGTTTTCTATTTATAAGAAGCGTTATGCAGAATACTTCCGCACTAAGGCGTGAAAATAGGCGATACGCAGATTACGAAGGGATTATGTTGTAATGAAACGACCGTTTTTTGCTGTACTTGGTGGCATGGGTACATTGGCGACGGAAAGTTATATTCGTTTACTTAACAAAGAGACGCACGCTCATAATGACCAAGAATTTTTAGATTATGTAGTGTTTAACGATGCATCTGTTCCAGATAGGACAGCGTACATTGTTGGCGACTCATCTGAAAGTCCCTTCCCTGCTCTTGCTGACGATATTGCTAAAGCGACGGCAATTGGAGCATCGTTTATTGTACTTACTTGCAACACCGCGCACTATTTTTACGATAAGTTTCAGGAACTTACAGACGTACCAATAATGCACATGCCACGCGGTGCTGTAGCAGAAGTTGCTAAGCGTTATCCAAAATCTAAATGCAATAGAATTGGTTTTTTGGGCACTTCTGGCTCTCGTAAAGCAGGCGTATATCAGCACGCTATTGAAGAAGCAGGATACACGTTTGTGGCACCAGATGACGAATTACAGCAGCGTATTACTTCGCTTATTTATGATGATGTAAAAGGTACAGGCGAACTTGATTTACATCGCTACGAGTCAGTATTAAGCGACATGCTTGACCCTTCAGGAACCTGCAATTGTGACGCTCTTATTCTAGGATGCACAGAATTAAGCGTTCTCAATGAAGCTTTCCCACTTCCGCAAATTCCAATAGTTGACGCGCAGGCAGTGTTAGTAAAAAACACTGTAGAAAAAGCTAAGTCTCTTAGAATTAAGTAACAAACAGATAACTCAAACAAATAGCTTAAACAGATAACTTAATTCGCAGACTCGTCAATATTTGGGTGAATTGGCACTCGCTGCTCTTTTGGCTTTTTTAAGTCAGGATTTACACTCTCAACAAGCATTGTGCGCGCATCTCCTGCAGTTACAAAACTACCGCAAATAAGAACTCCGTGACCATAGCCCACACCAAGCTCATCGTCTTCATCAACCAGATTCACAGCCGTTTGAATAGCATCCGGAAGTTCGTCAACACGAATCACACGATCCCTGCCGAATACGCCTACAGCAATTTTTTCGAGCTCTTCAGGTTCCATTACACGATCACGCCAAGAATTGCGTGTAACAATAATTTTCGTCAAAACAGGCTCAAGAACACCCAAATATTCTTCAACCTGTTTGTCTGCCATCATCGACACAACTCCAATAAGCTGCTCAAAATGATAGTTTTCTTCAATAGTTTCACGAAGAGACTCAGCAGCGTTAACGTTGTGACCACCGTCAATAATAATAGTCGGCGAAGTACGAACCTGCTCAATACGGCCTGGAACCTTAACTTGGCTTAAAGCCTCAGCAACCAAATCGCCATCCAAAGCGCCGTTTACAGGAAGAACAACTTCCGCAGCAGCTAGAGCAGCCAAAGCATTATGCGCCTGATGTTTACCAAACTTATCAATCGGCACATCTTCATAAGTGCCCATCGGTGTACGCAAAGTAGCAACTTGTCCTCCAACTGCAGGTGTTCTAGAAACTACTTCAAGCTCTCCGTCACCGTAGGAAGAATCACGCAACAATGTAGCATGATTACGCTCTGCAACTTCCTTAATAATCGGCAAAACCTTTTCTTCATGAGGCTGAGGACCTAAAATCACCGTACAATTTGGCTTAATAATTCCGGCTTTAGTGCGCGCAATTTCTTCAACAGTATTTCCAAGCCACTGCATGTGATCCATATCCACTGGGCCAATAATTGCAGCATCAGCGTTCATAACGTTAGTTGCATCCCACTCGCCGCCCATTCCGACTTCCATAACAGCAACGTCAACAGGAGCGTCCGCAAAAGCCCAAATTGCCATGGATGTAAGCACTTCAAAGAAGCTCATTTTCGGCTTACCATCAGCCTCCATACGAGCATCAACCATGTCAATAATGTCTTTCATCTGATCCCAAACGTCCACAAAATCATCGTCACTGATTTCCTGGCCGTCAATCATAATTCGCTCGTTTATGCGCTCCAAATGCGGAGAAGTATAAAGACCAGTACGCAAACCGTACGCTCGACAAATCGACTCAGCCATGCGAGCAGTAGAACCCTTACCGTTCGTGCCAGTTATGTGAATAACATGCATAGATTTTTCTGGATGGCCGAGAATATCAAGAATTAAGCGCATCCTATCTAAATCGAGATTAGTTTTATTATGTTCAGGGGCACGACTCATAATATTGCGCTCAATATCGATAATTCTTTCGCCGTTTATGTTTGGATTTTCCATAGACATAAATCCGCACTCCCCCTTAGTTTTTATACGCACGTACACTCGTTTTTCCAACTCTCTAGATTAGTTGATACCAACAACTAAATGCGTATAATTCAATAAGATACGACTTTTTACTATATAAACACGCATTTGCTGCCATTTGTAAATTGCTTATAAAATCTCAGTTTTTTCTAAATAAAAACTCGCATAAGTATGTAAATCAGACTATGTTAGTGGTTATTGACTATCCGAATACGAAAAAGAGTTAAGGAGTCCTCAAAATGGCAGAAACTACGCCAACAGAACATGGCGAAAAGCTGAAAGCTGACGGTACACAAAAAGTTGAAGATCGAGTAAATAATCGCTCTCTTAGACCAAACAGTGATTCTTTCAAAGATTTTATGACAAGCAACTGGGATAATCAGGAGCCAGAAGTAAAGCCGCTCGAATCCAGCAAGTATATTCCTGCACGTTTAGAGGCATTAGGCAAACGTTTCCCAGGAGAACGCTTAGTAATTCCTGCAGGACAGCCAAAAGTGCGTAATAACGACTGTGATTACGCTTTTAGACCAGACACTACCTTTGCTTACTACACTGGATTAGGACAAGACTATGAAGCCGGTGCCGTACTTGTTATGGAACCTGTTAGCGAAGAAAGCGAAGAAGCTAAATCTGGTAAAACGCATGTTCCTGAACTTTTCGTAGCGCCACGAGCTGATAATAGCACAGACGGTTTCTACAAAGATCCTCACTACGGAGAATATTGGGTTGGCCCACGCGCAGGATTGAAAGAACTTAAAGCCATGACTGGCATTGAAACGCGCGATATTGCAGAACTTGATGATGCTCTTGCAAAGAACGTAAGCGACGATGCAAACGAGGAAGGCGTACACGTACGCATCATTCGAGAAACAGATCCTGAACTTACTGCAAAAGTTGAAGCAATGCGTGAAGCTAGCGGATTTACCGATGAAGATGCAAACACATGTTCCGATGATAAGCTGCACGAATTTGCTGCAGAAGCACGTATGCTTAAGGACGATTACGAAATTCGCGAAATGCGCAAGGCAATTGCTGCAACAAAACAAGGTTTTGACCGCATGCTTACACGCTTGCCACATGCTCTTGGCAAGGAACATTCCGAGAGAATGATTGAAGGCGCATTTAACTCTGTTGCTCGTGAGGAAGGCAACGAAGTTGGTTACGATACGATTGTGGCATCCGGAAAACATGCGCCAATTTTGCACTGGATGCGAAACACTGGCGTAGTTTCTGACGGCGACTTGCTGCTTATTGATGCTGGCGTAGAAGTAAACAGTCTCTATACTGCTGACATTACGAGAACCTTCCCAACAAATGGTAAATTTACTGATTTGCAAAAGAAGCTTTACCAGTGCGTTCTTGACGCTCAGCAAGCCGGTTTCGAGGCAGCTAAACCTGGCGCAACTTACTCTGATATTCACCATGCATGCATGCGCGTATTAGCTGAGCACTTGCACGAGTGGGGTATTTTGAAAGTAAGTGTCGAAGAATCCCTTTCTCCGGAAGGTCAGCAGCATCGTCGCTGGCATGCGTGTGGTGTAGCTCACCATCTTGGTTTGGATGTGCATGATTGTGCACAGGCACGTTATGAGTCTTATCAGGGCGCAAAGATTACACCAGGAATGATTTTTACAATCGAACCAGGCTTGTACTTTGCAGCTAACGATTTACTTCTTCCTGAAGAAATGCGCGGAATCGGTATTCGTATTGAAGACGACGTTTTAATGACAGAAAACGGTCCAGAATGGCTTTCTATCGATATTCCAAAGCAGATTGATGACGTAGAAGCTTGGATGGCCGAACGTGCTAAAAAAGATGATATTTTTGAGAATTAAATATTAAAATTATTAAATCAAAAAATTAAAATAAAAATTAAAATAAAATAAAAATAACCGTTTAAGTAACGGCAAACTGCAACGACTTTGGAGAATTTGCAATAAGCAACATAACTCCAAAGTCGTTGTAATATAAAAAGTGATATAAATCACAATAAAGTTAAAACGCTGTTAGCACAACAAAAATTTAGTATTTACAACGTTCTTAAATCTCAATAATGCACATAAAACTTCATTTTAACGCGCGTGACAATAATACTTGTTATATACTTGTCATATACAAATTTATGTTATGAAACTGGTTGCGTAAAAAAATACAAAAGGGTACTTAAAATGCGCGATAATCCAGTTTTAATGCACTGACGTGCTTGAATGAAAGGAAAATCATGACTAAACCAATTGTTCTATCACTCGGTGAACTCTTATGGGATTTACTTCCTCAAGGAAAAAGAGTTGGTGGAGCACCGGCAAACTTCGCGTATCATGCACAATGCAACGGAGCAGAAAGCTACGTGGTAAGCGCAGTAGGCCAAGATGAGCTAGGCGACGAGCTAGTAGAAGAGGTAAGTAAAGCAGGAATTCACGCTATTTTACAAAGAAACGCATGGCCTACAAGTACAGTAGACGTAGCTTTACGAAACGGTATACCAGAGTACACAATCGTAAGAAATATAGCATGGGATCACATAATCTACACTCGTGAACTTATTGACTTAGTAGAACGTGCAGACGCTGTATGTTTCGGCACACTAAGCTTAAGATCTCAAGAAACTCACGATACTATTCTTGAGCTTTTAAAGCATACAAAACAAGGTTGCATGAAATTCTTCGACATTAATATTCGAAGCGACCACTACTCTAAAGATTTGATTGACGCATTGCTTAAAGAAGCAACCGTATTCAAACTTAATGACTCCGAGCTTCTATTACTTCGCGACATGTATAACATTCGCGACACTTCTGACGAAGAAGCGTGCCGCTGGTTCCAAACTCATTATGGTTTGGATTACGTGATATTAACAGGCGGATCTACTTTCAGCACTATTATTACTAAAACTGAAGATAGTTCAACATTCCCAACTCCACATGTAGAAGTGAACGATACTGTTGGCGCAGGAGACTCATTCTCTGGAACGTTTGCAGCACAAATTCTTTCGGGAGAATCTTTAAAGAATGCTCATCGTGCCGCAATAAACACTGCAGCTTACGTTTGCACGCAAGCTGGAGCTTGGCCAAAGTATCCTGATCAAATTCCTGATTACTTAGCACAAGCAGGACTGTAAAGCGGGAAGTATTCTGAAACTAACGCTTGAAATTAAATAACGCCACTTCGTTAATGAAGTGGCGTTATTTTTGTCGTGGGGCCTCAGGGGCTTGAACCCTGGACCGACGGATTATGAGTCCGTTGCTCTAACCGACTGAGCTAAAGCCCCACGCTGAGAAAACTCAGCAACGACTAGATTAGCACATACACATAAAAGTTGCCAACCTAGTGAGTCGAACTTGTGAAAAACAATTTTCACACAGTCTATACGAAAGCAAAAGAACTATTACAGACGACGTGCAGACGCGAAATTATCTAATGCTCCTGTTGCTCTCAACGCTAAGTATATAAACCACACAAGCACTCCAGAAAGCAGTACGCCGCTTATAAGCTCAGTAATCATATGAATCGTAATATATGAAGAAGCCTTAGCCTGATACTTAGTGAAGCATAAGAAAACACCATACTCAAAAGCAACAAGCAATCCGGAAATAACGCTTAAAGTCAAGTTAAATTTACGATATTTAAAAATTAAGAACGCAATTTCTGCAAATACGCCTTGCAATAATGCAGAAATAATCGTGTCTCTAATACTAAAAGGAGAACCGAGTAAAACTTGTACAAGTGCACCGACAACATTCACATACACTGCAGAACCAGGTTTACGAATAAGAAGTACTGCAAGAGTTCCAGATAAATACCACACACCGTGAGTAATACTTGCAAAACCAGGAAGAACAGCTGCATTAAGCGTACGAATTAGTGGAATAAACACCATTCCATAGCCGAAAAGAATTACACCGAACACGGCTGCAAGAGCGGACCCCAATGCAATATCTGCCGTACGCCACTTAAGATTCGTTATAACAGTAGGTTCGTTAGTTGCTGACTCTTTAGAATCAGATACGCTTATAGCATTATCTGAATTATTCGATAAATTATTCGATAAATTATTCGCTGAATTATCTGATGAATTGCGTTCAGAATTAATAATATTGCTCATTTGAGATCCTTTATCTCCATTGCTGCGCATTGTATACTAATTGGCTTTCAGCCAGCGATATTCCCTGACCTACGCAGCCCGGGCGAGAACACCAACGAGCTACTCTACCATTTAATTGACAAAAACACGCCTTTTATTAAAGCAGGAGATATTAAGGAAAGTTATATCCTGTTATACACTTTCGAAATGTATGTACAACAGAATATAACTTTCACTCAAACGCTACTAACGTACCTTACGCAACTAATTAATCAACTCTTGTGCATAATTACTTAAAGATAATTACTTAAAAATAATCACTTAAAAATAATCTATGCACATATTTTGATCGATTATTTTTTAGTAAACGCAGCAAACTTAGCAAACGCAGAACACGCAATTGCAGCGGCAGCCAATATTAAGAAAGTAATTGCAGCAAAAGCAATATTAATGCCAGTATTACTTAATACTTTCTTTTTATTAGCAACTGCATTATTTACTACTGTTATTTCGGTCCAAGCAACTTGATTGCCTTTCTCGTCAACCAAAACAACCGTATGCTTTCCGGTGTATCCAGCTGGGAATTGAGCATCAAATTGAGGCTTGCCATTTACCATTCGGACAGTCACGAACTTTGAACCATCAGCGCCCTTAAGCAAGCGCGGAGACGAGTAAATGTACGCGTAAGCATAAACTACTCCATCGCGCTGCAAACGCTCAGTGAACTCACTGTTTACAACATTAATTCTTACACTGTTAACAACACCTGCAGTTGCAACGTTATTGTTACCAATGCTAAGAGTTCCCTTTAATTCTGGGTTAAGCTGCTGGACTGTTTGTGGAGCAGCAGGAACAGGAGTGGATTCTGCTGGCTTTGCTGGTGCAGACTGCTCGGACTTAGCCGGTGCAGACTGTTCAGACTTAGCCGGTGCAGACTGTTCAGCTTGAGTTTCAGTCTTAGACTGATCTGGCTTAGTCTGATCCGGCTTAGTCTGACCTGGCTTAGATGGAGTTTCATGCTCAGATGGCTGAGGCTGAGGAGCAGGTGCCGGAGACGGTGTTGGTGCAGGCGTTACCGGACCAGGAGCAGGTGGCTGAGGTGTAGGATTCACAGGACCAGGCGTTGGAGTTGGAACTGGCGCTGGTTGCGGACCAGGCTGCGGCTGAGGTCCAGGAGCTGGTGTTGGAACTACAGGACCAGGCTGAGGATGTGGGTCAGGCTGAGGCGTTGGCGTTACAGGACCAGGCTGAGGAGCCGGATTCTTTTCAGCATTAAGCAACACTGCAGTAGAAAGTGCAGCAACCTTGTATGTTCCGTCAGCAGAAACAGTAGCACCTTGAGCAACGTCATTAACTTTGCCATCAGCAACAAGAGCAGAATACTTTCCTGCTGGAATCTT
>CAMYPN010000035.1 GCA_947292085.1 uncultured Gardnerella sp. | reverse complement strand
TACGGTCACCGGACCGGGGTTCAATTCCCCGCGACTCCACAAACGCAAAAACGCCGCTGCTCAAACAGTGGCGTTTTTGTAGCAAATCCCAATGTTTCCAATGCTTAAGGCTCAAAAGCTAATTAATTAACTTCATTCGATAATAAATGTGCGTGAGAGCGTAACTGTTCAGCTAAGCTCGCACGCGCAATCTTACCTTCAACAATCTGTTCCTCATTCCAAACAAGAGTATCATACTGGCTCATGCGTCACCAAGAATACGTAGAGTATTAGGATACTGTTTTTTTACAGCATCTACAGCACTAATAAACGTATTTTTCTTAGCAGGATATGAAGTAACATCTGACGATTGCAGAATATTCTGTATAAGAATCGGTTTATTCTGCGACGCATCATACACATTGTGCCATGCACCGCCAGCACGATGAGCATAATTCACTAAATCAAACGCATTCATCCAAGCATATTTTTCAACAACAGTATCTACAATGCGATCAGCATACTGGTTAGTTTCGTGATTAGGCGCATTAAAAATACGATTCCTACCAAACTTCTTAAACTTGTTATAAACACTAGGTTCTACAGGACCATATTCCCAAGCTTGAATCTCATCCGTAAATAACGGTCGCTCAGGATCGTTACGCAACGATTCCACCTGCGCAAAATATACTAGCTTATTCAAAGTGAGATTTGTCAATACTAGAGTTTTTCCATATCGATCAATAAAAATTGATGCTATATCTAAAGCTTTCATATTTAATCTCCTTTCAACAAACTTATTACACATACAAAAGTAAAATATATTTTACAGAATATCTTGTTAATACTACCATAAAAACTACGCCTCGCAGCGGTATCATCATAAATCCAGTAGTTCTGCAATATTCTAAAAAATTATGAAATCACAAATTTGGCAAAGCAGACATAAAATCATTCACAGCTTTAAAAGCTCCAAAAAAGAACTTAGGATTATTTATTATAACCGAGAACACAATTGTTCCACCATTTTTACGCGTAACATTACCAGTCATAGAAGTTACATCAGACAAAGATCCTGTTTTTACACGAAGGAAACCGGCAGAATTCTCATCAGATAAACGCTTCCTTGCGGTTCCAATAAGCCCAGGAATAGAAAGACCCTGAGCTGCAGCAGCACCAGAACCCTGTCTAATATTCAATAACTGAACCTGAGCTAAAGTAATAGCTCGAACTGTAGAATCTGGAGAAAGACCAGAACAATCTGACATATGAAGACCACGAGTATCAACTTTAAGTTTCTTCAAACCAGCACTAATAGCAGCAGTAGCACCTTCCGGACTATTCTTCTCCCCTACAGCCAACGCTGTTAATCGACCAAACTCTTCTGCGAGAGTATTGTCAGAATGACGAAGCATATACGACATAACTTCATTCAATGGCGCTGAAGAAACTTTAGTTAAAAGATTAGCGTTACGCGCAATAAGTGATTTTTTGTAGCTTACAAATATAGGTTCCGGCGTAGGATTCTCAGCTGCAGAATTATTACTATCATCACTGCTGTTTTCGCTACTTCCGCTATTTTCGCTATTCTCTTTATTTTCGCTACTTTTTGATTCCTCATTCTTGCTATTAGATTTTTCACTACTATTCCACGAAAGTACAGAAATACCTTCACGAGTAAGCAAATCAGCAAAAGTCCTACCAGCACTTTCAGCAGGATGAGGATCAGAAAGAGGAAAATCAGTAGGATCATCAGCATCAACACCCTGCAAAGCAAGATTTCGCTGCCGCGCACAATCTATTGCCATAGAAGAAGTATCAGCATAAAAGCGATGCTCAGAGTCATTCTTGTCGATTAACGCAGGCCTACGATTAGCACCAAAAAGCGAGTCATCTACAGCAAACTTTACAGAAGTAATGTGTTTTGCTTTCAAAGCTTCAGCAGTATTATGAGCAAGAGTTTCAAGACCAGCTCTACCATTTACATGATTTTTATCGCTTTTTCCTACGCCTAAAAGCATATCTCCACTTCCGCGCAAAACTAAACGATACGAACCGCGTTTTGATATTTTAGAAGAATTACCAGCGTTTTTAGTATCAGCAGTAGTTTCTGGCAAAAGATAAACTTTTGTGTCTAAAGTAGATCCCATATCTAAAGTACGAGAAGCTACAGCAGCAGTTAATGTTTTTAATGTAGAAGCAGGAGCCCTAGGAACATCCTCGTTTTTAGCTGCAACGATTTTGCCTTTAGAATCAAGAACTACTATAGAAATGTCACTTCCTACCGAAGGATTAGAAGTTAAATTATCTACGATCCCTGAAACAGAATCCTTATTTATTGGGCCGCCTTCAGAAACATTTTTTGCAAGAGTCGGGAAAGTTTTAAAAAGTTTCGGAAGATGAGTTGCCTCATAAGGTTGATTCTGCTTACTCATAGTAAGCGGACCAGGCGCAATATCATATATGTCAAGGAAAATATACGAAATCATAAGAGCGCAAGTAACAATAGCAGATGCGGCCACTACAAGAATGCGTAAGCTCGAAGCAAAGCGTTTACGCATAAGCGTACAAGAAGTTTTTGTAGAAGGAACACTAGAAGAAGAAACAGTCTGTTTTAACGATTTTTTACGCGCTTCTTTAGACGTGAATACATCTTCAGGTAGATCTACGATATCCTCAAGCTGACTAGCCTTTTCTTCATTATCAATATCAGCCTGCTCAATATCGTGCATTAGCGCACCCTCATCTCATCTAACTTAACAATACTTTGAAAGTATACATTGCTCTTGTCACAAAACTTATGCATAAACGCTACGCAATACGTAATTAATACCGCAATTAATACCGCAATTAATACGCGAATTAATACGTCACTAAAAGCTGAAATTAATGTAACTAAAAGCTTATTTAACAGGTAACAAACTATCTATTAATAAACTTTTCGTAAGCAACTTCATCCGCAACAACGTCTAGCTCGCCAATCCACATAAACGGATCATTAGCCTTGCAGAACCCGTATTTGAAGAAATAAAGACCGTCACTAACGTCTAGCGAGAAAACGCCGCCCATGTTGAAGTATTTAACTCCAAGCTCATGCGCCCACTGAATTAAATCCCATATAGAAAGATAGCCTGGGCTTACTTTTCCTTGCATAGTTGCTGTTGCGCCATACATGTACCAAAGTTGGCCGTTATAAGGCAATCCCAACATGCACGCAATAGTTTCGCCCTCATACTCAGTGCTATAAATCCTCATATCCGGATATGCGGCTATAAGTCTTTCAAAATATTCTTTAGGCCTGTAAGTAATACCATGCCTTTTTGCCATTATTTCTGTAAGTTCGTAGAAAGTATCAATATCTTCCTGAGACCTACCCCAGCGAGACGTAACGCCAGCTTTTATAGAAGACCTTATATGCCTTCTAGTCATAGAGCTAAACCCAGCCATTAATTCTTCAGTTGACTTGCCCTCAATGTTAAGAATCATTTCACAGCGCGGATTTGAGAAAGCATGTATTTTTTCTCCGTCGCTTCTAAAAGTAAATCCTAAATCTCTATACTTCTTAACAAGATTCTGATCGTTTTGAACACAAGGATCCATTCTCAGCAAAAACGCATTATACTTTTCAAACAACGGTTTTGCTTCTTCAATCAGTTTTTTAGTAGTTTCTGTATCGTAAAAGTCTGATACTGGACCGCGAGGAGCGTACAGGAACATTTTATCATCCACTGCTTTAATACCAAGAATTGACATAGCCGCAGTAATTTTCCCATTTTCTTCAAGATAAACATACTCGCTAATCCAATTACTTTTAACTTTTGCCCATTGCATATCTTGAGTAGCATATCCGTACGGTGAATTTTTTACGAAATTCTCATATTCTTGAACCTTGGCAGAATCATTCTTATCAAGTATCGGCATCTATTCTCCTTTTAACTAATACGTGATTTTAATACTTGCATCGTATGATTGCTGTTCAGTACGATTTTTATGTAATCAACGCAAAAACTATATTCTTAACTATATTCTTGATTTAGTAGGGTAAAAACTTTTTAGTTAGTATGATTTAAATGCTTAAGTTACGCAGTAATCGACGAGAATCTGCGCAAGTTTTCTACAATGCGAATCATGCGCTTATCCATTACTTTGCCGCCAAGAATCACGCCAACAACCAGCACAATTGCGCCGTTTATTACAAACAGAATGCTTGCAATCCACAAAAGATTCGGGTTAAGAATCATAAACGCAATAGCTGCAGCAATAGACGGGATCATGCATACTGTAGAAAGAAGCATAAAACCTATTGGAGCAAAGGATCTAGCGCCAGCACTTCCTTGCGGCCTAGAAAATGGCTTTTCGATTGACGCTACAGGGTACATTGCAATGCACGAAGAAATTAAACCAATGCCTATAGTCGCAAAAGCTACTCCAATTGGCGAAAGAATCTGGAACATAACCGCACTTACACTTTGCTGAACATGCGCCACGAAGAAAAGGAAAACGTAAACCCCTACTCCAAGAATCGCAAAATAAACAGCGCAAATCACGGACCAAACTATTGCGTTAGCTAAGCGATCGTGCGAACCTTTTACGCCAATAATCGCGTGCATAGTAAAAGCTGTGCCATCGTATGCAATATTGTTTCCAACAACCATGCCCATAAGCAACGCAGCATACATCATCCAGGCAGAAACACCTAAGCCATCTGTTAGAGAATCAAATCCTTTAGCTTTAAAACTACCTCCTCCCGCAATTACCAGCATAAAAAGCGGCGCAATAAGCAAAAACAGTTGACGCATATCTCTTCTCATAACGCTAATAATTCGCGCAATAATCGCACCGACTGTGTTGTCTGGAACTGCAGCAAACAATCCGATTCCCTTAGTTTTAACAACTGTTTTTTGCTCACCACGAATAAGCTTCGGCTCTAATTTTGCACAGAACACAGAGATTGCAAAGCAAACAGCAATCGTTACAACGCAAATAAAGAAGCGAATAGCAAGAGCAAGCCAATTGCCATTAATAGCATCGAGCGGCAAAGCAATAGCTGCACTTAATGGCGTAAAAGCGGACGCAGCGCAGAAACTTGAGCTGATCACAATTCCATTTGATGAACTACCATGCGTGTTCATTGACGTAATAAAAAGCATATACGCTACGAAAATAGCAAAGTAAAAAATGTTTCTTGAACGCTTGTTTATTAAAATAGTATCCAAAAGTTCAATAAGCATTTTGCTTAAAGACACTATTGTCGCAACATAAAGAGGAGCCGCGATTACGCTTGCTAATACTGGCACGATTCCAAAGCTTCTATACGCTAAAGACCACAAAACAAGCGCGATTGTGCAGCTTATAGAAAGCGCTCCAAAAAGAGAGCCAAGAAGCATGCCAGCTTGCTGCTTTACGCAAGGAATGCCGTAAAGCGCAAAACTACGAGACTTTAGAGTTGTGTCGCTGCCTAACATAAACAGGTTTATAAACAGCGTAAAAATAGACACAGTAGATGCAATTATTATTGGAACAACTTGGAATTCCTGCCAATCTTTAGTATCTTCAATCATTCCTGGATCAAGGTACTTTCCTGTTTGCCAGCCGGCAAAACCAAGAGCGCATATAATCGCAAGTCCAAAAACAATAACTATACCAAAGCCGATTTTTTGCCAAATTGACTTTCGCATAACAGAAAAAGTAAGCGCCCAGCGAAGGCGAACCATTGTAAAAATCATAGACATGATTACTTACCGCCCTTCGCTCACGCGTTGTAATTACTTGCGATTGGTGTTGCGCTATTGCCGCCGTTAAGCCAGTCAATGCGCGCAGCAGCGTGACGTCCGCCAACAAGCTCCATAAAGCGATCTTCAAGATCTTTGCCCTGAGCCACCTCTTCAAGAGTGCCAGAAGCTGCAACATGACCTTCGTTAATAATCGCCACGTGCGAGCACATTTTTTCAACCAATTCCATAACGTGCGAAGAAATAATCACCGTGCCGCCAGTAGAAACGTACTCGGCGAGAATATCCTTCAAATTTGCGCTAGAAACAGGGTCCACCGCCTCAAAAGGCTCATCGAGCACAAGCACGCGCGGGCTGTGAATCATAGCTGTTGCAAGGCAAATCTTCTTCGTCATACCAGTTGAATAGTCCGAAACCATAGTGTTTGCAGCTTCTGTTAAGTCGAAAGCAGAAAGCAAGTCGTTTGCACGCTTTACGGATTCCGCACGACTCATCTCGCGAAGCATGCCAGCGTATGTTAAAAGCTGAAAACCAGTAATTGTCTTAAAAATCTCATCTGCTTGAGGCATTAAACCGATTGCGCGCTTAGCACTATTTACATCGCTCCAAACGTCGTTGCCAAAAATTGAAGCCGAGCCAGAATCTGGCATAAGCAAGCCCGTAAGCATTTTAATCGTAGTAGTTTTACCAGCACCGTTAGGGCCGACTAATCCATAGAAAGAGCCTGCTGGAATGTCTAACGAAAGATTATCTACAGCAACTTTTTTTCCAAAAGTCTTAACAAATCCGCGGATAGAAACCGCTGGAACATCTTCGCTGTCAGCGGCGTAAGTGTTTGCGCCAAAAACTGGAACAGAATCTACCATAGAAACCTCGCAACATACAGATAAACGCACGTATTGCGCCACATTATGCGCAATCGAACGCTTACATCAAGAGCTCTATTATCTCATATCTTGCGTATAAACACACTACAGATTCGTTATATTTGTCTCGTGTTTGAGACATTTGTAACGTTTTTTGGCTGATTTTCGTTAGATTTGTATCACTCATGAGACATTTGTAACGTTTTTTAGCCTAAATTCGTTATATTTGCATCATTTATGAGACAAATCTAACGAATCTGAGACAAAGCGCGAAGGTATGTCATCGCTCGCGTACTCCAATCTACCGCCCCGTGTGCTGAATAGGCTTCCACTCGCTCTTAGAGAACACAGCCTGGAACGCAATCGGCACGTACGAAAGCATGAAAATCGGGAAACTAAGCGCATACGCAAAAAGCTCCTTATTCGTAGCTCCAAGCTTATTATGCTCAACAAGAATCGTAAGAGATACGAAAACCATCATTCCCATAACGCTATTAACAGTTGTAATAACTAAATTAAGCACAGAAGATATCTGACTTGTCCAAGTCACGAAACCACAAGCTGCAAAAATAAAACCAAGTATAAGTCTTACTATTGCAAGAACCATGAACGGACATAGCATTAAAGTAAAGTCCACAGAAGAAAAATCGCGCTCGCGAATACCATGCTTTATTAAAGCAGCACCATAATATCGGAAAACTTGCAGGAATCCTTTACTCCAACGCAAACGCTGTCTCCAACTTTGACGGAACGATACAGGCTGCTCGTCGTAAAGCATTGCTGCACCACAATACCCGACTTTATCACCGTGAAGAATTGAGTCCATAGTAAACTCGAGATCTTCAGTAAGAAGATGGAACTTCCATCCACGGTTTCTGTGCATTATCTCACTTGAGAACATGAATCCCGTTCCACCTGCGTGACAGCTAGAGCCAAATAGCATTCTGGAATTATTTGTAAAACGAGACTCGCGAATAAACCATAATGCGGATCCGGAAGAAACCCAATTATCTGAAAGATTCACAGAATTACGGTAACTCGTTAGAATCTGATATCCAGCATGGAAGCCTTTATTCATTTCTTCAATATAACGGCTGTCTAGTTTGTTATCTGCATCGAAAACAAAATACGCATCGTATTTCTTATCGTCACCGACTTCCATAATATGGTCAAGCAGGTAGCTTAAAGCGTATCCTTTGCCAATATGTTCTTTATCGAAGCGTTCTATAACATTGCAACCAGCATCTCTACCTAATTGCGCAGTATTATCAGTGCAATTATCTGCCACCAACCAAATATCGATTAAATCTCCAGGATATGTTTGCGAACGAATACAACTAATAAGGTTACCTATAACAGCTTCCTCATTTCGTGCAGAAATTAGAGCAGCATAATGTTTATCCATCGGAGCGTCCGGAAAAACAACAGGTTTTGCAACAAGAGATACTATTGCGCAAACACCTTGATACACAACGCTACCTATGCCGATAATAATTACGAGTATGTCGAATACTGATAGGAGAATCATTTATTCCATCCGCTTCGTGGGTTACTTATATTGCTTTTTGGCTGCTTCTTTGACTTATTAGCTAGTGCAATTTTATCAGCCTGATTTTTCGATGCAATATCGTGATTTACAGCATCTAATACTTTTCTAGATATAGCGATTGTTGTTAAATCATCTCTGCTTGCGTCTTCTTCGCTACTATTTTGTTTACCGCTAAGCATTGATGCTTTAGAACTTCCTTTAGTTTTTCCGCTATTAGAATGAGCATTATTTTCTGGATCAATATACGCTTGCTTATACCAGTACAAAATATCATCGTTCATCGTTACTCGAGAACTACTCCCCTTCATAACACGACGAACACCATCTCGCATAGGCTTTACAAGATTATTACTAATGGTTTCAATGCCGCTGACCATTATAGACTTGTGAACCGGCTTAGGATCGCTCATCAGTGGAGAAGATACTAGATCATACTGTTTTGTGCAAACTCTTAAGATAGCTTGCAAACTAGCAGTAACAGGTAACGCTAAGAATGCACCTAAAGCTCCAAACACTGCACCCATAACTAACACGGATAAGAATGCTACTGCAGGATTAAGATCCATAGTCTTTTGCGAAATTTTCGGCGAAATTACCATATTTTCTATCTGCTGATAGATAGTAATAAATATGAGAACTGCTACTGCAGATCCTATTCCTTGCGAACCCCATGCGAATAATATTGGCAAAGCTCCGCCCAAATAACCACCGATTGTAGGAACAAACTGTGACACTATTCCGCAGAATAACGAAAGCGGCAACCAATACGGTATTTGCATAAATATTAGGAATATTGCAGTACCGGCTGCGTTAATAACAGCCAAAATAATACGCGAGAAAAGGAAGCTGGAAATCTGCTCCTGCACAACAGACCATATGAATAGGAATCTGCGCTGAGACTGAGGGTTCATCCAACGGCACATACTGCGTCTCATTGCTGGGCCAGCTGCAGAAATGTAGTAAGTCACCATAAGTATTGTGAGCAGATCAAGCATTGCAGCAAACAATCCCCATGTTGTATTCAAAGCTTGGCCTGCAAAATCAATAACCCATGAAGTTTGCACATTTTTCATTATTTCTACAAACAATTGCTCAATATTTGGCATTCTAAAGCCAGTTGAGTGAAACACCATATGAGCAATCTGGTTATACAATTCTGGCAATCCCATAGCCATAGAAACCACTTGCTGCACAAACATGTTACCAAAAAGCACAAGTAGCATGCCCACAATAACCATAAGACCGGTTAAGCAAACTCCGGAAGCAACTCCTCTTCTCCAACCATGTTTTACGAGTCGAACTACTAAAGGTTCTAAAGCTAAAGCTATAAAAATAGAAACTATTACATCGAAAACAATAAATGAAATACTATTCCACGCAAACCACAAAAATACTGATATAAACGTAACTATAGCAACATATATGAGTGCGCGTCCAAGCCAATCAGGAGGCCTACGCTCATCTCCTTTTGCTGGGAACAACGACGCTAAATCTAGTTTATTACTATCCGCAGCGCCAAACTCGTTCAGTTCATGTTCTTGATCGTTCATAAATAACTATTGTACTGTTGCGAACTGATGTATGAATCGCGCGTTAATTAAACTTCGTGAATTATACGTAACAAAATCTTAACGAGATAGTCGAGTCGCTGAAATCCAAAAACCTTTCACTTCTTCTAGACTTTTTAATTGAGTTTTTCAGAAAGGAATGTGTCTCCATGACCACTTTGCAAACGAAAGAAGATGCCGCAGCCC
>CAMYPN010000034.1 GCA_947292085.1 uncultured Gardnerella sp. | reverse complement strand
TTGCGTCTTGAACCAAATCCCGCTTCAGCAAGCAGCTTCTGCAGTCGAATGGCGTTGTTGTCATCTGAATGCGCCTGATTGGCGCGGGAATATGCGTTTGGCATCGTTCTCCCAACGTGACCTAAAGAATTATCAAACAATTATTCGCACTAATTAATAAAACTACAGCGCTAAATAATCGACAATTCGTTATTTTTAAACTAATTACTGTGCGGCTTTTTATAAAATTTGTGAAAATTTGAAAATCACCGCAACTATTTATGTTACCGTATGGCATGGCCGTGATAGTATAACAAACGTAATTTTTAATAAAATTGTATAACAATGTGTTATTACGCATGTATTGAGGAATCTAATATGACAGATACATCTTCACAAGGGTTGCAGAATAATGCAAAACCTACTTTTCCGCTCATTCTACGAATTGCAATAGAATTTGCCGCAAGCTTCTTCGCGATGCTAGTAATATACGCAGTTTCTATATTCTTTAATTCAATTCAAGGCCCAAATATTATTACTGATACTGCTACTATTCTTGTAACTGGTCTTGCTTATTCTTGTGCAATTTCTGCTTTTATAAGATTACACAGCAGTCATGTAAACCCTGCTGTAACAATAGCAGCAATGCTTACCGGAAAAACGAAATATTTAGACGGATTATTCTATATAATTGCACAATTCGTTGGTGCTTTTGCTGCAGCTTTTACTATTCCATTGATTACTCCAAAAGTTGGTTTAAAAGATATGAAAATATCTGACTGGTATTTAGCTGCAACGAACAGTTACAATGTTTCTTTCCCATTTTCAAAATTCCACTTCCAATATAATTTAACGTTTACGGTTATATCGGCTCTTGTGATTGAAACTATTGCAACTGTAATTGTTGTTGCTACTGCAATAAACAATATGGACGAAAATGGCAAAGCTAAGAAAGGCTATGTTGGGTATATTGGTGTTGCTTATGTTGTAGCAGCTTTGCTAACATACTACGCAACTAATGTTGGCTTGAATCCTGCTAGATCAACTGCTGTAGCAGTTTTAGCTAATCCAAAATCTTCTATAACTCCTCCTCTTAACCAACTTTGGGTATTCTTTGTTGCACCAATTTTCGCTGCAGCAATTGTAGGCTTCATAGCTTTGGCAGGAAAACTCATAATTCTTGCAGCAGAAAAAGCAAATCATACTTCTGCACACAAACTTAATTCTCATAAACGCAGCAGCAAGTTTGAATTGTTGAATAGTTCTGAAGAATCAGTTTCAAGTAATGAAAGTAATGAAAGTAATGAAACTGACGACGAAGAAACCCTCGACACATTAAGCAAATAAAATAATTAAATAAAATGCGCATATGAGTGCGTTAGCTTAACATAATGCTGATGCACTCATACCATGAATATTATTGATAGATAAGTTCCGAGCAAACCGATCCCAAGAAAAATACTCAGTATAGAGTCAAAAAGTACAGAACGCACTTTCCACGGACTGCGTTTGCGAAGTATTAATCGCATTAAACCTAAAGCAATAGCCGTCACAGAAATAATAATTGTGGCGGCTTTTGTATGCCCAAAAAATGCTAAGACAGCAGATAAGCATACTATAAGTGCTACAATCCACTCAGCATAAGGCTTACCCTCACGTTTTTCTGACACATAAGGATGCTCAGTTTTATTAGATTCAATCTGCTGCTCACTATTAGTCATACTTGTATCATACCTGCTTCGCAATAACTAGATAATAAGACATAAATTCTTTTAGGACATAACGCAGAAAATGCAGCGCTTGAAGTTATCACAAACGCTGCATCTTCAGGATATTTACTTACTTAATGATTTACGGATTTAGTGGAAGAAGTGGCGAGTGCCGGTAGTGTACATCGTTACGCCGGCTGCACGCGCAGCTTCAAACACTTCCTCATCGCGAATAGATCCACCAGGCTGTACAATTGCGCGAACGCCAGCTTCAATAAGAATCTGCGGACCGTCGGCAAATGGGAAGAATGCGTCGGAAGCCGCAACAGCTCCACGAGCACGCTCAACACCATCAGCCAAAGTATTCGCACGCTCAACAGCCAAATGGCATGAATCTACGCGATTTACCTGGCCCATACCAATGCCAACAGTAGCATTATCGTGCGCAAGCAAAATGGCGTTAGACTTTACGCAACGAAGTGAGCGCCAAGCAAACTCTAAATCGCGCAAAGTATCAGCATCTGCAGGATTTCCAGAAACAAGAGTCCAATTAGCAGGATCGTCACCAAAGTCGTCAATTTTATCTGCCGACTGCACTAGCGCACCACCGTCAATAGGATGCACTTGCAAATCCAAAACTGGCGGATTTGCAACCTTTAAAATACGAAGATTCTTTTTCTTAGTGCGAAGCAATTCCAAAGCTTCAGGCTCGTAGTCTGGAGCAACAATAACTTCCGTGAAAATTGGACGCACGCTTTCTGCCATTTCCAAAGTTACTGTAGTATTTGCAGCAATCACACCACCGTAAGCACTTACAGGATCGCAAGCGTGAGCTTTTTTATGCGCTTCTGCAGCAGTTTCCCCAATCGCCAATCCGCAAGGATTATTATGCTTGCAAACAGCAACTGCAATTTGCGGAGCAAAATCCCATACTGCACGCCAAGCAGCATCAGCATCAACATAATTGTTGTAACTCATAGGTTTTCCGCCAAGAAGTTCAGCTTGAGCTAAACCACCCTTATGCAAAGGATCCACGTACAATCCGGCCTGCTGGTGTGGGTTTTCGCCGTAACGAAGCTCATGCTCCAAATGCCAAGTTCGCGTGTAGTCTGCTGGAAGCAACACAGTTTCAGCATTTTTAGACTCGTCTTCAACAACGTTTGTATTCAAGCTTTCCGGCTTTGGCCAAGATTTTTGAGTCCACTGAGATATTGCAGCATCGTAAGCTGCAGTATGCTCAAAAGCTTTAGCGGCAAGATATTCTCGTTCTTGCAAACTAAATCCTTCGCCGGAAGCCACACGATCTGCTAAAAGCTGGTAATCTGCAGGATCAGTAATAACTGCAACAGAATTATGATTTTTAGCGGCAGCTCTGATCATAGAAGGTCCACCAATATCAATCTTCTCAATAATTGCGTCACTATCAGCACCGCTCATAACAGTGTCAACAAACGGATAAAGGTTTACTACTACAGCATCAAATGGCTTTATGCTTAAATCTTCAAGCTGCTTTACATGATCAGCATTATTCATATCTGCAAGAATTCCAGCATGAATATGCGGATCTAAAGTCTTCACCCTTCCATCAAGACTTTCCGGAAAGCCGGTAACGTCAGAAACTTCAGTAACAGCAACACCAAGCTGCGTAAGTCGAGCAGCTGTAGAGCCTGTAGAAACTACTTCAGTGCCAGCTTTTACAAAAGCTTCAGCTAGCGGCTCCAAACCATCTTTACAAAATACTGAAACCAGTACTCTATTAATCGACCTCTTACCTGTGGTTATCAGCACATCTGCATCTGCTTCTTGCTTATGTATCTGTTGCACGACGGTCACGCCCTTCCTTGATTTAGGTGAGGATTATTTTGTTACTATCTGCGAGGTCACCGTTCTAGGAGAAGATTGATTCGCAGATAAAGGTGGTTTCTTTTCTGTAATTGTTTTATTAGATTCTACATTTGGATTATTTTTATAAGACTTACGTCTCGTTATAAGAACGAAATACAAGTGTCTAATAAACCATACTGCAAGGCAAGATACAAGCACAGCAATCCATGCAATAGCACAAGCAAATAATGTTAAATGTCCTACTGCTCTAGTGCTATCAATAGCATCGACACCTATTGATGAAAGTCTTAAAGTTCCAAGAGCTCCATTAACTATGGAGAAAAATATGCTCATAATAACAGTAAGAACAGCTGAAATACCTACCAGCGTAAGAGCTGCACGAGAAAAATCAATAGACATCTCTTTTATGTCTAAACGCTCATCACTACCTTTAATCCTTAGGTTGCAGAAACGTTTATGAACTAGAACAATAATCATCAATATGACACACACTGAAGGAACAATATTGATGCTAATAATCCTGTACAAATTATCTTTAATTGGTTCAGGAAACACACCGAATACTGGTATAGGAGGTAAAACTTTTTTGGAAACACTTACCATCGTAAATTTGGCAACAGTTCCAATATGGAATCCTGCTCCACAAATCCACGAAAACGCCCACATAGCAATGTTCGGAAGCCATACCAGGCAAGCTAAAGTAGTTAATATTCTAGAACCAGTTTGCATACCAATTTTATTGTAATAAACTTCTACAGTTCCAGAACCAAAGAAGGACCATACAATAACAGTAATAACAGCAACACAAGCATAAAGCGAAAGCAACACCACTGTTAAAATTCGAACTACACGCATACTATGCAATATCCACTCAGGAAGATAATGCTTAATACGTTCATGCAAAATATTAGACAAAGAACTCTTTGGATATACTGCAAATATTAGCGCGACAACATAAAATATAGCGCTTTTAGTAACAATTATGGAGAAAGAGTCAGTAAAAATAGCGTTCGTATGTTGAGAAAGAATAGCATTCGCTAGTATCCAACATACGAAGCCAGTTGAGTATGATAGTACACTATCTTGGAATCTACGAATAAGTGATATTAGAAGAAGCAGTAATAGAAGCGTTAAACCTAAAGGAATTATAGTTAATACGCAATTTCCGATAGACAGACCAACACCTTGCGAGAATATTAGAACAGCCCATGTCATAGACATTGAAGAATCGGAAAGATTTCCAGTTCCCTCTTCAATAGACACCACAAGAAGAGTAAGAGAAAGAAAAAGACCAACTGATAAAGCAAATATGAATAATGCTACAAGAGGAGCTGCAATACCGCGGACAATATTAAGCGAAAACGACTTTAACTTATCCATACCAACCCCCTCTTTCATATTACTTACGTCAATAATTAATAATACTAAAATTTTTATTTTAAATTTTTAGAACTAGCATATGCGATTATTTAATATCATACGGTAGAAACGTAATATGGCATTAATAGTTATGCTGGCATTGTTGTTAAACTACTGCAATGATACTCACTTAAATCGCTCATACCATTTATGCCAGTAAGTTCCATAACAAATTCAAAGCCTGCGACTTTTGCTTTAGATCTTTCAATAAGTTTTGCTGCAGCCTTAGCAGTACCACCTGTAGCTATAAGATCATCTACAATAAGTACTCGCTGACCAGGTTTAATAATACCTTTTTCAATCTCAACACTGGCTTTACCATATTCCAGATCGTACGATTCACTAACAACTTCTGGAGGTAATTTACCAGCTTTACGAATAGCAACAAAACCCTTTTTTAATCTAGATGCTAAAACTGGTCCAAATAAGAAACCTCTTGCTTCAAGACCAGCAATAATATCTATATCGTCAGCTTGTACTGGCAACGCATCTACTAAAGCTTCGATTAAAATACTAAAACCGCGAGCATCTGCAAAAACAGGTATAAAATCTCTAAAAGTAATCTCTGGGTTAGGAAAACCTGGAATTGTACGAATAAGCGAAACGAGATATTCTCTATCCTCTAAATTTACGTTTTGCAAAGGCTTTATAGTAATATCTTTTGTTTTCATAGTACCAAGTATTCTTTTCTCCAAAAGGATTACATATTTTACTAGAAAAGAGAGCAGTCAAGTCGTAACATTTTTTGCGCTACTCCTTGACTGCTATCACTACTATTTATTTATTTTCTGTACTAGCACTAGATTCTACTGTTTTCGAAGAATCTTCAACTTCTTTAGCATCCGTATCAGATTTGCTTTCAGAAGCTTTTTCAGCGGCTTCAGCTTCTTCATCACTGATAAACGCTGGACGAATATAAGTTCTGTTTACTGCGCGGAATGAAACACGAAGAAGTGATCCTTCTGAATCAATAACAATTTCTTCGTATTTTGCGTCTACGCTAACAACTTTGCCAATAATGCCACCAATTGTGATTACTTCCGTTCCTGCTTCCAATGAATCATGGAATGAACGCATCTCATTTTGGCGCTTTTTAGCGTTACGAGACTGGAACCACATCATAGCGACCATGAATACGATTAGGATGATTAGCATACCATATTGGCTAAGAACTTGGGGCACGATACACTCCTTAAATATCCAACCACAGGACAGTCGAAATGCTGCCCAAAATCATCATTTTATGCTATCTCGCTGACATTGTCAGGAGGGTTTATTCCTAAATGTTTCCATGCTTTATTAGTTGCCACACGACCTTTAGGAGTTCTTATTAAGAAACCTTCACGAACCAAATACGGCTCGCATACTGTTTCAACAGTTTCAGCTTCCTCTCCAACCATGGCAGCTAAATTACTAAGTCCTACAGGGCCGCCATTAAATTGTTTAACTATTGCTTGAAGAACAGCAATATCAAGCCTATCAAGACCTAAAGTATCAATCTGGTATAACGCTAAAGCATTAACAACATCTTCACGAGAAACTAAAGACAGTTCGTGAACAATAGCCCAATCTCGCACTCGTCTTAGCAAACGGTTTGCAATACGTGGTGTTCCTCTTGAGCGTAAGGATAATTCTTTAGCAGCTTGATCAGCAAGATTGACTCCAAGAACTTTAGCAGAACGCTCAACGAGCTTTTCTAACTCTTCGTGAGGATAAAAATCAAGATGAGCTGTAAAACCAAAACGAGCACGCAACGGAGAAGGAAGCATGCCCTCACGAGTAGTAGCTCCAATAACAGTAAAACGAGGAAGAGTTAATGGTATAGATGAAGCACCAGGGCCTTTACCAACCATAACATCAACTCGAAAATCTTCCATAGCAATATAAAGCAACTCTTCTGCAGCTCTAGGCAAACGATGAATCTCATCAATAAAAAGAACTTCACCAGTATCAAGCGCACTTAATATAGAAGCTAAATCTCCAGCATGCTGAATAGCAGGTCCAGAAGTAATCCTAATAGAAACACCAAGCTCATTAGCAACAATCATTGCAAGCGTTGTCTTACCAAGTCCTGGAGGGCCAGCGAGAAGCATGTGGTCAGGAGGAACGTCACGCTTTTTAGCAGCATCAAGAAAAAGCTGAAGTTGAGCTTTAAGAAGAGGCTGTCCTATAAATCCGTCCAAAGCATGAGGGCGTAATTCTTCGTCACTTAACTGCTCATTAGCTAAAGGAGAAGAAGAAACCATGCGCAACGAGTCTTCCGCAGCACCAGTATTTACTGCAGGAAAAGTACTCATACTGTCAACTGATAAATTATCCATATCATCCCCATAAATCATAATTCATCACACTATTTTCCTCTATCAAGAGCAGTTAAAGCCATCCTCAACACTTTAGGAACATCAGATTCTGATATCGGCAATGCAATATCATAACGTTCACACACCGAGTTCACTGCATATTGCGCATCACTTTGCTTCCAACCAAGAGACATAAGACCATCAACAATAGATTGCATAGAAGAATCTACAGCATTACGGCGAGAAGTTGAATCAGAATCATGCATTGAATCAATATCAATAGAGCCTTTAAGCTCTAAAATAATTTTTTGCGCGCCTTTTTTACCCAAGCCAGGAGCAGAAGAAAGCTCGCTAATATTACCCTCTTCAATAGCCTTCAAAAGACGATCAACATTAAGTGTAGAAAGCAAAGAAAGCGCAACTTTCGGACCTATTCCACTTACTTTTTGAACTTGCAAAAACATTTTCTTTGCAGATTGACTAGTAAATCCATACAAAGTTAAAGAATCTTGAGAGACCTGCAAAGAAGTATAAACCGTAACTTCCTGTCCATCTCTTAAAGAAGAAAGATCAGTTGAAGGCATATAAGTTTCGTATCCTATACCTGAAACAGCAATAAGCGCAGCGTGAGCGTCAACAGACACTACTTTCCCAACCAGCATACCTATCACAAGCACTCACCTTCTTCCTAACTCAACTTGCAAATAAACCAACAATACACTCGAAAACTAATCTATTTATGCGCTACAAAACAAACATAAATAGAACAGATGTTCTATAAGTATCCTACATTCCTCGAGAGACAGATTTATTTGTGCGAGCCGCGCGTTGAGCTAAAGCCCACTGCTTTTGAGCTGAGGTTAAATGCTGCTCGCGCTCACCACCTTGCAAAGCACCTTCTGGTCGAAGAGCATGACAAATTGCTTGAGCTAAAGCATCTGCAGCATCTGCAGGAGTAGGCAAAACATTAAGACCAAGCAAACGCGCAACCATGCGTTCCACTTGCATTTTATCCGCTTTTCCGTTCCCAGCAACAGCAAGTTTAACTTCAGTAGGAGTATGCAAAGCAACAGGAATGCTATGCTGAGCTGCAGCAAGCATAGCAAGTCCTGCAACTTGAGCAGTACCTAGAACAGTATTTCGATTTTCTTGCGCAAAAACTCGCTCTACAGAAACAACATCCGGAGAAAACCGCTCAATTTTTTTGACTAAACCGTTATATATAGAAAGAAGACGCAAATCCTGCGAAACGTCAGGATCACTACGTAATACATCGACGTGAATAAAAGAAAGCCGACGTGAAACGCCGGCTTCAATCACGCCGACCCCGCAACGCGTAAGCCCGGGGTCAACGCCCAAAATCATCATAGGAGATTATTCATCTTCCTCAAGCTGAGCCATAACTTCATCGGATGCAGTCCAGTTGCTGTAAATATTCTGAACATCATCAAGGTCGTCGAGATTATCAATCAAACGAGAAACCTTCTGAGCATCTTCAAAACTCAACTCAACTTCGTTATTTGGATGCATAATAACGTCAGCAGAATCGTAGTCGAAACCAGCTTCCTGCAATGCCTTACGAACTGTAACCAAATCGCTAGAATTAGTGTAAACGGAGTAAACGTCTCCGTCATCAACAACATCTTCAGCACCAGCTTCAGCTGCAACATCAAAAAGCTTATCGTAATCAACGCCTTCAGATGGAACTTCAATCAAGCCCTTACGTTCGAAGTTAAAGCTCACAGAACCACTTGTAGCCAAAGAGCCATTACCCTTAGTAAGAGTTGAACGTACATCAGCAGCAGCACGATTACGGTTATCTGTAAGGCACTCGATAATCAAGCCAACACCTGCAGGAGCGTAACCTTCGTAGACAATCTCCTCATAGTTAGCGCCGCCAGCTTCTTCACCAGAGCCACGCTTTACAGCGCGCTTGATGTTATCGGCAGGCATAGAAGCTTTCTTAGCTTTTACGATGGCATCGTACAATGTAGGATTACCATCAGGATCACCACCGCCCAAACGAGCAGCAATTTCAATGTTCTTAATAAGCTTGGCAAAAAGCTTGCCGCGCTTTGCGTCTATAGCGGCCTTCTTGTGCTTTGTAGTCGCCCACTTGGAATGACCTGACATGATACTCCTAAAACGTACAGTTAATCAAACGAAACGATTTTATTGCGCTTTCAAGACAAATTTACTCACTTATACGATTAAGGCTTTTTTTGACTTCAAAAATTCTCTGGAAAACGGTAATAATACCGCCAATAGCAAGCAAAATCATAGAAAGACTTAACCAAAAAAGTTGATTTGTAAGACCAACAAGTCCCATAGATACAAGGATCACAGCTACGCGATCTGCGCGAGTGATTAAACCTTTTTTAGGATCGACATTTATTGACTGCCCTCTAGCGCGAGTGTATGAAGTTACGAAAGCTCCCATAAGAGCAATCAAACAACTTAACAATCCTACGTATTTTATTATGTTTCCATTAAAAGTTGGAATCCAAGTGCACATTTCTTTTTCGTGAGCTTTATACAAGCATATGCACACTGATATAAATAAAGACCAGTCCGCAATACGATCAAGAGTTGAGTCAAGAAATGCACCAAATTTAGTACCGCCTGTTGTTAAAGCAGCAACAGAACCATCTAAACTGTCTGCAAGCACAAAAATAGTTAAAAATATAGTACCAATAACAAACTGTTTACTAAAAGCAGTAGCAAAAGCAATAATAACTACTGCTACCGTGCCAACAATTGTTATTGAATTAGCAGTTACGCCTAGTCGCACTAGGAATTTTGCAATTGGAGAAATAGCACGTTTAAATCCACTGCGTAATGATTCCAGCATTGAATTCAACCTTCCTAGCGTAACTAAACAAATAAGGCTTGTGTTTAATAAACAATCCCATACTAACCAAGCGACTGTAAGAAGATACAAACACCGTTAAAAACTCAGTCAACAAACTGAGAAAATAACGGTAAATAGCAAAACACCGTTAAAAACTCAG
>CAMYPN010000033.1 GCA_947292085.1 uncultured Gardnerella sp. | reverse complement strand
AAGCGCGGACTTCTTCTCCCACAAGGCGATGGTGGTGATATTCACCCAGGTCAGCAGGTTGCTATTAAAGCTTCTGTGCTTCCGTTCAAGCGTTTCCGCACTCCTGTTGGCCGTACGGTTGATATTTTGCTTGGACCAGAGATGCGCTCTACTGGCGAAGTTATGGGCTTCGACCGTGATTTCCCTCACGCTTTTGCTAAGAGCCAGCTTGCAGCATACAAGGGCGGTTTGCCTACCAGCGGAAACGTTTTTGTTTCCGTAAGTGATGCTGATAAGAGGCAATTGCCGCTTCTTGCAGTTCGTTTAGTAGAGCTTGGTTTTACTATTTGGGCTACTGAAGGTACTGCTTCTGTACTTCGGCGCTACGGCATTGATTCTGTGATTGTCGACAAGATTTCCAGCAAAGGCGACACTGCTAAAGATGTGCGTAGTACTGATGGCGGAGAAAGAATTGGTAAAAACGTCGTAGAGCTCATTGAGAATGGTAAGATTGATATGGTGCTTAACACACCAAACTCAAGAGGGTCTCGTACGGATGGTTACGCTATTCGTGCAGCTGCAGTAGCAGCAGATCTTCCGCAGTTCACCACCATTACTGAGTTTGCTCCAGTTTTGATGGCAATTGAAGCTGTAAAAAATAATGATTACCAGGTGATGAGCATTCAGGAGCATGCAAAGCAACTGTTTGCAATCGAACGGGCAGAAAGCCAAGAAAGTCGGGCGTGACACATGAGCGAGAGCATACGTGAACAGGAGTTGCAGGCACAACGTTCCGATTTTGGTTTGCGTTTGAAAAACGCTATGGCCAAATACGGTCCTCTTTGCGTTGGCATTGATCCTCATAGAAAAATGCTTCTTAATTGGGGATATAAGATGGATGCGTTGGGAGCTGAATTGTTCTCTATGCGTATGCTTCAAGCCATGAACGGCAGAGCTGCCGCAGTAAAGTTTCAATCAAGCATGTTCGAGCGCTACGGCTCTAAAGGTTTCGCAGCGCTCGAGCGTGTGCTTTATGCGGCTCGTCAAATGGATGTTATTACCATTGTTGACTGCGGTCACGGTGGTTTATCTACTACGATTTCTGCATTAGCTGACGCTTATTTTAAGCCAGGAGCTCCACTGCTTACCGATGCTATTACGCTTTTACCATACTATGGTGCTAGATCTATGGGCGGCCTTATTAACGATGCTTTAAATAATGGTAAAGGTGTATTTATAGCTTCCTTAACTTCAAATCTTGAAGGCGCTAGCTTGCAAACTGCTATCCGTCAAAGTGGAGACTATCGCGGAACTACTGTTGCTCACGGTATAGCACAGACTGCTCAAAAGTTTAATAATAAAACTAAGGGCATGGGGTCAGTCGGTTTAATTGTCGGTGCTACTGTTGGAGATTGGATGAATGGTGGCGGTATTGATTTAACAAGTTTTACCGGCCCTATTCTTTCTCCAGGTTACGGTTGGCAGGGTGCTGAAGCGAACGATTTGAAACGTGTTTTTGCTGGAACGCATGGTAACGTGCTTGTGACAGTTTCGCGCTCAATAGCATCGCACGGTCCAAATATTGGAGATCTTTCAGCTGCTACTGAACGTATCGCTTGGGACATACGTCAGGCGCTTATGGATTAAAATTTAGTCAAGAGCAGAAAGTTAATAATCATGAAAAAGCATACTGTTGGAGCAGAAACTACCACTTCAATGCCGGCAATTTCTGCTACCGAGCCTATTGACGGTAAAAAACGTCGACTCATAGTATTAACTGGTCCTACAGCGGCTGGTAAAGGTACTGTAGAAGGTATGCTACGCGAGAAACATCCTCGAATATGGCTTTCTGTTTCGGCTACAACTCGCGCGCCTCGTCCTGGAGAATTTAACGGAATCCACTACTGGTTCCTTGACGAAGAAGAGTTTGAGCGTCGCAAAAGAAACGGTGAGTTTTTAGAAACTGCTTTAGTGCATGGAATGGCGCATTACGGTACTCTTTTGCAACCTGTTCTTGATCATCTTGCTCAAGACGTACCAACTTTACTTGAGATTGATCTTCAAGGTGCTAGAAGAGTAAAGCAGGAAGCGGCTCGTCTCGGTTTAGAAGTTGTATACGTTTTTATAGCACCTCCTAGCTTTGAAGAGCTGGAAAGAAGACTTATTAAGCGTGGTACAGAAACTCCTGAACAGCAGGCGAAACGTTTAGAAACTGCTAAAGTTGAGATGGATGCTGCTAATGAGTTCGACGTTGTTATTGTTAACGATAATGTTGAGCGCGCAGCTGACGAATTGTGGAATATTATTGCGAAAGAATACGATTTGTAAATTATCTGTCACGTAAATATCCAATATGTGGCATATAATAAGCTTTTCGGAACTATTGTGGCACCATAGAATATGGAGAACATTATGGCATTGGGCACTCAGCCAACACCTACGGGACTTGCGAATCCGCCAATTGATGATTTAATGCAGCATGCGGACTCCAAGTATGCGCTTGCCTTGTTTGCCGCAAAACGAGCACGGCAGATTAATTCTTATTTCACTCAACTTAATGAGGGAATGCTTCAAAACGTTGGTCCTCTTGTTGAGTACAAGAATCAAGAGAAGCCTCTTTCTATTGCTTTCCGCGAAATTAACGAAGGATTGCTAGAAGAGACTCTCGGCGAAGACGATATGAGCGAAGGAAATTAATTCCAGCTTAACTTGTCTTAAAATTTTATTCAGTCACACTTCTGCTTTAGGAGTGTGACTGTTTTTTTATTTTCCGATATTTAATCTTCCGATATTTAATCTTCCGATACTGGATTTTGCGCATAATCCAAGTATTTTGTAAAACAGTTTCGTGTTTGTTGCATAGTCGATAGTAGTATGTCAGTTACAACTGTTTTATTTACTTTTAAATATTACTTTAATTATTTTTGCAAATGGGGCAAGCATGGCGGAATGTGTGAAAAGTGAGATAAACGAAAATAGCGTAGAAACTGCAGCAGAGCATAATCGTATTGAGCCGAGACTGATTTCTGCAGAATCTGTTACAGAAGGTCATCCGGATAAGCTTTGTGATCAAATTGCGGACGCTATTTTAGACGATATGCTTCGTCAAGATTCACATTCTCACGTTGCGGTTGAAGTTTGTGCTTGCGTTGGCCAATTTGTTGTTTTTGGTGAGGTTCGAGGCGAAGTTTACACTGATATTCCAAGCGTAGTTAGAAAAGTTGTTAACGAAGTTGGTTACAACAGTTCATCTGTAGGTCTTGACGCTAACTCTTGCGGAGTAATGGTATCTCTTACTGAGCAGAGTGCTGAAATTAATCAGGGTGTTTCAAGATTAGATGAGTCGCATGAAAGTGCTGCTTCAAGGCAAGAGCGTTACGCTTCGCAAGGTGCTGGAGATCAAGGTGTTATGTTCGGCTACGCTTGTAACGAAACTGACGCGTACATGCCTCTTCCAATTTACTTAGCTCACCGTTTAGCACAGCAGCTTTCTTTAGTGCGTAAAAACGGTACAGTTTCGCACTTGCGTCCGGATGGCAAAACTCAAGTAACTATTGAATACGACGAGAATGGAAAACCTAAGCGATTAGATACTGTTCTTATTTCAACTCAGCATGATCCTCAAGTTAATCACGATTGGCTAGAAGAGAATCTTGTAAATAATGTTGTTGAGCCGGTATTGAAAGAAGTTTTAGGAGAGTCTGTAAAGCACGATAATTACAGGATGCTTGTAAACCCAACTGGTTCTTTTGTTTTAGGAGGTCCTGCAGCTGATTCTGGTCTTACTGGTAGGAAAATTATTGTTGATACTTACGGTGGTGCTGCTCATCATGGCGGCGGCGCTTTTTCTGGAAAAGATCCTAGCAAGGTTGACCGTTCTGCTGCTTATGCTGCACGTTGGGTTGCAAAAAACATTGTTGCAGCAGGATTAGCTAGTAAAGCGGAAGTGCAGGTTGCGTATGCTATTGGTGTTGCTGACCCTGTAAGCGTAAACGTTGAAACGTTTGGTACTGAGGCTTCTGGAGTTACTCGTTCAGATATTGCTGCGGTTGTTCGTAAAGTTTTTGATTTACGTCCTGCAGCTATTATTGACGAGCTTGATTTATTGCGACCAATATACGCAAAAACTGCAGCTTACGGTCATTTTGGTCGAAAGGATATTGAGTTTCCGTGGGAAAATCTTAATCGAGTAGAAGAAATAAAAGAAGCTTTAAAAAATTTGCATTCTAATTTGCGAAAATAGTTTATTGAAATAATTTTCTGAAATTATTTTCGTAAGTTTTGCGTAAGAATTGTTTGCTAGTAAGGATGTGTTAATGCTTGAGCAACCATCATTAGACGGTTTAGAAAGAAAAGCTAAACGCAGCAGAAAAACTGTGCAAACTTCTATTGCTGCTTCTAATCCTATTGCGCATATAATGCTTGACGTTCAAGCTTTACACTTGGGAAAAACTTTCGACTATCTAGTATCGCAATCGCAAGATGAGATTGCGCAACCTGGAAGTTTAGTTCGCGTAAAATTTGGTGCGAGTAGAGTTAACGGAATTATTTGGGGGAGATCTGATAAAACGAGTACTCCAAAATCTGCTCTAAAATTTATAGATCGCGTGCTTCCAGGCGGCTCGATTGTGTCTAATTCAATGCGTAATGATATTTGTGCTATTGCTGAAGCGTACGGCGGAACTCCTGCAAATATTATTCGCCTAGCAATACCGCCTAGAGTAGCTAGCGTAGATAAAGAGCAAATTTTAGATTCGATTCACGCTTTAAGAAGCAAATCATCGTTATCTTTGCTATCTAAAAAACTCAGAGAGTACAATTCAGAAACAGTTTTCGACGGCTCTGAAAAAGTTAAGTTCACAACCGACGCTCGAATGGAAGCATCATATAGTAACGTTAATGCGCTTAAAGAAGCGTTACAGAAAGTTTCTTACGAAAATAGAATAGGATCGTCGGAAAGTTTTCTGCAAAACGCGAGTACTTACGCTAGTTCTTATGCAACTTCTTACGCAAAATCATTTGTAGTAGATGCTCTTCCTGGATCTTTTAGATGGGCTCAAGATTTAGCTTGGATTATTACAACAGCCATTAGTTCTGGGCGAAAAGCTTGCGTAGTTTTACCAACATTGCGCGAAGTAAATGATCTTATGCGTGCGCTTATGGAATTTGGTTTAAAACCGTATAAAAAGTCTCCTACTCAAGGAGTTTTCTCAGGAGATGTTGCGCGTCTTTGCGCAGCAGATTCTCCAGCAGACAGGTATAGATCTTGGAAAGCAGTTGCGCAAGGTCTAGTTTCCTGCGTTCTTGGTACTAGAGCAGCTATGTATGCTCCTGTAGAAGGCAACGCGCTATTCGTTATTGTTGAAGATTGCGCATACCAGTATGCGGATGGGATGGTTCCTTACGCTCAAGCTCGCGGTGTTATGAAGCTTAGAGCAAAAACACACAATGGTGTTTTTGTGTCAATGTCTTATATGAGAAGCGCTGTAAGTCAGTGGGAAATTCAAAGCGAGTTTTTGCCTTCTAAATTCAGTCAAGTAAGCGGTAAAAGTACTCTTATTGCTCCACTTAGTAGCATAAGAAAGCAATCTTCTTCTTGGGTTCGTGTACTTAATCGTGAGGCTCTTATAAGACTTGCAGACTCTAGCATTGGGTCTAGGGTTCCGCATACTGCTGTGCGGGTTATACGTAAATCTTTAGATGAAGGGTATCCTGTTCTTCTTTCCATACCGGCTGATGGAGTAACTCAGGCAGCATCTTGCGAACACTGTCACGCGCAGGCTCGCTGTAAACGCTGCACGGGGCCTTTGGATATAAGCGAAATTAATTCTCCACGATGCAAATGGTGTGGAGCTAGTGCATTAGATTGGACTTGTGCTAATTGCGGTTCTAATCGCATACGTGCGCTTAGAGTTGGTGCTGCTGGAACTGCCCAAGAATTAAGAGGATTATTTAGAAACGTTCCAGTTTTGCTATCTTCGCCTCACCAGCCAGGCGGTATTATCGAAGTTATTGAAGAAAAGCCGGTAATAGTTGTTGCAACTCCTGGAGCAGAGCCGAGAGTTAAATCCGCAAATCAGAAAAATAGCGCTTCAAAAAGTTCATCTTCTGAAGAATCATATTGCTTTACTGGAGAATATAAAACTGTTGCAATACTAGACGCTTGGAATAGCCTTTATTCTACAGGACTCGATGCAAGAATAGATACTCTTAACGCTTGGATGCGCGCAGCAGCATTGTGTGCTCCAAAATCTCGTGACGGAAGTGTACTTCTTATCGGAGAAACATATTCGTCGTGTGCACAAACTCTTTCTACATGGAATCCTTCTTTACTTGCCTCTCGTGAAATTAATGAACGAAGTCAGGCAGGTCTTCCTCCTAGCGTTTGTGCTGCATGCGTGTGGGGAGCGCGTGACGCTGTAATGAAAGCACTACACAATATTGGTGCAATTCCTAGCGCAAAGGAAAATTCACATGGAAACGAAAATAAAAGCGTGAAAAGCAATGAAGAAGTGTCCTCGCAATTTTCAGCAATTTTGCCGATGATTTCTATAGACATTAGTGCTGATGATTCTGAGTCTTCCGTAAAAAATTCTCGCGCAGAATCAATTGTTATACCACCACTTTTAGGTGTTGTTCCTATGCATCCGCCTGTTACGGATAATTATCAGCATTTTGATGAACTTGACGATCGCGTAAAAGCAGTAGTAAGAGTTCCGCTTTCGTTGAGGCAGGAATTAGTGGATCGTTTGCTAAAAGAAGTAGCTCATCACATAGCAACACGATCTGCTGGAGAATTACGTTTTTGTGTTGATCCAAAAGACTTACTAGCGTACTGAGGAGTGATTATGCCAAAAATATACAATTGCGCAGTTTTAGGAGATCCGATTGCGCATTCGTTGTCTCCCGTATTGCACAACGCGGCTTATAAAGCTCTAGGACTTACAAATTGGCAATATTGCAAGAAAAAAGTAAGCGAAACTGAGTTAGATAATTTTATTCGTAACTTAGATGAATCTTGGAAAGGCTTAAGTCTTACTATGCCGCTTAAAAAAACGGTAATGGAACTCGGAACATCTTGCGATTACTGGTCAAGCGCGCTTAACGTGGCAAATACGGCAGTTTTTATAAGCAACCCAGAAACTGCTTTAAAATCGCAAATCGAACTGTATAACACAGACGTAAAAGGCATAGTAGAAACGTTTAGGAGAGCATTACAGAAAAGCGTAGGTGAAGTAAAAAAAGCTGTTATTGTTGGCAGCGGAAATACTGCATCTTCTGCTATGGCAGCTTTGATTGAGATTGCGCAAATCTCAAAACTTGAAAAAGTGCAAGTTGTTGCGAGAGTAGCGAATAGTGGGACTATAAAAGACGTTGAAATAAAAGGCGTTGAACGTTTTAATAATCTTGCTCAAAAATATTGCGATGATTTTCCCAATAAAAGACGCATAGAAAAACCGGTAAGCGGTATCGAATTTCCTACAATAAGCGAAGAAGTATTTTCAAAATTCGCTGAGCGCAGTGCAGAAAAATTATCAGAATGTGATAAATCTCTCATTTTGAAATCTCTAAGCTCAACAGACGCAATTTGCGCAATAGCAGAAGCGGATATAGTAATTAGCACTGTTCCAGCGCACGTAGCAGATGGGTTAGCAGTAGCGCTAAAAGCATACTGCCAAAATCAGGGATTAAAAAAATTAGGAACATTGCTTGACGTAGTTTACGATCCGCGTCCAAGTGCTTTGCTTAACGTATGGAGACAGTACGGATGCGGAATTGGCGGAGAAGAAATGCTTTTGTATCAAGCTTTAGAACAAGTAAAGCTTATGACGTTTGATTACAGGCATTCTGAAGATAATTCTGAAGATGATTCTGAAGATGATTCTGACAAGGCTACAGATTACGATTGCTTAAGTAGTTGCATGCGAAAGGCATTACAGGAGGCATTATGAACGCTAGTAAGCAGCATGATGTTAGCAAAAAGCCAAGTGAAAAATTAAAAGCAACTTTGAAAGCAAACAAGACGAACGCAACAAGAGTAACAAATGATGATTCAAGTAATTTAAGTAACTTAAAAGACTTAAATGACTTAAATCAAACAAGCGATTTCGAAGTAATGCTAATCACTGGAATGAGCGGAGCTGGGCGCTCGCATGCTGCCAACGCGTTAGAAGATATGGGCTGGTATGTAATTGATAATCTACCTCCAAAACTTCTTATTCCTCTTGTAGACATGATGACTTCTTCAGGCTCTAAAGTACATAAGTTAGCTGCCGTTATAGATGTGCGCTCAAGAGGATATTTTGATGATTTATTCGCAGTTTTAGGGCATATTGACGATCTTGGTGTGAAGACTCGCATACTTTTCTTAGATGCATCTGATTCTGTGCTCATAAAACGTTACGAGTCTGTTCGTAGACCGCATCCATTGCAACGCGGCGGTAGACTTATCGACGGAATTCGAGAAGAGCGAGAGCTTCTTGGACATTTGAAAGATTGCGCAGATATTATCATAGATACTTCATCTCTTAGTATTCACCAGCTTTCAACTAAACTTTATGAGGCTCTTCTTGGAAAAGGATCATCAACAGTTTCAGTACACATTTTCAGTTTCGGATTCAAATATGGAATGCCAATTGATGCTGATTTTGTAGCTGATATGAGATTTTTGCCAAATCCGTACTGGATTCCAGAGCTTAGAGAATTAACGGGAAGAGATAAAGCTGTAAGTGATTACGTGCTATCAAATCCTTCAGCTAAAGCTTTTCTTGACTCGTACGAAAAGGCTTTACTAACTGCTATAGATGGATTTGCAAAAGAAGATAAACATTATGTGACCATTGCTGTAGGATGTACAGGAGGTCAACATCGTTCTGTAGCGGCTAGTATAGAACTTGCAAGGCGGCTTAGATTACACGGTTTGCAAGTTACAGTATCCGCACGTGAACTACAATATAGGTCGTAAAAGTTTTGATAGCTATGTAAAATGTCCAGCGCATTCGGTATCACAGAAAGCCGAGCATGTCGATGTTTTGCGCATCAGCTACGAATCCAACACGCATACTTGAAGAAGAACAAAAGTAGGAGGTTGTCCCTTGGCTCTTCTTGACGACGTCAAAAACGAACTCGTTTCGAACGATAATGAGCTCCCGACTGTCATTATGGCTCAAGCGGCAGCGATGATGCGTTTTGGAGGCGGTTTGCGTCCAGTAAATAATCAGGCCGTTATCCGCGCACAATTTGACTCACAGTCTGCTGCGGACTGGCTTGTTGCTGTTATACGCTCACACTTCCAGCGCGAAGCTACAGTATCTCAAATCTCGCGTCAAACGCCTACAGGAACTGTAGTTAGATATGACGTTCTAGTTGATAGAGGTGCAGCTGCTCTTGCGCTTCAAGCCGGCCTTCTTGACCGCAGAATGCGTATTGTTGCAGGACTCGCTCCTGAGATTGTCGGCGGAAGTATTGCGCAAGTTAAAGCCGCATGGCGTGGAGCATTTTTGGCACACGGTGCTATCTCCGATCCAGGCAAAGCTAGTTATTTGGAAGTAGTTTGCCCAACTCATGAAGCAGCTAACGCTTTGCAAGCTATGGCAGCGCGATTGGGTATTACTGCCAAAGTTCGACAGGTTAGAAGCTCTGAGCGAGTTACTTTGCGAGATTCAGATGCCATCGAGCGCATGCTTAATTTGATTGGTGCTCCTCGCTCTGCTCGTGAATGGACTGGTAAGCGTTCTGATGGAGAAGCTCGCGGAAAAGCTAATCGTCTAGCAAACTTTGATGATGCTAATATGCGTCGTAGTGCGAAGGCTGCTGCTGAAGCTTGCGAAAAAGTACGTCACGCTTTCGAAATTTTGGGTGATGACATTCCAGATAATCTGCTTATGGCAGGTCGTTTGCGTTTGGAACACAGTGACGCAAGCTTAGAGGAGCTTGGTCACTTAGCAGATCCTCCTATTACGAAGGATGCTATTGCCGGTCGAATTCGTAGACTTCTTCAGCTTTCTGCAAAAGTTGAAAAATCGCGAATGTAATTGCGGAAGTAGTTGCAAAAGTAATATAAATCTTTTATAAATCTTTGGCGTTGAAGTGCTGATTTTTCTCAGCTTTCAGCGCCATTTTTAAAATTTATGAGATGTTATAGTTATGCGATACAATTGCGCGTGGCATGTATTGACATTCTAGGCTTGATTTAGCGATGTATGTCTAAAATTAGCCAGCATGTTTTGGAAAGGATACCAATGAAGACACTTAAAGATTTGGGAGATTTGAGCGGCAAGCGCGTTTTAGTTCGTGCAGATTTTAACGTTCCTCTTAAGGGAACGACTATCACTGATGATGGTCGTATTCGTGCTGCTTTACCAACCATTAAGGCTTTGCGTGAGCAGGGTGCTAAGGTGATTTTGATGGCTCATCTTGGTCGTCCAAAGGGTCAGGTTGTTCCAGAGCTTTCCTTAGCTCCAGTTGCTGCTCGTTTGGGTGAACTTCTTGGCGTTAATGTTGCTTTAGCTGCAGACACTTATGGAGAGGATGCTCAAGCTAAGGTTGCTGCAATGAACAATGGTGACGTTGTTTTGCTTGAAAACGTTCGTTTCAACGCTGAAGAAACAAGCAAGAATGAGGCTGAGCGTGCTGAATATGCCAAGAAGATTGCTTCTCTTGGTGACGTGTTTGTTTCCGACGGCTTCGG
>CAMYPN010000032.1 GCA_947292085.1 uncultured Gardnerella sp. | reverse complement strand
GTAAACGGATGTTCAACAATTTGCACATCACTTACTTTGTCACTTGCAACGCTTAAATGTACATCTATACTATCTTCCCCAGCAGGGCCGTACGTAGCTTTAATCGAATAGTTTCCATCACGATAATCACCAGTATTTGTTTTTGAAAGGATTTTTGAATCCTCACTTTGAGCTGAAGACTGAGATTGTTGAGCGCCAGAATCATACTTACCAGAAGGATTTCCAGCATCATCTGCATTTTGACCAGAATTTCCAGCAAACTCATCGTTCATAGGAACTGCTTTAGGTTCACCGCAAGCAGCAAATATTGCAGAAGTACTAGCTAAAACAGCAAGCGCAGCAACACTTTTTGCAATTTTTTTGGATTTCAAATCATCATGTGAAATACTGTGAAACATATTATCTGAAACCATAAAATCATCGCCTTCAAATCTTATATATTTTAAAATCTTTCGCAACTAATCAGCTAAATCCGCTAATTTAGGGGACTTAGTAGGCTCATGATCTTGCAAAGCTTCCGCAACGCTTTCATCAATATGAGCACTCGTAAACGCAGGCTTGCCACCAATCGCCTCGTACGCTTTTCGCGCTTCCTCACTATTCCAACGCTCTCCAACAAGCACACCGTGATTGAGCATAATCTCGCGCTCAGCACACTGTGCTACAAGCGAATCATGCGTAACTACAATAATCGTAGTACCCTGCTCATGAAGTTGCTTGAACAAGTCAAGCACAATCTGCTCATTCTTCTCATCCAAATTACCAGTCGGCTCATCCGCAAGAAGCAATTTCGGGCAGTTAATAAGCGCGCGAGCAACACAAACACGCTGCTGCTCACCGCCGGAAAGCTGGCTCGGCAAATGATGCGCACGATCCTTCAAGCCAACTCGTTCCAAAGCATCCATCGCTTGAGCTTCATCAACAACGGAATGATAGTATTGCGCAACCATCACATTTTCAACTGCAGTTAAATGTGAAACTAAATAAAACTTCTGGAACACAAGTCCAATCACATTTTTGCGAACATCTGCAAGCTGGCCAGCATTCAAATCTTCAAGTTTGCGACCCTGCAAAGACACAGAGCCTTTAGACGGCGAATCCATGCACCCAATAATGTTCATGAGCGTGGTTTTACCAGATCCGCTTGAACCAACGATAGAAAGCCACTCTCCTTCCGGAACAGTAAGTGACAAATCATCTACAGCTCGAAGAGAACCATAAATTTTAGAAATGTGATCCAAAGTCAGCAGCATTTTTGGCTTATTATCTGCTGCATTCTCTTGAACAGTTTCTGTCATATTAAAACCTCACTAAAATCCTAAATAAACTACTTACAAAATCGCTTATATGAAATTATTCTTCACGCAAAACCACCGCAGGATCAATTTTTGAAGCACGCAAAACAGGCGGCAAAGATGCTATGCAAGAAGCTATTACGCTAAACAATATAGAAAAACAAACTAGCAGCCAGTCGATTCCTAATTCTCTCGCAAAAACCATAGATGCCAATAATCGAGCGAATAAATAACCTACTGCTGTACCAACACAACCGCCAACCAAACCATACAAGCCGGATTCTACAGTAAATTCAATACCAATACTCGATGCGCTAGCACCCAAAGCTTTACGCAATCCAATCTCATTCCTTCTCTGCTGCACAATCGAAGAAATAGTAGTACTCACGCCTACCATCATCAAAACGAGCACAACAAGTGAAACAATGCAAAACAGACTACGAAGCATAGTGACAATACCTTTATCTGCTGCAGTTACTTTGGTTACTTGCTGAGCACGCACACGCATTGAAGTCATATCGTTAATACTTCGCACAACCGCGTCGACACTAGGTGCAGAAGAAGAATAAGCGATTACATCAGCTCCACGCTTAACTCCCGTAAGAGTATTCACATCTCCATTAAGAGCATAAAGCATAGCGTCCTCAGCGCCGCCAGTATCCAAAATTCCACAAACTCGGAAGGTAGTTCCGTGCGTATCCATAATATCTGTAGAAACACGACCTTCTACTAATTTTGATGAATTAGTAGGATTATTGGTTGAATTAGAAACTGAATTTTTATCTAACTTTTCTGCAGCCTTATGCGAACCATCCGTGTTATCTCCTGAACGGTAAGCGATAGCAATACGAGAGCCAATTTTCAAACTCATAGCTTGAGCAACATCTCGCCCAACCATCACATTCCCAGAACTTGGCCAGCTACCGTCCACATTCCAATGCTTATTCAGCGACTTAACAGAACGAACATCAATACCTGCAAGCACATAAGGAGCAGCATTAATTCGTACATTCTCATAACGATACGTAGCCGAACGCATAGCACCTTTAGCAAGAACCATGTCGTTAGTATGCAAAACCATTGCACGATCAATACCGTTCTTCCACTCACCCTCAAGTGGAGTCACAATAATATTCGCACCATAAGAATGCATTTCATCACTCATCTGCTGTGGAACGACCAGGCAGATTGCAGCTAAACAGAATAAAGTAGCAGCACCAACAAGAGTTGCAATAACAGCCATCATAGCGCGAGACTTACGTCGAAATACTGCGCCAAAAAGCATAGTAGCAAACATGGCGCTATTAGAAGTTTTATAAGATTTACCTGCCATGAAGCACCTCCGCAGGACGTACTCGCAGAATTGAACGAATCGACGAGCCGGCAGCAGCCAAAACAGTCAAAGCAATAAGCACAGACACTAAAACGAACACCATTGGTCTAAATGCTATTGAAGATTTAAATACTGTAAACCCAATAATTTGAGCTACACCAAATCCAGATATCATTCCCAATAATGCTCCTACACAAGCTATAACAGAAGTTTCAAAAAGCATCAAACGCGCAACAGCACCATCGCGAGCGCCCAAAGCTTTAAGCAAAGCCAACTCTCCGGAACGTTCTGAAATAGAAGCTGCCATCAGATTTGCAACTGCTACAGCTGCTGCAATCAAACTTAAAGCAGTCATTAGCATCATAACCGCACGAGTTTTATTTAATACGTTTCCTTGAAGAGCTGCTACCTGACGAACCTGTTTCGCTACAGCTCCAGGAATTACTTCCTCAATCTGGTAGGTAATAGAACTTGGGTAAGCTGTACAATACCAAGTTTCCCACTCTTCCTGGCTTAGTGCAGCAGGATTTTTTGCAGCTTTACGTGCTAAATCATTCTCCGGTGTAGTTAACGCTTTAACCTCAATAGTGTCAATCTTATTTTGCTTATTTGAAAGGTACTGAGCTTTACTAGTATCTACATATAAAGCGTTATCGTCATCGTCTCCAGACTCGTATATTCCCACTATTCGCAAGGAAATTTGTTTACCGTCACGATGCAAATATACGCGTTTACCAACAGTTAGATGCTGTTCTTTCGCAAGTTTCGAACCAGCCATCGCTTCAGATTTGTTATCTTGCGCAAAACGACCTGATGAAATATTCCACCAAGAACGCAAGCCCCTAACACCAACTACAGTAGTTTCTCCAGAAGCGAGCGCAAGTTTGCGATTAAACCACGTTCCGACTATCGGAACCACTTTATTAGCAGAATTATTAGAGTACTGTGATCCTAAAAGTGCGTGAACTGTCAATTTCGGCGCGAAATTAGTAATATTAAACGCCCAGAAGATCATTTTTATTTTAGAAACATCCGACTCTTTTAATGATGATGTAGCTTCCCTTGATTCTGCGTCAGTTAGGTTATTCGCACTTTCAAAAGACCCTTGCTCACGAGAAGAGTATAAGTCGTCTACTACGGCACTCGATTTTGGCTGAACTACAATATTAGATCCGTAAGAGCTAAGCTCAGCGTTAAGTTTATCTCCCACGTCGTAAACAACACTAAGCATAGCTACACTTACGCAAGTACTCAAACATACTACTAGAGCAATCATTACGCGCTTTTTTATTTGTCGCACCAAGGATCGGGCAACCATGCGAATCAAAAACATCTGCCCGTCTCCTTACTTAAAATGCGAACTTAACACGTCTAAATCAGACGTATGAATGGTGATTTTTCCGTGACCAGCCTTATATGGGAAAGGAATTGGATTGCAACCGCCTTTGAAACCAATAGTTGCTAAATTAATAGCAACATCGCACTTTCTGCAAATGATCTTCCCATCTTTTTCGTAATATCCTGCGTCTCCACAATTTTCGCAAGCATCCAAACCAACTCCGTAAGCTCCACCATTTTTCTTAATAATTATGAACCGCATTACGGTACCATCTTTTGCTTTGTATTGGAAACGATGCAAATGTCCATCTGAAACTTGCACAAAATTAATCGTAGCTATACCATCATGCAGTTCGTAAGGTTCAGGAGGAGTGAGCGTAGGCTTACTATTCATAACATCCACGCCGACAGTAAGGGTAAGAATCACTGTTAGTGCGGCAAGAATTGCAGATAGTGCAGACTTACGCGATTTGCGCTTAAAAGCACGCTTTGAACGTATTTCTGCAGTATTTTGACCAACTGCAGCAGTACGCAATCCAATTATTAATGAAGATAAAACTGGTATAACGAATACGCATATTTGCGCCATAATCAAAAGAGGCGCGTTATTAATCAACCAAACAAGAATACTAAAGGAAAAATCGTCAATATATAAAAGAATACTTCCCTGCATAATTTGCAGAAGTGAAGTAATATGCTGCACTAAAAGAATAAGCATGCTGAGCAGCACTGCGATAGTAAAGGATATTTTATCTGAAGTTACGCGAAGCGAACGAACCATAAGACTCAAGCAGATTGCAACTATAACACCAAGAACTAATCCGAGAGCACGAAGAAGCATATCGGAAGTAAACGGCGGCGTGCTAGAGTCAACAAAAATAGTGAGCTGCAAAATAACATCTGGTAAAGCATAAAAGACAGTAAGAGCAAGACATAATGCACCAATAGCATTACTAATATGCATTATTAACGGATGTTTTCGCCAAGAGGAAACTATTTTATGAGAAAAAGCTACGGTAACAATCGCCGCTACATCACAAGGAACAGCTACACACAATACCGGCATATTCACAAAGTTACGCTGGTTAATAATAACTGCTGCACGAAGAGTTGCGAAAATTAACGCAGCAATAGTTCCAACTGTAAGACCATATAGTCTCCAGCGTGCGCTCACAGGCTTGTCGCGACCTTCTCCAACGTTTAGAGAAACGCTTAAGCCCATTGCAAGTAGTGTAAGAGGGAGTAGCCCCGGCATTACTGCTATAAACAATCGGAGCATAACTCCCTCCTTTACTGCTTGTTATTTAAATAAATAATTTTATTATCAATAATTTGATTATCAGCTATTTTCTATCGATTAAAACACTCAGTTATAAAAACTAAACGAATAACCACATAAAATTACTGAGAATTTACCACTGACGTGGAGTGTACTTCCAATCATCGAATGTTGCCTTGATTGGCTCAGTCCAGAAGCGACCGGTTACGCCGGTAGCAGGATCGACATGCAACATCCAGCCGCGCTTTTCTGGAGATTCGATCGAAAGAACCAACTTGTAAGAACCAGCTTTGTCTAGCTTAACGTTTGCACCATAGTGAGGGCCATCGGAAGCGTTCATCTGCATAAACGTACCCTTACCAGCAGAAGCACCGCTAGTTTTATCAATAATTTCGTAATTTACTGTCAAATCTGGAATGAACTCGCCCTTACCGTAACCAAGTTTCGCACCTTCCTTGTTGGCGTGAATATCTGCCTCAAGGTGGAAGCTTGCTTCGCTTGCTTTCAAGCCCATACCTGCTGGAACCATATCAACTGGCTGGAAGTAAACAGCACCAACTGTAAGAGGTCCAATGTTCTGATCTTGGTGAGGTCCTACTGGAATCTCCTCGAAACCTTTGTCTCCGCCATTATCATCGGCCTTTTGTTCAGAAGCTTGCGGCTTCTTTGAAGAACCGCTATTGCTACCATTCGTACCGCAGCCAGCAAATGCAAGCACACCAGCTAAAACTAAAGCGGCAATTGATATTATTTTTTTATTCTTCATATCTAACCTTTTCTATTGGTTATTATTACTTTCGTTATGCTTGTTATTTTGCCGAAGAAGACTCCGCAATTTCTTGTGAACTACTATCTTCGGACGTCTCTATAGGAGTCTTATCTGTACGTTTTCCGCGGCTTCGCGCAATAGATACGCATAGTAGCGAAATAACAACTATTGCAGCTATGATTTGCGCAACAATCGTTTCCACATACGGATAGAATCCAAGCCAATCGTTAGTTGGCAAGCCTTGAATATATATTCCCGATACAGCATCGCCTTCTATAAGCGCGTGCATGCCGCCGCCGGCAAAAATTACTACCAGAATCGACATAAGTGCACTTGTGCCTGCAAAGAATGGTCTTACTGGAATGTGTACTGAAGCAAAACGTATAAGAAGGAATATTGCTACCAACACAGCTGCAGCAGACGCAAAACCTGTCCAAATCATGGAATCAGCTCCGTCGGAAACTGCAAAAATAGCTTGATAGAATATTACAGTTTCAGCACCTTCACGAAATACTGCGAGGAAACTTAAGAGAGAAAGCGATATTAAACTTCCTTTAGAAACTGCAGCCGTGGTTTGCTTGCGAATATAAGAATTCCATGCTTGTACAGAAGAGCGTGAAATCATCCAATTGCTGGTATACAGAAGCATTAGCATAGCAAAAAGCGCTACTACGCCTTCTGTTATTTCTTGCTGCGGACCAGAGCCGTTAAATAGCACACCAAACAGTGCTGCTACAGCAAGAGATGCAGCAATACCAACAACAACGCCTAGATAAATGTACTTAACCATTTTCTTATGGCCGGATTTAATAAGGTAAGCGATAATCGCCGCAACAACAAGCAGCGCTTCTAATCCTTCACGAAGCAGGATAACGAAGGCTTGGCCGAAAGAACTTGTTATAAACTGCATGAAAGGATTTGCGTTTGCAGATGCTCCTCCGTCTAGCTTTGCTGCGTCTACAGATAGCATTGATTTCAAATTTTTAACAAGTTCACGAGTTTGATCAATAGAACCACCGTTGTTCATTGTTTGACGGCACTCTTTGAATTGATACTCAACTTCAGATACACGGCTTCCGCTAATAGCGTTCATAACGTTTTTCTCAAAACCAAGCTTTTCGTAATGCTGATAGTACGCTTCATTAATAAGATCTACAGCTTGAGACCCAGCATTTTTGCCGCCCTGAGCGTAAGTTTTTACCGCTTTATCAAGAATTACGCTCATTTCTTGCGCTACTTGACCCCATGTTCTACCATTTCGGCCAAGATTCTTCTTTTTTGCAGCGTCAAGTTTTTTGCGCTCTGCTTTGATTTGAGCACGCAATTTTTTCGCATACACTTCAGGTTTGTCTAATGATGAGTTTGCGTCTAATTGTTCTGCCGTTTTTTCCAAATCAGACTTTAGTTCTACAACAACTGCATTAATTTGAGATTCTTGATTTTGTTGATATACCAACGTTTGTAATTGTTGAAACTTATCAGTTTGCGATTGAACTTTATCTTGACCAATAGTGTCTCGAACAACTGTAATAAAATTAGAAGCAACGTACACAGAATTGTATGCATCTTGGAATCTAGTTGCAGCTGCAGCTATATTTCCGTTTTTGTAGTTGCTCTGTCCTTGTTCAAACTGATCATCTATAGCTTGCGAAACAGCATTCCAACTTTGGTACACTCTGTCAGCGTCTGTAGCATACGAAACCGTAGGAGCAAAAAATCCAAGGCAACAAGCTATAGCAATCATGAGTGCCATAATTAAAGACGCAGCACTTCGTACAATCTTGCGCATTTCTAATAACGCGCGCATAACATCTCCTCGCACCTTTATGCATATTTCTGATGCATACTTCTTAATGTTTTCTTACGCTCTACCCCAGTTGAGCAGCCCAACTAAAACTTGCCATTACAAAGGCCCCACATGAATATGATATCGATATATCAACTAGATTGATATAGTTCGGAGTAAAAAATATGCTTATATATCAAAAATGATATTGATAACGAGAATTATCTTTCGTTTTGAGAGAAGCCAATAAGCCCAACAAACTCATTAAACATGTTTCTCATAGTGATTATTCAGCAAAAAAGTGCGCGGGGAAGTTTGTAGTTGCACGAACAGTGCGATTGGGCATTATTACAGCAAACTCAGCACCGGTAGTTTGCACGATTTTTTGCAAATCGCTTTCTTGCGATACAAACAATGCCGTTGCGAGCGCATCGGCATAAGCAGTTGGGAAATCGCAAGTTTTAGCAGGAATATACGCCCAGCTTGCAGAGAGCTTTTGCGCAGGAGCTCCATCTAAAGCGTTGATAAGGTGAGTTGCAATTAAATTAGATTCAAAAGCATTAGATGCAAGACAATTCGCGTCTTTTACTTTCCAACGCTTTCTTGCGCTAGACGACGCACACAGCGTTCCGCTTGCGATTGATGCCACTGCAACTGCTTGAGTTGTGTCAAACGGATTTTCCAGAGCCACTTTTATTTGATTATTCTCTTCGCTAAAACAAGCGCGCATATCTCCGCCAGCGTTAACCAAAAAATCAAAATCCGCAGACGAATCACTATCCGCAGGCATCTCGCCACTAAGCTCCTCTTTAATAATCTGCGTTACGAGATCTACAAAATAACCTTTACCAGCTGCACCAAAATCAAGCTGCACTGGTTGATTTGTGTGAAGCGTTGCGCTGCCACTATCTCGCGAAATATTCCCCCACGTAACTGGCAGAGCGCGTCGATAATTAGCCCAACTGCCACTACTGCTATTCTCATTCTCACTAGCTCTAGTAGCAGACTCCGGAACGAATTGCACGGAATTATCGTAGCCAAGCGCAAGCAGATCCGCGCCAACGCACGCGTCGAAAGCTCCTTGCGTAGCATTGTAAAAATCGTCGTAAATTGCAAAAAGCGGCTGCGCCCACGACGGAAACTCAAAATCACCGCCGTACTCCGCGCGAGCCATACGCGAAACAAGCGAATCTGCACGAAACCTAGAAAGCACCGATTCATACTCGTCAATAAAAGCACGAATCCGCTTCTGCACGCGCTGCGGAATCGGTTTGCTGCTAGAAACAATAATCCCCGTGCCAAGCGCGCGCTCAATCGCCATTACATTCCTAAACATCGCTTGCCTCACTCCCTAAGTCAAAACTCTCTGTTACTCGTCACAATCCGCAACAAAACGACAAAAACGGCAAAATGTCGACATAGCTTACAGAAAGTCGCATTCTATACCGACATTTTTAAAAAATAGCAGCATAGCGAGTAAAAAACATTCATCTATACCGACATTTTCGCAAAAACGCACTATAGAAACATAGTCAGCATCGGCAACATCACGCCTATCGTTTCGGCATAACATGATTTGCGCGCGTTAAAACCAAGCAAATCCCGCTTCGCAAACCACACAAATCTCATTTCGCAAATTTGAAAATTTTTTAATTTTGCGAAATGAACCTTCCTAATAATCTAAACCATATGCGAAAGAGAAGAATAGTACAAGAACAAAATAGCCTTATTACGCGCATTCAGTCCAAATCATCGCTCATACAACCATCGCGCTATATCAACTATTTTTACACCGTCTTTTTCCATCTCATCGTGACGAGTACGAGCAATAATCATCTTTGGGTAAGCGTCTTTTATAGATAACAACGGACTAATTTCTCGTTCAAAAGTCTCCTCGCGCGAAATATCGTCAGAAACTTGAACATAAGTCAGCTTTCCGTCCTTCTTTGCCACAAAATCGATTTCCTTAGTATAAAGCTTGCCAACATACACCTCATACCCGCGTCTTAAAAGTTCAATAGCCACTAGATTCTCATACAAATGTCCAACATCAGAATATCTAGTACCTAATTCCGAAAACCTAAATGATAAATCGGCAAGATAATACTTTTTATCTGACTCAAGGTACCTTTTGCCTTTAATATCATAACGTTGTATTGGGTAGAACATGAATGATTTACATAAATAACTAATATGAGCACCGACTGTTTTATCATTAGTTTTATAAGTTTTTGACGTTAGCACAGAAGCAACATTGCGAATCGAAGTACAATTACCAACATTGTCCATAAGGAAATTCGCAATCATAACAAGTAGATCTTCGTTTTCTATGCCATATTTTTGCACGATATCTTTTACTATAGTTGTACGATATATTCCTTCAACATACTTTCGCGCATCGTAATCTTTGTTATATAAGTAAGATCCAGGCATTCCGCCACGTACATAGTATTCATCGAAATACTTATCTATATCACTCTTATCAATATAACTTTCATCATTATCTGTTTTTGAATAATATTTACAAAATTCAGCAAAAGAAAATGGGTACATGCTAATTTCAAACACTCTACCGCCAAACAAAGTAGCAAGATCACTTGAAAGCAGAAAAGCGTTAGAGCCAGTAACATATATGTCACATAATTCTTCATCATGAATGCTATTAATCACACGTTCGAAGCCATTGCAAAGTTGAATTTCGTCTACAAAAAGATAATTCGATTTACCATCCACACAATGTTCTTCAATATAGTTATATAAAGCATCCTCTTCTAAAAGTTTTTGATACTTTTTCTGATTTAGATTTATTCGAATTACATTCGCATTAGCATCTTGTTGGATACGTGAACTAAAAGCATCTAACAGTTTAGATTTACCACTTCTACGAATTCCCGTAATGACCTTTATGTCTGGTACATCTTTAAGTTC
>CAMYPN010000031.1 GCA_947292085.1 uncultured Gardnerella sp. | reverse complement strand
ATGTTGCTACTCGCGAAAACTGTGATGTGGAACTTGTTCGCTCCGAACTTGCAGCCGGTAGAGCTGTAATTCCTTGCAATATCAACCATCCTGAAGCCGAACCTATGATTATTGGCTCTCGCTTCTTAACTAAGCTCAACGCAAACATGGGTAATTCTGCTGTTACGTCTTCTATTGACGAAGAAGTAGAAAAACTTACGTGGGCTACTAAGTGGGGCGCGGATACCGTTATGGATCTTTCCACAGGTAACGATATTCACACAACTCGCGAATGGATTTTGCGCAACTCCCCTGTGCCGATCGGTACTGTGCCAATGTATCAGGCTTTGGAAAAAGTTGAGGATGATGCTTCTAAGCTAAGCTGGGAGCTTTTCCGCGACACTGTTATTGAGCAGTGCGAGCAGGGCGTTGACTACATGACTATTCACGCAGGCGTGCTCCTTCGCTACGTGCCACTTACTGCAAACCGCGTAACTGGTATTGTTTCCCGCGGCGGATCCATTATGGCTGAGTGGTGCTTGCAGCATCATCAAGAAAGCTTCCTTTACACTCATTTTGAAGAATTGTGTGAGATCTTCGCAAAGTACGATGTTGCGTTCTCTTTGGGTGACGGCTTGCGTCCAGGTAGCTTGGCTGATGCTAACGATGCGGCTCAGCTTTCCGAACTTATGACACTTGGTGAGCTTACTAAGATTGCTTGGCAGCATGATGTTCAGGTGATGATTGAAGGCCCAGGCCACGTACCATTCGACACTGTGCGTATGAATATTGAGATGGAGAAAGCGATTTGCCAGAATGCTCCATTCTATACGCTTGGTCCTTTGACTACTGATACTGCCCCAGGCTACGATCACATTACTTCCGCTATTGGCGGCGTGGAGATTGCACGCTACGGTACTGCAATGCTTTGCTATGTGACTCCTAAAGAGCATTTGGGATTGCCTAACAAAGACGATGTAAAGCAGGGCGTAATTGCGTATAAGATTGCTTGCCATGCGGCAGATCTTGCTAAACATCATCCACATGCTATGGATCGCGACAACGCAATCAGTAAGGCTCGCTTTGAGTTCCGCTGGTTGGATCAGTTCAACTTAAGCTACGATCCAGATACTGCTATTGCTTTCCACGACGATACTCTTCCTGCAGAGCCAGCAAAAATGGCTCACTTCTGCTCAATGTGCGGACCAAAGTTCTGCTCAATGGCTATTTCGCAGAACATTCGTAAGCGTTTTGGCGGAGCTGCTCAACAGGAACAGCTTGTCGAAGAAGCACGTACCCAAGCAATTAGCGATGGTATGAAAGAGATGAGCAAGAAGTTCCAAGAATCTGGATCTTCTTTGTACCAGCGCTTGTGATTTCATAAGCGTGTGATTTGCGAAAATTTGATTTGCGAAAATTTGTGAGGAAAAGTGGATATACACAAATACTTACAAGTTTTCGCAAATAATTAAATCTTGTAATGTATAAATAGAAGAAGGTTACAACAAATACACGGGCTTGTGGTTGAGCTTACTGCTTGACTATGAGCCCGCTTTTTTATGAATAATTCTCTTGTTTTTAATAATTTTCTTAATAATTCTTTTTAACACAATTACAATTTGCAGTCTTCAACTTATGTGAAAATTGTACTCATGACTACAGTTATTATGCACACCTCTGAAGGTGATATTAAAATCAATTTATTTGACAGTAAAACTCCAGAAACAGTGAAGAATTTCATTGGTCTTGCCACTGGCGAGAAGGAATGGAAAGATCCGTTCACTGGTGAATCCTCTCATGAACCTTTCTATAATGGTTTAACTTTCCACCGCATTATTAAAGATTTTATGATTCAGGGTGGCTGCCCACTTGGTACAGGAACTGGCGGTCCTGGATACGAGTTCGATGATGAGATTGATTCGTCACTGAAGTTCGATAAGCCTTATTTGCTTGCTATGGCGAATGCTGGTAAGCGTCGTGGACGCGACGGCCGTTTGCATGGTACTAACGGCTCACAGTTCTTTATTACTACAGTTCCTACTCCTTGGTTGGATGGACATCACACTATTTTTGGCGAAGTAGCTGATGATGCTTCAAAAGCTGTGGTAGATAAGCTCGATGCAGTCGCAACCGACCGATCTGATGCTCCACTCGAACCAGTTGGAATCATGTCTATTGAAGTTTTGTGACGCAAAACTTGCGTAAGTAATACAAACGTTTTGTTGTGATCGAATACTTTTCTGACATTCGCCACTAGTACAAAAAGTGTGTGAAAAGTAAGCTCATAACCCTTACGATAGTAAGGCTCAATGCTATTCGAATGTGGGTTATTTACTTATGTGCGGTGGCATTCTAAGCATGTATTAGCTGAATATTGAACAATAAATTGTCAAATGTTACGCGCGCAGAACGCATACTGCACCAGTAACGAAAAATCGGCAATATGCGTTACTCGCGCAGCGCGACGACCTGCCTGAGCGATGCGATTTAGCGCGCGAAGGCAACTCGGAGCGGAAACTCGCTCAAGTTGGAAGTCCAGTGGACTTCCAACGCGAGTTTCGTAAGCGAGCGCGTAACCCGCGCGAGCGCCAACTGCGAGAAGAACGAAAAAGCTATAGTGTGCGTTACTCATGCAGAACACACACTGCACCAGTAACGAAAAATCGGAGTTATACGTTACGCTCGCAGAACGCATACTGCACCAGTAACGCGTGACCGTTGTTTTCTCAGTTTGTTAATAACAAAAAGCCTCACTTGTGAAATCAATCGCAAGTGAGGCTCATTGTTATTCAACTATTTAATTATTCAACCGTTTATTTAATTTAATCGAATTAAATTAAATATAACTTACTACTTGTTGCTGTGACGAGAAATACCACGACGCTTAGAAACGAAGAGCGCAACACCAGCAGCAGCAACACCAGCAGCAAACACGCCAAATGCAGACACATCACTACCAGTCTTGCTCAACTTCATGCCCTTAGAACGCTTCAAAACCTGAGCGCGAACAGAAGCGCGAACCTCGTCCGCATGAGCCTTAGCATCAGCCAAAGCCTTACGAGCAGCAGAAAGCTTCTGAGCCGCAGCATCAACCTGAGCCTGAGTTGCATTAGGATCAGCAGCAACCTTCTTAGCTTCAGCCAAAGCATCGTCCAAAGCAGCCTGAGCTTTAGCAACTTGAGCATCCGCCTGCTTCACAGCCGGCGAATTTTCAACCGCAGCATTCACCGCAGCAGAATTTGCGCCATTAGCAGCATTGGCGTTGGAGCCAGAGTTGTTGTTAGCAGTATTACCAGCGTTACCGGCATTACCAGCGTTTGCGCCAGAGTTTGCAGCATTACCAGCATTGTTAGAACCAGCGTTACCGTTACCAGCATTGCCCGGCTGCAAATCAGACTCAGCACTATCAATCTGAATGTTCAACTCGCCCTTATCTACCGTAGTAGGCGCATTATCGTTCACACCAAAGCCAGCGCCACCAGGGACTGGGCTTGGAAGCGGAGTTGGAGTTGGCTTCAAATCATTCTCAGCCTTCTTCAAATCCTCAGCAGCCTGATTCACCTGATCCTGAGTTGCATTCGGATCCTTATTCACTTCGTTAGCATGATCCAAAGCGTGATCATAAGCCTGCTTCTTATCCGAAGGAGCATTATTATAATCATCCGACTTCTTCACATCACCGCTACCATTAATACCCTGCTGCAAGTGAGACTTATCAACAGAAGGCGTTGGAGTTGGGGTTGGCTCGACTGGTTTCTTGCCTTTAAGAGCCTCTTCAGCTGCCTTAAGGTTTGCAAGAGCATCATCAACAATCTTCTGCTTTTCAGCTTGAGTCTTTGGCTTCTGCGTGCCGCCTTGAGATGGATCTTGCTGCTGATCATTGCTAGTCAACTGTTTGATGAGTTTCTTAGCAGCTTTCAGAGCGTTATTATAATTATTCTGATTTTCTTGAGAATCATACTTATATGCATCGGAAGAAGTAGTTGCAGATTCTTTATCAATCTCCTTTTGCAAATCAGTTGTGTCAACACCGTCTAAAGCTAAACGAGCTTTAATAAGCTTGTCAAGAGCAGCGTCAACAGCCTGCTGAGCAGTTGCTTCCTCTTCAGCACTCATCTTCTTGGCACCAGGCTTCTTAGTATCTTCAGCAGTCTTTAAAGCCTGCTCAGCAGCTTGCAATGCCTGATCAAACGCATCCTTCTTGTCTTTAGAAGAAGTGTTGTAAACAGAGTTGCCTGGCTTTGCAGGATCTGCAGGAGTAGCTGGCTTGTAGGTCTTATCGGACTCAATCTCTTTGCTAAGAGCATCAGTCTTTAGACCAGCACTCTGAGCATTAGGATCGATAGCGCGCATTGCCTTAAGAAGGTCCTTGTACAGCTCATTAACCTGATCCGCATTCTTGGCGTCACCCTTATCAGCTGTAGTTAGCGTTGTTGCATCCGCGAGATAGCCATCGAAAGCTTTCTTCTTATTCTGATCATCTTCAGAATTAGTGAGCTTAGAATACTTGCCTTCTTTCTCATTCTTAAAGTCGTTGGCTTTCTTCTCCAACTCTTCAAGACGAGCCATAGCATTATCGGTGTTTGCAGCGTTAGCGAGCGCATCGTCGATATCATCTATGCCAAGATCCTTGCCATCAGCATCCGTGTGATTATACGCATCAGTGTCTTCGATAATCCTCTTGAAGGCTTCCTTCTGAGCATTGTTAAGATGCTTGAACTCATCAAGCTTCTTTAGAGCATCTTCAATCTTCTTGTGCTTCTTAGCCTGATTGACTATTGCTTCAGGATCGCCCTTATGAGTAGACTGATTAATCTGTTCCTTATACTTTTCTTTTTCTTCTTGAGACAAGCCAGGAATCTTATCGATCTCGCCCTTAGCTTTCTCCTTCTCTTCATTGAAGGCATCAGGTGTAAGATCGTTGGTGTTACCAGAAGCATCGCGCTTTGGCTTAGCATTTTCGATTGCTTGATTTGCAGCGTTGATGGTTGCATCTTTCACGCTTTCAAGAGCAGTCTTGATTTCGGAAGGCTTAGTTGCTTTGTTCACAGAAGATTCAGCACTATCAATTGCTTGAATAGCAGCTTCATATGCAGTTTTAGCAGTATTTTGCTGATCAGGAGTCAATGCGTCATAAGCATTTTTAAGCGCATCTTTCTTCTCTTCAAGTTTCTTAGTAGCAGCATCTTTTGCTTTCTGCGTGTTTTTCACATTAGCTTTCTTTGCTGCTTCTAAAGCAGTGCGAATATCATCTGCAGTGGCAGTAGAGTCTTGCAACTTACCATCAAGTGCTTTGAGAGTAGAATCTTCTTCAGAAGTAGTGCCAAGCACGCTGTTAAGAGCAGCATCCTCATCGTGAGTATCTGCAGTATTTCCATCAGCACCAGTACCGTGGTCGAGGAAGTAGAGCTGTTTAGCTTCCTCTTTAGCTTCTTTCTTAACACCCTCAAGTTCATTGAGTTTCTTGGCTTCGTCAAGAACGCTATTTACGCCGTTCTCGCCATCAATGCTAGTTGCATTACTAACCTTCTCCTTAAGAGTATTCTTCTCATCAGGAGTCAAATTAGGAAGGTTCTCGATTGCTTGCTTAGCAGCTTCTTTAGCAGCTTTAAGCTCCTGATCCTTCTTTTCCTTTCCACCATTCTTGTTATCGTTAATGGTTTGCTGAACGTTAGGATCAGTTGTGTTCTGCTTATTCTTTTCACCCTGAGCCTTAGCCTCATTCAGAATCTTCTGAATACCATTCTGATCCTTAGGTCCATTATTAGGATCATCAATCTGATCCTTGAACTTCTTCTTCTGCTCAGGAGTCAGATACGGATTCTTATCGATAATCTTCTTCGCATCATTCTTCATCTGCTGGAGTTGTTCAGGAGTTATAGCTGGGTTTTGTTCCTTAGACTTAGGAGTAAACAAATCAGCTTTATTAATAGTAATCAGTACTTCCGCATGCTGGTCACTAGAACCTGCTTTCCAGCCACGAACAACTAAATTACCATTAGAATCGATACCAACACTCATCACACCGCCTGCTTGCTTATCACCGGTGTAAATATTCAAACCGGATGTTCCACTTGTAACAGGCGTTAAGTTATATGTGTTCGCATTGTTACCAGAAAGAACAACAGTCTTATTATAATAAGCATTCTCAAGCTTAGACCAGTTTGTATTGTCGGTTGTCGTATAGTTCTTCTTCAAGAACTGTTCTACAACAATCTTCTTGTAATCAGCATCGTTTGGCTCACCATCATGATCCAACTTCAACTTCTCAAAGTTGTACTTATACTCAACTGGCTTTGGCTTCTGATAATCAGAAATCTTCTTGATAAGATCACGAAGAGCATTCTCATCATTCATGCTATCAATATCTGTGTCAGTAGCTTTGAGAGTGTTCTTTATAACATCATCTGTTAACTCTCCAGCATTCTTTCGCTTATCACGAAGCTGCTTAGCAAGAGCCTTCAACTGATCAATGGTGTTATCCGTAGGAGTCTGACTTCCACTATTTGTAGCATACAAATCATCTGCTGAAATAGTAAATAATGGGCCATCAGTTGATACATCAATATTATCATCTTCCTGGTCTGCATACTGATAACCAGTAACTGTTAATCCATTATCACTATTTACACTAATTGATACGATTCTTCCATTACCCTTGTTGAATGGTTCAAGATTTGTTGTACCTGTTTTTGCCTTCCAGCTTGTACCAACAGACACATTACTAGTAACATGTTCTAATTCTTGTTCAGTCCAACCAGTGTAATTATCTTTAACAAATTGCTTTAATGCCTTAACAGCTTCTTGAGGCGTTACATCAGAAACTTTGGATTCATTAATTTGAGTCTTAGTAACAAAATATTTATAAGTATTTTTGTTGTTCTGAGGGTCAGTATCAGTCTTGCTCGTAGGCGTCTGCTGCGTAGGATTCTTAGTGCCAGTGCTACCTTTCTTAAACAGCAAAGACATAGGATAACGTTGATCTTTATAATCGTTTCCAGCCTTAAAAATAATTTCGCCGTTAGTGAAATCAAAATCAACGTCGGTAATAGTTACAGTCTTCCCATCAGAACCCTTTGCTGTAAGCTTCTTAAGCATACCTTTAAAAGCTCTAACTGCATCCTTGGCTGTATCACTTGCAGACGAAGCATTAAATGGGTCAAAGTTCGGTATAACCCTACTCGTAGTATTAGAGAAATCAACCGTGAACGTCTTCTTTTCTTCAGCAGGATTTGGAGTTGGCGGCTGAGGATTTGGCGCAGGAGTCACTTCCTTCTTCTTTAAGAATTGCCAAGAAGGAATCTCTGTTGTTGAACCGTCTGCCCAGGTGATGATGGCGTTCTTGAAGTCTTTATCAAAGCTTACAGGAGTTTTATCTCCCTTCTTCGCATTAGTATAAACATCCAAGTCAGCGTTTGCTTTGTCGAAAGCGTCGGTTACTTGCTTTTGTTCGGCTGCATCTAAGCTCGAAAGGTTTTTAACCTCAATTGGAGAAGGCACAACGTAAGGAGCCCAATCAGCGATAGTTGCACCTTGATACACCAAAGATGAATAAGGAACTGTGATAGTAGAGCCATCAGTATAAGTAATAGTAAGTTCCTGCTTGGTGTTGTCAAACTTATAGGCTTCAGAATCATTAGTCTTAACTTTCTTAAGGAAGTCTTTGTCTTTATTAGCGGTCTTAAAGCCTTGAATAATCGCCTTCTGATCAGCTTCGCTCAAACTCTTAGGATTCACAACGCCCATCGGTGCAGGGTAGACAGGTGGGAACTTAACGTTATCTTTTTTATCTTCAACTACAAGCAACTTTCCAGGCATTGTAATCGTTGTATTGTCATGGAAAGTAAGAGTTGCAGTACCGTCTTTAGCTACATCAATCTTGTCAAGAAGATCTGTGAAATGCTTTGTGTTTTCATTAGCTTTCCTAATAGCGGTCTCAACTGAAGTCTTTTCATTACTATTAAGATCATTAGCATTAACAACAGTCGTCAAAGATGGATATTGAACGTTCTTCAAGCTGTCTGCAATCTTTGGAGCGCGGTGAATCTGACCAGTAGCAATATGCCAATTACCAGCAAAACGGTAAACTCCAGCAGCAAAACGAAGCGGATGCTCGTCACGGTTCTTCCACGCGTCATCCGTCAACTCTGCAACGTAAGTCATCTCATAGAAGCGCTTACCTGCAGACTCCCAATCAATAAACATTCCTTGCATGCCTTTAGATGCAGCATAGAAGTCTGACCAATTGTCTGCAGTAGTACCGCCCTTAGAATCGTAACCCTTGCTACCCTTATTATCAATTCCAAGCAGAGTCTTCAAACCGTTCATAGAAGTAAGCTTGCTTGGATCTTCAACGTAGAATCTGGAAATACTCTTCCAATCCTTTGCGTCTTTGTAGTGCTTAGTTACGTTATCACTATCTTTTCTAATACCTGGAGCAGAAGGCTGCGAAGTAGAAGGCGTTCCTGCATCTGTATACTTCTCAAAACGGCTGTAGATAATATTGTGTACGTCAGTTAAACCAGCTGGAACACCGTACCACCACATTGGACGGAATGCCCACTTATCAAATGAATTATTTTCAGAATTAAGATTTGCAACGTACTTTACGCGTACAAACTGGCCAAGAGGATCTCGGTTCTCATCTTTATTAGCATCTTCTTTGCTGCTGTAGTAATGAACTTCAATTTTAATTCGCTGTTTACTGTAGTTTGCGTCTGACTTATAACCGTAGTAAATGTTTCCGTCAGGAGCTACATAACCGTCAGCATAAGCAGGCGCAGGAGAAACGAATACCCCCCCCCCAAGCAACATTGATCCTGCAAGCATTGCAGCGCACACACTCTTAGAAAGTGGCGCATAAATAACGTTGTTACCAGATTTTTGCATAGATTTTTGCATAGATTTTTGCAAATCAGCAAGATGTTTTGCACTAACGATCTTCTTCGTCATTATTCCTCACCTCAACAATCTGTCTTCTTTATACTTCTGCTTATGCATAATTTGTAATATGCAATCATGCGACAGCCAATAAATTAGCATTCGCTTCTTTCACATCAATTTGATATTTATAGAACGCTTCACACTCTCTTAATACGTTTCAGCGTACATAAACTTGCAAACTGACAGTGGCACAGGTTGAATATTACTCAAATATTCATACATTTCAAGCAGTTTTATGCTGTATTTCTTGTGATTTATATTTCATTACCGTATAAATTCCGCATAAACACCGTATAAATTCCGCATAAATCGTATGTTATAACGTCATAATATTCGTTAAAAAAATATAATACAACACACAAATACAACACGAAACACAAGTAGATTATTTGCTACTTCAAATACGGTTTTAACTCTTTAATAAGCAAACCGTTAGAAGCCACAACATCATTCTCTCTACGCCAGTGAATAGGACTTCCATCCCACTGACACACTTGACCCTGTGCCTCTTCAACCACTACAGCTCCAGCCGAAACTGCCGGAATATCCCACTGATGCAAATGCGGCTCAAAGTACGCATCATAAGTACCGTCAGCCACTTTGCACAAGTCAAGAGACGCAGGCCCAATGCGCTTAATATCTGCAGGACATACCTCTTCAATTGAAGAAACCACGTCAAGCGCGCGCTTAGATTCACCCGGTATGTAAGACATTCCGTAGCAAACCACAGATCCTTGCAAAGTTGAAGTCGTAGAAGGAGTAATTTTCTCGCGTTTCTCTCCTTGCGGAGTTCTACGAATACGAATCGCACCCTGACCTTTTGCAGCCAAATATGTAACCCCTAATGCTGGAGCGTGAACCACTCCAAGAACCGGCCTAGCTGAACCCTCATGATTGAATTCAAAAAGCGAAACAGTAAGAGTCCACTCTGCCATATCGCGATTGAAATTAATCGCACCATCAACAGTTCCTACACACCAGAAGCGGTCTCCAGGATTACAATTTTCTGGACGATTGCGCCAAAAACCCTGAAAAGTATTAATGTAAGTTATACGATTCTGTATAAATCGAACGAGCTTATCTCCTAAATCAGAATTAGACTTAGTAAGATCTCCCAACGCCAAACGAGTCATATCGCGCGGACTAAGCTGATCTTGATAAGCATGCTTACCAACATCCTCAAGAATGCGCGCAACCTCAAGAGCAACCTCACGCAAATTCACTTCAGTCATACACCCCATACCTTCTACCGTAAAATCTCTACTGGTATATTATAGTTTATTTAATACTTTTTCGAAAATCTTTACTATATTTTAATCGTTTAATTAAGATCACTTAGCGTTTAAAAAGCGCAGTACTGCACTTAAATCGCGAGTGCAAATATGGTAGGCTGTTGCAGCTTCTACTGCAGGTTTTGCGCAAAAAGCTACGCCCAGTCCAGCATATTTAATCATGGAAATATCGTTTGCTCCATCACCAACTGCAACAGTCTGAGCATGCGCAATTCCAAGCTGATTTGCCCACGTTTTTAGCGCCTCAACTTTTGCGGATTCGTTCACAATATTTCCAAGAACATTGCCAGTTAACTTTCCTTCTAAAGTTTCTAAATGGTGAGCAACCCAAAAATCGATATTCAGATTCGGCAGTAAGTCATCCAATATCTCGTGAAAACCTCCAGAAACTGCACCAACTTTCCAACCGTGCGCATGAAGAGTGTCAATTAAAACATTCGTGCCTTTAGTTACGTGAATTTTAGAAATAATACGCTTTTTGCATTCGTCAATATTTAAATCTCGAAGCATACTAACTCGCAAACGCAAGGAAGTGTCGAAAGTAATTTCCCCACGCATTGCTCGCGCTGTAATAGCAGAAAGCTCACTACCGCATCCAGCTTCTGCACCGAGCAAATCGATAACTTCTTCCTCAATAAGCGTGGCATCAACGTCCATAACCAAAAGCCCTGGTTTAGACAAAGTTGGCAACATCGAAG
>CAMYPN010000030.1 GCA_947292085.1 uncultured Gardnerella sp. | reverse complement strand
TAGTGCGCATTGTTGAGCGTGGAGAGCTTTGTAATCGCGATATAGTTTTCGCAGCTCTTCACAAATATTTCGACACTTACGATTTAGAATCTATTGATTCTGTTGTGCTTGGCTGCACTCATTTTGTATTCTACCGTGATTATTTCCGCGAGTTTTTGCCGGAAAGTACGAAAATAGTTGACGGCAATGAGGGCACGATTAATCATCTTCGTAAGATTTTAGATGAGCGTAACGAGCTTGCGGATGTGTTGGAGCAGGGAAGTATTACTCTTACTAATTCCGATACGAGTGAGCGTATGCGAAAACTTGCGGAAAGCTTGTGTAAGTAATCTAAATATTTCCGTATTTAGATAAGATAAGCAGCACAAGAGCTGCAATCCACACTACGTCAACTAACAAATCGTAACGCATGTAATAATATTTGTGCACAAATTTCTTCGATAACGCAAGTCCTTGTACGCTTACAGTTGCGTGTGAAAGCGACATAAATTGCAAAGTTGTTGAGAACATTAGCACAAGGCACCACGGGCACAGCACGTTAATCACAAACATTGATTGCGAGAACAGCCAATATGCGTATACTAGAGCGCACAAACCTCCAAGCCAAGTGCATGCAGCAAACCAGCGTGGTAAACGTACGCGAATTAAACCAATAATTGCTAAAGTTACGAACACGCTTTCAGCGGCAATTCCAAAAAATGCGTTAGGGAAACTTAAATCGCCAAATTTTATAAATTCTGCTTGCCAAGTTTTAGCAACTTTTGAGCACGAAACTATCGCACTAATATCGCATCCGAGTGATCTGTGTGGTGCTCGTGCCAGTTTGAGTGTTTCAGCGGAAAGAATAAGGGATGTAACAAGTGCGCTTATGGAAACTATTAGCATAATGCCGTAAGTCCATAATGCTGAATGTCTCCAACCGGTAAGTTTGTTATTGCAGTTTTCTTGTATTTTGCCAGTTTGCTGCATTGATACTCCTAAATTCAAGCTTTACATACTACAGTTTACGATAGTTATATGACTGTGATTAATACGCAAACTTCTTTAAGCTGGGATTTGCACTGTCACACATCGTATTCTGATGGTACTGAAACCCCTGCTACGCTTGTTTCTGAGGCTAAGCGGCTTGGTTTAGAGGGTGTTGCGATTAGTGATCATGATACTACAGCTGGTTGGGAAGATTTTCGTTTGGCTGCTTCTGCTTTAGATTTTCCAGTTTTATACGGTTCAGAAATTACTGCTCAAGAACCTTGCTGTTTTGATGGTGAAGTTATTCGTGGAATAAACATTTCTGTGCATATGCTTGCTTATCAGTACAATCCGAATGATTCTGAGATTGTTGCCATGTTTGCGGCGACTCGAGCTAGAAGAATTGAACGCACGAAGTTGATGGTTGAGAGAATGGCTCACGATTTTCCTATTACTTGGGATGATGTTATATCTCAAGCTGGTGAGGGAGAATTAACTACTATTGGCCGTCCTCATATAGCAGACGCTTTGGTGAAGGCTGGTGTTTATGAAACGCGTTCTGAGGCTTTTGCTGACGCTGTTTCTCCGCAAAGCAAGTATTATATTCCAACTCAGTCGCCTAGAGTTATTGAGGTTATAAAAGCTGTTAAGCATGCTGGGGGAGTGAGTTTTATTGCTCATCCTGCTGATACTAGTCGTAATCGTGTGTTGCTTTGCGATGAGCAGATTATTGAGTTTGCTGAGGCTGGTCTTGATGGTTTAGAAGTGTATCATCGCGGAAATACGCTAAGTCAAAGAAGTAGGCTTCTTGCTATTGCTAAAGATTGTGATCTTCTTGTTACAGGAGGATCTGATTGGCATGGAGCCGGAAAACCAAATATTTTAGGTGAAAAAAGAACCGACCGCGGTGTTGTGAAAGAAATCCAACGCCGCGGTCGAATAGAGTATAGGAGAAGAGAGATATGAAACTCTAACGTCTAATTAGATAATATAGCAGCTGATTATAAGATGCGCAAGTATCTAAATACACAATTTATTATTTTTAATAATTATGTATTTGTTCACACTCCAAATCCAACTGTAAGTGTTGGTTTATCTCCTACAATTGCGTATGCTAATGAAGCTGCAGGAACTACTATTTTACGCTTGTGAACATCGTTTAGAGTTAGAACGTTATTATTCTCTATTGCTTCATTAATTGCTTTTTGCACTTCTTCCGCACTGCTTTCTGTTTCGAAATGAAGTGGTTCAGGACTGTGGTTTATACCTAGCGTAACGTTCATTTTCTTTCCTTCCTAGTGAAGTTTTTTGAAATATTTCTACTAATTTACCAATTTACTGACTATTTTTCTGTAGTTTCTTCAGAAGAGGCACTTTCTTTATTTTTAGTGTTAGTCTCGTACTCAGGAATTAGTACTGTTTCGAGACTGTCATTTGCGTTATCAGATTTAGAATCTTCCTGTTCAGAACTTTCTTGTTTAGAATCTTCATTGTCTGTAGATTTCTCGGAATCTGTAGACTCTGTAGACTCTGTAGGGTTTGCAGTCTCTGTAGCAGTATTTTTAGCAGTATTATCGATTACTTTAGCGTCATTTTTTATTTCGACTTGCACATAAACTTCAGTTGCAGCATCGTCTTGATCGTTATAGACGTATTCGTCATCTTCGGAATCCTCTGCATTATCAACTGCATTATTAACAGAGCTTTTAGTAGCATCTACAGTACTTTCAGCAGATTTAGCAGATCCTAAATCTTTCGAATCAGCATTTTCAAGGCTTGTAATTACTTGTGTAGCAGTATCATCTGCTTCGCTTCTATCGGAAGTATTTTCTGCACTAGTATTTTCTGCACTATTATTTTCTGTACTTGGACGCTCATGAGTATCGTCGTTCAAAGTAACAGTTCGCTCTTCAGTATTATCAAAGTTTTCGTGATATTCCTGATTTGCGTTATTAGGTATTGCGTTTTCGTTAGTAGAGTCAGCTGCAGCGTGTGAAGAAGTAGTATCGTCAGCTTGTGTTGCGTTTGCCTTTTTAGCTGCGTTTGCTGCGTTTCGTTCATCGTTTTGCAAAAGCGTTCCAACAGTAATTGTGGAAGACGGTTTCATATTAGGATTAGCCTGCTCTGCAGCTTTCTGTGCGCGCGATCCGTGGATTCGCGTCAACTCGTGAGCCAAACGCTCAACCTGAGCTTTAAAGCGCATAATTCCAACGTTATCACCATGCTGCAAAGCTTTAACAAAGTCTCCGACCTGTTCCATTTGCAGCCACAAATTAGCTCTAAGCATAATCATGCTGTCTAATCGAGAGCCCATCATGCGACCGTAAGAATCAAGAACAGCATTTCTGCGCTGCTCGTTCAACTTTGCAAAAATCCAAGCCAAGTCGCGTGCAGGATCATTTATTTGCATACCCTGCCAGTTTGTTATAGCGCTAACTGTAGAGCCGTTAAATAGAACGTCTCCGTCTTGGAATCCTCCGTGTACAGGGAAAGTATTAAATGACCATAATCCTTCAGTCTCAAGCACTCTAGACCAACTGTCAGTAATTTCAGTAGGAATATGACCAGCTTTTCGTAAAACTTTAATCCATCCAGTAAGTTGTGCTCGAATTTGACCAGTTGTAAAACTTGGGTAGTTTGCGCGAGTCAAGAAAGTAGGACGAAGACGGTGGATCGATCCGATTGCTGTTCCTAAATTCATGCAATCGTTAGTTGTTAACAAATTTAAGTCGCGAGAAGTGCCCTCACGGTGATCACAAACAAGCACTGCAGGATCTGTTTGAGCGGATTTACCAGTGCTATTCGACTGTGTGCCAGGTCTAAATGTGACCAAAGTGTCATATTCGAAACCTAATGCCGCAAGATCTTTAGTCTGCTGCAGTGTCCATGCTGCTCGCGCTCGATCATGTAAGCGTTTTCGACCATTATCTTCATAGCTTATGAATACGTCGTAAAGTCGGCCAGATACGTCTTGTACCACGGCATGAGAAATTCCCGCAGCTCTGTCAGTTGCGTTTATTTGCTCACTCTGGCGGGTTCCCGCGAGCTGTATTTCAGGCATTGCTGACGAAGCCAATGCTGCTAACTTGAATCTGCTGAGTTGTGTCACACTCCCACAGTAATACAAGGCACCGAAACGGACAATATTATGCGCAAACTTATATCCACAATATGTGAAATTATTTGTTGAAATAGTAGTATCCTGCAAGAATAGTAGTTATGAATAATTCACCCGAAACGTTGCTTGATGGTTTAGACGAAGCACAACGTTCTGCAGCCACTGCATTAGAAGGTCCTGTGCGTATTGTTGCGTGCGCAGGTGCCGGTAAAACTCGTACTATTACGAGACGTATTGCTTATGCGTGCGCTAAGGGTGATTGGGATCCTAGCAGAGTTCTTTCTGTTACGTTTTCTGTAAAAGCTGCTCGAGAAATGCGCTCTAGGCTTGATTCTCTTGGTGTTTCAAGTGATGCTCTTGCAACGACTTTTCATTCTGCTGCTTTACAACAGTTGCGTAAAGTGTGGGGGAAGGTTTGTTCTGCTGATTTTCCTAATATTATTGATGATTCTCGTACTGTTATGTCTTCTGCAGTATCCAGATATCCTGAACTTTTTGACATGACACCGATTCAGATTCGTGACGTTCTTTCGGAAATTAATTGGTCTAAAGTTTCGCTTATAGCTCCGGAAGATTATGCGAGAGTATGCGCTGCTATACATAGGAAAGCGCCGGCTGGTTTGGAAGTAAGCCAATTCGTTGATCTGTACGAAGCGTACGAAATCGAAAAAAATGCGCGTAATCTTATTGATTTTAATGATATTCTTTTGCTTACGTGCCATGTTATGCGAAATTTTCCTGAAGCTGCTAGTTCTATTCGCAGTAGAATTGGTTGGATTACGGTAGATGAGTATCAGGATGTTTCTCCACTACAACACGAATTATTGCGACTTTGGATGGGAATAAATCGCGATATTTGCGTAGTAGGAGATCCTGCTCAAACAATTTATTCTTTCGCGGGCGCTACTGGATACTATTTGTTAGATTTTAATAAAGAATTTTCGCCTATTTCTGCAGATATTAGTTTGTGCACAGATTATCGTTCAACAGAGCGAATAGTTGGAATGGCAAATAAAGTTTTGGCAAAATCTGGATGTAAAAAAGACTATTTGACTTTGCATTCAGTAGCTAAAGGTGGAGTTAGAGTTTCTAAACAAGTTTATGAAAGCGATAAACTCGAAGCTTTAGGCTGCGTTGAGAATATTGTGAAAGAAATTAAATCAGGTAAAGCAATAGCTTCACAATACGCTATTTTGACACGCACTAACGCTCAGCAGCAGATTATTTGTAAAGCTTTAGCTGCAGCCAATCTTTCTTATAATGTGAGAAAAGATACAGGCTTGCGTAATGTTGTATGCGATTTTGGTAAAACTGAGCGTGAAGATTTCACGAGTATTTCATCTATTCTCAAGGCTGCTTCTTCTGTAACAGTTTCTACTATTCATGCGTCAAAAGGTTTGGAATTTGATCACGTTTACGTGCTTGGCTGCTCTGAAGGACTTATACCATTTGGATCGCCTACTGACGAGGATCAGATAGAAGAAGAACGAAGACTTATGTATGTTGCTGTAACTCGCGCAGAAAAAACCCTGCATCTTTCGTACGCTGTGCGAAAAGATGCAGGGATTGGTATTTCTCGAGCTCCTAGTCGTTTTCTTTAGTGCCGTCAGTTTTATCGTCACTATCCGAAGAGTTATCTGGCTTATTGTCTGACTTATTGTCGGGTTCGGTACCGTTTTCGGTATCGTTTTCGCTACCGTTTTCGGTATCGTTTTGTTTTTGAGCAGCGTCGTCTTCGAGAAGCTTACTTAATTCATCATCCCAATTGATAGTAGACATATCGATATCTTCAATATTTATTTTCTCTTGAGATTTGTCGGTTTCGCTTTTTGCTTCTTTACCGGTTTCACTGCCTTTTACATCGTCAGTTTTACTGATTTTTTGTGCAGAATTACTTTCTTCAATTTTTTCAGTTTTTTCAGTTTCCTGAGATTTATTTTCAGAAGATTCTGCTACTTCATCAGAATTTGTAGAAGTTTCTCTGTCGGTAGTTTCGCTGTCTAGAATTCCGCTGTCAAAAACTTCAGTGCTGAAATCTTCAGTACTGAGAGTTTTGCTGCTGGAATTATTATTTGAAAGCTGAGCAGAAACAGAATTTTCAGGAAGAGCAGGAAGCAGATCAGGATGACCCCACATCGCATCTCTAGACTCGATCCCATCTTTATTCGTAATATCTTCCCAAATTTTAGTAGCTTCACGCATACGACGAGGACGCAAGTGAAGACCTAAAAGTGACTCAAAAGTAACTTCTGAAGGGCCGCCTGCAGCACGCTCTCTACGCATCATTTCACGCAACTGTTCAATATGAGGTATGTGCGCAACTCCAGCTCTCCAAGTTACGCAATCGACCCAGCCTTCCGTAAGCGCAAGCAGAGTTTCCAAACTATGCAAAGCCTGCTGCTGTATTTCAGAATCCTCGCCTTTGGCAACTTTCGACAAATTCACAGCGCCAGAGAAAGACGAAGGATCCATGCTCTGAGCATCCCTTAACTGATCTTCTACAGCGTTCAAATCAATGCTAGTTGCGTTCGCGTATTTAATAATCAAAGACTCAAAACGAGTCATAAGCCACGGTACAGACGCAAAGAGTCGAGCGTGAGCCACTTCTCGCAAAGCAAGATAATCCATAACTTCGCCATTATCTAATCCCCAAGATTTAGCGTAAGCAATGCAATTGTAAGGAATTAAACCACCTGCAGGATTCTTCAACAAAGAAATACCCTGATCAAAACTTCCATGAACCTCATGCGAAAGAGCGCCAGCTGCTTCGCCGAGTTGCATAGCGAAAGAAGTATTCGCAAGCAGTTTCATAAGCTGCACAGGATTATTCATATCTGACGGAAGAGGAATAGGCACAGCGCCGGCAAAAAGTCCAGTAACTTCAGCGTTATCAATGTCACCGAAGCGTTCAGCAATAACCTCACTTAAAGCGTCATTAATGGCTCGAGCAACAGGATTTGCAAACTTAATCCACGAGTCAAGAGTTCCTTCAACCCAAGCAGAGCGTGAAAGAACTTCCGGGGTGCCGGGAGCAGGATTAATATTACAAGTTATATCAAGCCACAAATTAGCTTTACTAAGCGAACGTCTTGCTGCATCGGCAACCTCAGCGTTTACGTTCCCATTATCTCCATTAGCTTTCTGAAGAGCTATAGATTTAGCAAGTTTACTGTTAATAGGACCCTCTTCGAGAGTTTCCTTCATTTCGTAAGGATTGTTCAAGCCTCCTGCTGTAAAAGCTCTCATCATAGCATGAACATCCCCAGGTTTAGGAAGTCTAGCAGGGTCTTGACTCATAATATGCTCGCGCAACTCAAAAGGAAGCTGTTCGAACTGCCTCCATGCTTCTTCTCCCTGAACTGGCCCGAAGCATTCAATAAGCCACTGGCGAAGTGTGTCATCGTTCATGAGTATCGTCCTTTACCGTACTACAGCACATATAGCAGAATCATGCTAAACAGTATGCTGCTGATGTATTTAATTCTACATGATTTACGATTTTTACAAATAAAAAATTAGTATTGTTGATGAGTGTGATCGTTAATAACATCACGATGCTCATTAGAGTGAGGAATATGAAGAACTTTCATACGGTTAATTGCTTTTCTTGCAAGCTGATGAGCCGAGCCTGCGCCCTCACCTTTAACGCCAAAAATAACAATAACAGCCATAATTGCTGTAATTAAAGCGCTAATACGAAGAGTCCACTGAACGCCGAAAATGCTAGCCGCAACATCCTCAGAATGACCATGACCTCCTGAAATAGCGTAATGCCATTGTGTAAAAGCAGTCATAGTAACCACAAGAACAGGAGCTCCAATAGCACCCCATAATTGACGCATAGTGTTAGTAACAGCAGAACCGTCACCAAGCTCTTCGTGACTAAGACAATTAAGAGACCATGTAGTAACAGGCATAAGAAGGAAACCCATACCAATTTGGCGAGTAAATTGCCATATAGAAATCCACCAAATCCAGGTATACATATCTATAAGGCTCATCATTATAGTGCCAAATAAAAGTATTAAAGAGCCTGCCATGGCTACAGGACGCACGCCAAAACGATCAAGCATTCTGCCGCCGAAATACTGAGAGATCGCCATTCCGAAAGCGCCAGGAAGCAAAATCAGACCGCTCATAGTAGCCGAAAAACCACGATCAGACTGAATGTAAAGCGGAATCAAAACCATAATCGAGCTAAACGCAAAAAAAGTAAGGCAAGCGCAAACAGTGCCAGTTAAAAAGTAGCGATTTTTTAATACTCCAAGACCAAGAAGTGGAATTTTTCCATGAAAAGCGGCACGAATCTGACGGGTGACGAACCAAGCTATTCCTAAAGCGCCAATAAGCATAGGAAGCCAGGAGAACAAGCTTTCAAAACCATAAGCTTCTATATTTGTAAAACCAAACATTAATCCGCCAAAACCAATAACGGACAAGCCTACAGAGAAGAAATCAGCATGAGCATTAGGATCATGCTCACCAAAATTGTGAAGGAAAAATATAGAAAGTACGATTGATATAATGCCAATAATCGTAAGAGACAAGAATATAGAACGCCAGCCGTTAATATCAGTTTGCAAACCGCCAATAGTAGGGCCGATTGCAGGAGCAATACTCATAGCCATGCCGACGCTACCCATTGCCATACCGCGGCGAGTAACAGGGTAAACAGAAAATACAGTAATCTGCAACACTGGCCACATAACACCAGTGCCAATTGCTTCCAAGGTTCTGCCAAAAAGAGCCATCATAAAATCGTTACTAAGCCACGCTAATACTGATCCTAAAGTAAAAAGCGACATGGAAGTAATAACAATTTGACGAGTAGAAAAACGCCTAGTAAGAAAAGCTGTAAGTGGAACCATAACTGCCATAATCAGCTGAAATATTGACGTAAGCCACTGGCCTGTAGTTACGCTAATATCAAACTCTTTTACGATAGTAGGAAGAGCTGCAGTAAGCTGAAGTTGAGCAAAATTACCGATAAAAGTTATAAAAGTAAGTATCGCAAGTGAAATTAGTGCAGGACGAGTAAGACGATTATTATGATACGCTTCTTCGCCCGTAAGAGCGTGATTTAAGTGGCTTAGTTTATGCCACTGCGAAATTGTCACAGTGCAGTTTCCTTTATCAGTCAATGTTTAGCTCTAAAAGAGCATACTAATTCTACGCGAATTTAGCGCATGTTTTATCTACAAAATTTAATCAGTCAATGAAATTTAACCAATAAGCCAATATTTACTGATAATGCTCACGGCTAATATTTACGGATAAATTATAGCTAAAGTATAGCCAAATTGCTGTTTTTAGTAGCAGTGATGGCTTCTCCAGTAGTTATAAGCACCCTGAATAGAACCGTACCTACCGTTGCAGTAATTCCAGAACCAGCGTAACTGTGTCTGATAATTTGTAGCCCAATCAGCTCCAGCAGAAGACATCTTACGGCCAGGCAGAGCCTGAGGTAAACCATAAGCGCCAGAAGGGTTCATAGCATTCACACGCCAACCAGATTCGCGCGAAATAATGAAAACTGTTGCAGTAAAATCAGCTTCAGAATAACCATTAGAAAGAAGCCAATCATGAGCCCACTGCTGCATTTCGCCAGCAGGAACTGTAGTACCAATGGACTCTTGAGCGCTAATATGTGTGCCGCCTGTACCAACGAGAATAACTCTATCTTGTGGAGCTTGCTTTACAAAAGAAGTGAAAATATTAGAAGAAACTATTTTATTTCCGGCGCGCGTAACAATCTTTGCCGTTTCCATAACACCTGGAGCACCTTCGCTTTCTACTTTTTCAGTTCCTTTAGGAAGCGATGATGTTTCTTTTTTAACAGTATTAAAAGATATAGGCTCGTCGGAAGTTTCAAGATCTGCGCCGGCTCTTTGAATCGTAATAACAGTAGACTCAGTAACTTTAGTGTTTAATGAAGGATTAACAACATCATTAGATTCCAAAGTTACGTCACCAGCATCAAGAACCGACTTAACATCTGTAAAGTTAGTGCCGAGAATAGTTCTACGGTGACCATTAATAACAACGTTTATGTAAGAAGTGTTATTTTTGCCTAATATGTCACGAGTAGCGCCACGAGAAACTTCAGGGAAGTTATCAGTAGCAGAATACGACGTTGCTGAAGAAACGTGAGTTTGATTTGAAGAATAGAAATTACGAGAAAGGCAGCCAAGTGCAACCAAAACCACAAAGCCAATAACAATCACGCCAACTCTTGCCCATTGACGCATGCTTAAAGAACTAAGTGTGACTGTAGGCTTACGGTGACTGGTCATATCCCTCCCTGCTGTTAAAACGCTAAAAACCTACGCAGTCTCGCAACAAACTGTAAGAAACTGCATTTGTAAGTACGTCATCTTTCTCGTTTCTAAAGTTCTTATAAGTATAGTCTCCACCTACGAGAAAGGCTTAAAATCAAGGTTTTGTGCATTCTCGTAATGTTTTTTTTATTTCTAAGATTCAGAAGATTATAAAGTTTTATCAGAATTTTCGTCGTTAGAATTTTCGTCGTCTTTTGGCTCGTAAGCTTTAGCTTGATTTACTAAATCTTCCAAATCATCCGGGCGCAAAGCGCCTGCCTGTCTGTAAAGTACCTCTCCGCGCTTAATGATCATAATGGTCGGAACAGCTTTAATTGCGGCAGTTTCTGCTAAATCAGGGCTTTGATCAATATCTACCTTAACGAAAGGAATATCAGAAAACTTATTGCTTACGCTCTCAAAAATTGGACCAAAAGCGCGGCAAGGTCCGCACCAAGTAGCCCAAAAATCAACAACAATAATTTCGTTAGTAGTAGCAATTTTTTCAAAATCGTTTTGAGTAGCGTGAATTACTGCCATTTTTACCCCTTTTCGCAAGTATTTACCAATTTTCGTAAGTAAATACTATCTAAACAATCTAATTGTTCAAATTGTTCAATTTGTTCAATAACAATTCAAATATTAAACACAATTAATTAATGTAATTGATGTAATTAACGCAATTATATATGCAGCTGTTTATATGCGGATATTTATATGGGCTTTACAAATTGGCACTATATGAGCTTATAAATTATCTGTCGCCTTGCGGCACTAGGCTAGGGGTCATGCTTGATATTCAATTTATTCGTGAACATGCCGACGTGGTAAAGGAGTCGCAGCGTAAGCGTGGCGAATCTGTTGAACTCGTCGATGAAGTTTTGCGCAACGATGATTTGCGCCGTACTGCTCTTAAAGCTTTTGAAGATGCTCGTGCTGAGCAAAAAGCTATCGGTAAGAAGGTTGCAACAGCTAGCGCGGAAGAAAAGGCTACGCTTATTGCTGAAACTAAAGAATTAGCATCTAAAGTTGCAGAATACAAGGCTGAATCCGAAAAAGCTACTGCCGACTACACTACAGCAA
>CAMYPN010000029.1 GCA_947292085.1 uncultured Gardnerella sp. | reverse complement strand
TAGTTGGTGCCTTGATTGTTGAAGAAACAGATCAAGTAATGGCAATTATGAAGTCTGGTAAGGTAATTCGCTCTGACGTTAACGAAGTTAAGCGCACTGGTAGAACAACTCAAGGTGTGACTTTAGCTAAGCCAGATAAGGGTGATGAAATTATTTCTATTGCTCGTAATGAAGAAAAAGATGACGAAAATTCTAAGGCTGATGAAAGTCAAGAATCTTCTGAATTTAATTCTCAAGAAAGTCAAGAAATTAATGAATCTCAAAACAATTATGAATCTGAAGAAAATTCAGATGAGTAATGATAAATAATTTTGAGTAAAAAATTACCTAAGATAATAAAAATTAAATAAATTTATTTTATGAAGTATTTTGTAAAATAATTAAGCAAAGTATTCAAATAAAAGAGTATTAGTCGTATGGCATCGTCCTTTTCGACTGATACTCTTTTTTAATAAGGATAAGCAATAAATAGGCTTAATCAGCACATTATGTATTTGTAAAATGTTGTACTGACTAAACGAATATAAGAGAAGGAAATAATTAATGAGCGAGGATTACGAACCAGCGCGTATGGCTTCTTCTGGAAATTATGTAGCTGAAAATGGTGGTAGTGCTAAACCTCGCACTATTGGAGGAGTAGCTTCATCAGCAAAAAGAGGTACTCACTCAGCTAACCATCCTCGTGCTCGTAGAATGAGCTTATCTTTAGTAAGAGTTGACGCATGGTCTGTTGCTAAAGTGTCATTCTTGTTGAGCTTTGCTCTTGGAATTATTCAAATTATTGCATCAGGCTTAGTTTGGGTATTCATGAACATTGTTGGTGTTTTTGATCAAGTCACTCAAATTGTTTCTTCAACAGGCTTAGATAGTAATGGTTTGAATCTTGCTGATGTATTCTCACTATCGACTGTATTAAGCTCGGTAACAATATTTTCCGTTGTTGAAATATTAATTCTTACTATTCTTTCTGTTATTTTCGCACTGCTTTATAACGTTGTTGGATCATTAGTTGGTGGTATTCACATAACCTTGGGCGATGACTAAAAATTATTGATTAATAGGAAATTAATTAATAGAAATTAGTAGTGGTTATAAATTAGTCAATTAAATAATTCATATCCATAGAGGAAATAAAATGCTAAAAGGATTTAAGAAATTTATTTCGCGTGGGAATGTTATTGATATGGCTGTCGGTGTTGTAATGGGTAGTTCTGTTACCGCTGTGGTTACATCTATTGTGAAAAATATTATTAATCCACTAATAGCAATGATTTGTGGAAAACCTGAATTAGATGGCGTTTTGACTATTACTTTTAATAAAGCAACAATATCTTTTGGAGCTGTTATAGGATCTATTTTAAATTTCTTAATTGTCGCTATTGCTGTTTATTTCTTCATAGTTCTTCCAATAAACAAGTTGCGAGAAGTTGGAGTTAATTTGTTGCAACTTGATAAAGAAAAAACTGAAGAAGAAAAGCGTGCTGATAGGGAAAGAGAAATGATATCGTTATTGAAAGATATTAGAGATCAGATTTCAAAAGATAATTAATTTCTAAAACTAAATATTTTAATAATTACAGTACTTTAATAATTACAGTGTTTTAATAATTGCATTTTTTAATAATGAAATTCCCCTAGTACTTTTAAAAGTAGAAGGGGAATTTTCATATTCGCTTAAGCTTCATAGTTTGTTTAAATATTTTATTTTTTTTTATTTTTATTTAATTTTCTATTTGATTTAATATATCTGATCCGTTTATATTCTTTACTTCAACAAATTCGTATAGATTATGTTTTTGGAATATGTAAAAAATAGTTGTTGATAATAATGGGTAAATAATCGCAGAAGTTAGAACATCTGTAGGGAAATGTGCTGCTACAACAAGTCTTGATAAAGCTACGATAATAACAACTATTGCGCTAATTAATAATTCAAAATGAATAAAAAGTGGCTTCTTTAAATAAACCATAAGCATAATCATCGTAAGAATAGCTACAGCAGCAGCTGTGTGTCCGCTAGGAAAACTTGGATCAGGTGGTAATTCAGTAACAAGATTTGGTCTTTGACGGTGAACTATGAATTTTATTGCGAACACATATACCATTGGTAGCAATGATATTAGTAGCTGAACAATAGTTGTTTTGTAATTCTTGTGCAAATAAAGTGAAAGTAATGCTAAAAGAACTAATATAGCAATGCAACATTTAGTTGAAAAAAGTATTGCAAGAACTTTAGATGCTGAGAGAATAAAGCTTGGAGAATTATTGTGGAAGAAAGAAACTATAGATGTTTCAAATTCTCTTTCTTCTTGTTTAACGAGTAAGAGTTTTCCGATTATTGGAACAAAAATAGCTAATAAGAATGTTATTGAATAAAGAAAATATATCTTTATATTTCGTGAAGACAGATTTTTTTGTGTCTTATCGGATTTATTATCAGTGTAATTCGTCATATCATTTAAGATTACTACAGCTAGTATGACAGTTATTATTGTATAAGGCGTATTTTTTATTATTGATTAGTGCTTTTAAAAGTAAATGGTATGTTGTGTAAAGAATATGTTTAATAGTGTTAATAAAAGTATGCAAAAAGTTAAAGTTGAATACAGTACCCGGTGACGAGTACTATGTTGAAAAGATAGAAAGGGTTTATAATGAGTGTGCTTGACAGACTTGAGAAGAGCGTTGAAGGTGCAATGAACGGTGTCTTCGCAAAATTTGGCTCTAAAGATTTACAGCCTGTAGATCTGTCTAGTGCTTTGGAACGTGAAATTGATTCTGAAGCTATGCCTATTGGTAGGGATCATACAGTTGCTCCTAACGAGTATCGATTTAAGTTGAGCACTCCTGATTTTGATCATATTGAACAATGGGGTAGTGAAGCTTTAGCAAATGAGCTTGCTGATAATTTAACTCAATATGCTAAAAGTCAGCATTATGCTTTTGTTGGCCCAGTAGTAGTTATTTTTGAAGAAGATTTGGAATTGACAAAAGGTAATTTCCAATTATCTTCTGAATCTGTGCAGGGTAACGCTGTTCCTGTTACTACTGATGATCAATCACAGAATCACCCTATGCTTGAAATAAATGGTAACCAGTATTTGCTGACTAAAGATCGTACTATTTTAGGACGCGGTTCTGGTTGCGATATTGTTATTGACGATCCTGGTATTTCTCGTCGTCATTTAGGTATTGATATCACTTCTGATGGTGTTATTGCTAGAGATTTAGGATCTACAAATGGAACTTATGTTGAAGGTCATCAAGTTCCTGCAGCTACATTAGTTGATGGAAATACAATTACTATTGGTAGAACTCGTATCCTTTATTGGGCTTCCTCTCAGGATCAGGAGTAAAAGAAATTCTAAGGGACGAGTACGCACATGATTTTTACTGAGTTAACGTTTGCAATATTAAAGTACGGTTTATTAGCTTTACTTTGGCTATTTGTATGGTGTGCTGTTCGTTCTTTGCGTAGGGATATTGAAGTTTTTAGTCCGCGTAAAAAGAAGTCTTTTGATAAAAATGCTTCACCTGCGCGTTCTAACGGGAATAGGGTTCGTAAAATATCTAGATCCAATAATTCTTCTACGCAAAATCATAAAGGTCCAACTCTTTTAGTTATTATTGATGGTCCTTTAGCTGGGTCTTCTTTCCCACTAAATGCTTCTGGTGTAACTCTTGGAAGATCCCCTTCTAATACGGTAGTTCTTAACGACGAATTTGTATCGTCTAATCATGCTCGCGTTTACTTTAACAATGATGTTCAATCTTGGGTTCTTGAAGATTTGGGTAGCACAAATGGAACCATGATTGGTCATACTCGTGTAACAGAACCAGTTGTATTGAAGCCTAGAACTTCTGTGCGTATTGGCGCAACCATGTTTGAATTGAGGTGATATGTAATATGACTCAATCTGATTCAAATATGGATGATAATACAACTGGAGTTAGTGACGTTAATAATAGTCAGGATTCTAAGGATTCTCTTGCTAATAGTATTTCCACTCAATTTTCAGGAGTTGAAGAAGCAGATAAAGAAAAAGAATTTCATAGTGATGTTTTTTCTGTAGACAAAACTCTGTTTATGTATGCTACTGCTGTTAGTGATGTTGGAACAGTGCGTAGTAATAATCAGGATTCTGCTTTTGCTGGAGAACATTTAGCTGCAATCTGTGATGGTATGGGCGGTCATGCTGGTGGAGATACAGCTTCTACTATTGCTATAAGATCTTTAGCGCATATTGAGCAAGATTCTAGACCAGATGATGTTAAAAAAGTTTCAGACATGTTAGAAACATCCATTATGGCTGCTCATGACGCTATTGTTGGGAAAGCTAAACGTGAGCGGAAATTAGCTGGAATGGGAACAACTGTTACAGCATTATCTTTAGTTCATAGTTATTGGGTTTTAGCTCATTTAGGTGATTCTAGAGCATATTTATTACGAGATAATCGTCTTATAAGAATGACGTCTGATCATAGCTATGTTCAGCATTTGATTGATATGGGGCATATTACTCCTGAAGAAGCGCGTAATCATCCTCAAAGAAATGTTGTTATGCGTGTTCTTGGAGATTTTGATATTGATCCTCGTCCGGATATTTCTATAAGAATGGCTCATCCTTCTGACCGTTGGCTTTTATGCTCTGATGGTTTATGTGGAGTTCTTGAAGATTCAACTATTCAGGAAGTTATGAGTACTATTTCTAATCAGGAAGAATGTGCTCAAAAACTTGTTTCTATGGCTTTGCGCGCTGGCAGTACAGATAATGTTACTGCTGTAATAGCTGATGCTACTTTGGCTTTAGATGCGGATGCTTTTGATTTGCCTCATCAAACTCCATTAATTGGCGGTGCTGCAAGTCTAGATTTGGAATCTATTGCAGATATTGTAAATAAGGCTGTTTCTTCGACGCCTATATTGCGCGATGACAAATCACCTGCTCAAAGGGCTGCAGCTTTAGTCCAAAATAGTGATCAATCTTCTGAAAATGTTAATAAAGAAAAAACAACTAGGTTAGTTCAGCCTTCCCATCTTCGCGAAGAATCAGTTGAGTTAAATACTCCTGATACAAATGAGATTCCTATTGTTACTAAAAAGAATGGTAAGATTTCCAGCGATCCTAGAGATCCTGATGTTGCTCGCGCTGTAAAACGCGAAAAAGAAGAAGCCAAGAGAGCTAATCATTTACGTATTCGTTGGACGCGTATTGGCGTAGTTCTTGCAACATTATTTGCTATTTGCGTTGTGTGCGGCAGTAGCTATGGAGTTTATGTTTGGACTCAAATGCAATATTACGTTGGAAGCAGCAATGATCATGTTGTTATTTACCAAGGTGTTCCGACGAATATATTTGGATTATCTTTGTCTCACGAAATTGAATCAACGGATATTAAAATTAAAGATCTTGATAAATCTTGGCAAGAAAGACTTAAATCTGGTATTAGTGTAAGCAGTCTTTCTGAAGCGCGTGGGCATGCTGATTTGATTCGTCGAGGAATGTATTCTCGCGAATTAGAAAAAATGCGTAATGATAATAAAATTACTCAGACTGATAAGTCGACTGATAAGTCTTCCGACAAGTCTGATAAGTCGGATAAATCATCTGATAAGTCTGATAAGTCTTCCGATAAAAAAGATAGTTCCGATAACTCTAAATCTGATTCTCATAAAGATTCTGATAAATCTGAAGAAAATTCAGATAAAAGCAAGGATGATAAAAGTCAGGAGGGTAAAAACTCATGACTTTGACTCGTATTAGACAAATTGCTTTATTAGTATTCTCTATGGTTATTTCCGCTATAGCATTTTTCCAAATGTTTTTGCGCATAGACGGATATATGTCAACAAAATTCGTATCAATGCTTGTATTAATAGCAGTTCTTTACATAATTTTATGGGTAATATTGCTATTTAAAAAGCCTTTTGCAAGTCAGGTTATTCTTCCTTGTATGTTGCTTTTAACATCAATAGGAACAGTAATGATAGCTCGTATTGATAAGCAACTTGGTACGAATATTGCGTTCAAACAGATGATTTGGATATCTGTAGCATTAGTTCTTTCTATTTTGCTTGTTCTGTTCATTGACGATTATCGTATTCTTAGAAGATTCTCATATGTGAGCATGATTATTGGCCTTGTTCTTCTTCTTTCTCCTATGATTCCAGGTTTAGGAAAAGAAATTGGTGGAGCAAGAATTTGGATTGGATTCGGAGATCATACTCTACAGCCTAGTGAATTTGCAAAACTATTCTTATCGTTCTTCTTTGCAGCTTATCTTTTCAATCATAGAGATCGTCTTGCTGTTGGCGGAGCTAAGATTTTTGGAGCTCATCTTCCTAGATTGAAAGACACTGGTCCTATTGCAATAATTTGGGCAGTTTCAATGGGAGTGTTAGTAATACAGCATGATTTAGGAACGTCATTGATGTTCTTCGCAATGTTTGTTTCTATGCTGTATGTTTCAACAGGTAGAAAAAGCTGGCTTGCAATAGGATTCATAGCTTTTGTTATCGGATGCTTAGTTGCAACTAAATTATTCGCGCACGTTCAATACAGGGTTGACGCATGGCTTCATCCATTTGATTCAGAAGTTTATAATCGATTCCCTGGTGGTTCTGCACAAATAGTAAGTGGTCTTTTTGGCTTGGCTTCTGGCGGAACAATGGGAACAGGTTTAGGTAAAGGCCATCCTGCGATTACTCCTTTAGCTAATTCTGATTTTATTTATGCTTCTGTTGGAGAAGAGCTAGGTCTTACCGGATTATTGGCAATATTAATGCTTTATTTGATTATTATCACCTCCGGCATTATTACAGCTATGAAAATTAAAGATGGATTTGGAAAGCTACTTGCATCGGGATTAGTTTTCACGATGGCTTTCCAAGTTTTCACTGTTGTTGGAGGCATAACATTAGTTATTCCACTAACTGGTTTAACTATGCCTTATATGGCTGCAGGTGGCTCATCATTAGTAGCAAATTACTTACTTGCTGCAATACTTATCATTATTTCGCATTCGGCCAATAAGCCTGAATCTACAAAGCTTTCTGAATCATTCCAATATGAAGCTCTGGCTGCTTTAAGAGAACGTGAATTGCAAGAGCGCGCAGAGAAGGGTGGGAATATTTCTAATAGCGAGGATTCAGAAGGTAATGAGTATTCTGAAGAATCTGAAGAAAATTCAGAAGGCGATGTAAATAATAATTCTTACAATAATTCATCTTATTCATATAATTCGCTTAATACTCAAATAGATGATGAGTCTTGGCCTGAATTGGTTGTTCCTTCTCTTAACACGAATGTTCACTCTGAAAATCGGGGTGATAGAAATGAATAAATGCTTGAAACAGCTTTTTATTACAGTCGTAATTTTGTTTGTTATTCTTGGAATTTCAAGCATGATGATGACTTCTATAAGAGCTAAAGCTTTGAATTCCGATCCTAGAAATAGACGTGCTTTATACAATGAGTTTGGTGCTCCTAGAGGCCCGATATTAGCTTCAGACGGAACTGTATTGGCAAAATCTGAGCCTTCGAAAGACGCTTTTGCTTATCAAAGATATTATCCAGAAGGAAATCTTTATGCCCCTATAACAGGATATTTCTCAATAAGCCAAAGAGCAGATAGAGGTATTGAGGCTTCTCGAAATGAATTCTTAAGTGGAGAATCACACGCTTTATTCTGGCAAAAATTCAAGTCATTGTTCACTGGCGTATCAGATAAAGGTGCTTCTATTGAAACATCTATTGATCCAAAGCTTCAAAAAGTCGCATACGATTTGCTTAAAGATAAAAGCGCTGCATTAATTGCGATTGAGCCTAAGACTGGCAGAATTAAGGCAATGGTTAGTACGCCAAGCTACGATCCTTCAGTTTTAGCCATTCATGACACTGCTAAAGTAAATAAAGCTTATAGTGACCTAACTTCAGACTTTGGCAATCCTATGCTTAATCGTTCTATTTCAGAACTTTATGCTCCAGGATCAATATTTAAAACTGTTATAGCTGCAACAGCTTTGGAATCTGGTAAGTATAAGCCAGATACTGTTATTCCAGCTGGTATTAGCTATAAACTTCCAGGAACTAATACTCAATTAACTAATGTTGTTTATCAAGCAGCCGGCAAAGACGGTAAAATTACGCTTGAAGATGCTTTAGCGTACTCGTCTAATACTGCGTTTGCTCAGCTTGGCGTATCTTTAGGATCTGACGCTATTATTCAGCAAGCAAAGAAGTTCGGCTTCTTTAGTTCTATTACTCTAGATGGATCAGACTCTTCAGGATTCCCTATGAGAGCTGTAACATCTAAAATTCCTCTTAAACCAACACCGGATAAATTAGCTATAGAATCAATTGGCCAAGGAGACGTAGTTGTAACTCCTTTGCAAAGTGCAATGATTGCTGCGGCAATTGCTAATAAAGGTGTTCTTATGAAGCCAACGTTAGTGGATTGTGTAAGATCTAGTGATTTATCAGTTATTTCACAAACTAAGCCAACTGTTATGAGTGATGTTATGAGTGCTGATAATGCTACAAAGTTAACTCATATGATGCAGTCTGTTGTTACAAAAGGCAATCCTCATCTTGCTATACCAAATATTAATGTTGCTATAAAAACAGGTACTGCACAAATTGGTTTTAAGAATCAAGCATTAAATGGTTGGATTATTGGATTTGCTCCGGCAGAAGACCCTAAAATAGCTATAGCGGTTGTTATTCATAACGCCAATACTTTTGGAACTTTTTCTGCAGGGCCAATTATGAAAACGGTGATGAAGGAGGCACTTACTCGATGAAACTTGTAGAAGGACAATTAGTTCATAATAGATATCGCCTCGATCATCGTCTTGCACAGGGTGGTATGGGTGAAGTCTGGAAAGGCTTTGATATACAGCTAGGACGAGTAGTTGCTATCAAGGCTTTGAGGACTGATACTAATAATGTTGAGGCTAAGTTAAGGCGTTTGCGCGCTGAAGCACATAATTCTGCCAATCTTGCGCACCCTAATATTGCTGCCTTGTTTGACTACTATGAGCATGATGGAATTGGATTCCTAATTATGGAATACGTACCAAGTAAGTCATTGGCTGATTTGTATCATAAAGAAAAAGTAGTAGAGCCAACGCGATTATTGCCTATTCTTATTCAAACTGCTAGAGGTCTTTTCGTTGCGCATTCACATGGCGTTATACATAGAGATGTGAAACCTGCGAATATTATGGTTTCTAAAACTGGCAGCGTGAAAATTACAGACTTTGGTGTTTCGTATTCAAACGATCAAGAGCAGATTACTCAGGATGGAATGGTTGTTGGAACTGCACAATATATTTCACCTGAGCAGGCACAAGGAGAGCAAGCCACTGCGCAATCCGATATTTACTCTCTTGGAATTGTTGCATATGAAGGTCTTTGCGGACATAGGCCTTTTACTGGCGCTACTCCTGTTGATATTGCAGCAGCGCATGTTAATGACCCTGTTCCTCCGCTCCCGGAAAATATAGATTTGCAGCTAAGACAATTCATAATGTCAATGCTTGCTAAAAATCCTAAAGATCGTCCAAAAGATGCTCTTACAGTTGCAAAAGTTCTTTCAAAAATTGAGAGAAGATTGTTAGATCAGCAGACTTCTTTTGAAAATAAAAATTCAACGTTTAATCCCCATAATTCACGGCCTACTCGTCGTGTAAAAAGTGAACCTCAAACAAAAGTAAATATAATAAACATTTTTGATACCAATAATCTCAAGGAGCAGCAATGAGTAATACAATGCCCACCTCATTAGCGAATGGCCGATACCAACTAGGAGAGCTTATTGGCCGCGGCGGAATGGCTGAAGTGAGGATAGCGGAAGATAATCGCCTTGGAAGAACTGTTGCTGTGAAGATAATGCGTTCTGATTTGGCTACTGACGAAATCTTCTTGTCGAGATTCCGCAGGGAAGCTCATTCAATCGCGCAAATGAATAATCCAAACATTGTTAATATTTATGATTCTGGAGAAGAATCAGTAGTTACTGACAATGGTGTTGAAGAATGCTTGCCATACTTAGTTATGGAATACGTTAAGGGCAAAACTCTTCGCGATATTCTTAAAATGAATGGTGCTTTAAGTCAACGCGATGCTGAGCAAATAATTCTTGGCGTGCTGAATGCTTTAGAGTATTCGCACCGAATGGGAATTATCCATAGGGATATTAAGCCTGGCAATATCATGATTTCTGAACAGGGCGTTGTTAAGGTCATGGATTTTGGTATTGCTCGCGTATTGGATGATTCAGCAACAACTATGACACAATCTCAAGGTGTTGTTGGTACTGCACAATACTTATCTCCTGAGCAAGCTCGTGGAGAGCAAGTTGATATGCGATCTGACTTGTATTCTGCAGGATGCGTATTGTATGAGATGCTTACTGGCAGACCTCCTTTCATAGGTGATTCCGCAGTTTCTATCGCTTATCAGCATGTTTCTGAAGTTGCAACTCCAGTAAGTACTTTGGTTCCAGGTTTGCCTGTTATGTGGGATAAAATCTGCGCTAAAGCTATGGCGAAAGATCGTCAAAATCGTTATGCTACTGCCGCTGAGTTTAAAAATGATGTTCTTGCTTTCATGAACGGTGGTGTCCCTGTTGCTGCCGCTTTTAATCCTCTAACGGATCTTGCAAATATGAAAGCACGTAAGCAAGCAGAAATGTCTGCAAGCCAAAACACGAATACTTTTGATACTGCATCTACGCAAACTTTTAATCCTATTGCTCAATATGGTGATGATTTTAGTAATACTGGAATGTTTGCGACTCGTGCAGCTCAGCGTGCTGCTGTTCAAGCTAAGCAACGTAAGAAGACAGTTATAACCGCTGTAGTTGGTGTTATTGTAACGCTTGTAGTTATAGTCGGTTTAATGTTTATCCTCATGATAACTAGGAATTCTGGGGATGTTGTTGTTCCGGAGTTCAGAGAAACCACAACTCAAGATGCTGCTCGTGAAAAGTTGCGTTCTCTAGGTTTGATAGCTGAAGTTATTTACGATAATAATTCTACTAAACCTGAAGGTACTCTTATAAGGCAGTCTCCAAGGGGTGGAGAGCATGTTTCTTCAGGATCCAAAGTCACTTTGTGGTTCTCTGCTGGGCCTCAATCCACTAAGATCCCAGATGTAACTAATCTTTCTCAGCAAGCCGCACGTAAAGCGCTAGAGCGCGCTGGATTTAAGGTTGCAGGCGTGAGCGTGGAAGATAGTGCGGATGTTAAGAAGAATCATATAACTCGAACTGATCCTGTGGGTGGAGCGTTTGCAGATAAAGGTTCTGCAATCACTTTGTACATTTCTTCTGGAATGACTAAAGTCCCAGATGGAATGGTTGGACGTCCTAAGGATTCAGTTATCAGCGAATTGCAAAATCTTGGATTTAGTACAGATAGCACTACTGAGGAATCTGATTCTGTAGATGAGGGTTCTGTAATTCGTTTGGATCCTTCATCAGGAACTGTTGTAAAGCCTCATAGTTCAATTAAGGTTTACGTTTCCTCTGGTAAATCAAAGGTTGAAGTACCTCATATTGCTTTGGGTACTGTAACTGTGAAGCAAGCAAGGACGATTCTTGAAGCTAAAGGCTTTAAAGTTGTAGTTTCGCCATCTGCTAAAGATGATGATATTGTATCTGAAATGTCTGCTACTGAAGGAAATAAGATTGACAAAGGTAGCCAGATTACGCTTACAGTTAAGTCCTCTGGTTCTTCAGATGACTATGGAGAATCGCGTCCTGGATCGTCTGATTCGTCTTCAAATGGCGGCAACAATTAAGCCTAAGCTTAGCTAAGCAGATGACAGTTGCTTAAATTAGAGCGTGTGAATAAAAGTTCGCGCGCTCTATTTTTTTGTAGCGAATCGATTGTTCTTGTTCAAAGTTCCTTTTTGTTGTTGCTGAGTTGTCGGAGTTTCTCTCATCGCAAAATTTTTACATTGCTCTAAGAGAAACTTCGAC
>CAMYPN010000028.1 GCA_947292085.1 uncultured Gardnerella sp. | reverse complement strand
GAGTTGGTTAAAAGCTGGAAAATTCAGCGAACTTTATTCATAATATTGGCGATTCTTGTAGTGTCAATGGATGTGCAATCTTGCAATACAGCTGGGTTGTGGCATAACCCGCAGCAATCTGTGTGCCAATACGTTTGGATGTTCGCAATATTTCTTTTGATTGCTTTTTCGCGTCAAATATCCCTCGTAACTCCGATTTTATATTGCGTAACGTTAGCAGTACCAGGCGTAAATGCAACTTGCTTTCTTTTTTCATTGATTGCTAGCATGTTTGTTGCAGGCTTTTACGATTCGTGGAAGTATTTGCTTTGTGCGTACATAGTTTCGCTGAATATTATGTACTTTGCAAAAATGGCGTACATTCCGCTTACTTTTCCTTGTTTTATTCTTATTTCCATGATTTGCGGTTACGCTTTGCGCAAGTATTTGACCATGTTGGAGGAAAATAATCGCGCAAAAATGGATATTGTGCGCGGTGAATTCCAGTCTTATATTGCGTCTGTTGCATTGCAATTGCACGACGATGTGAACAATGAGATTACTGATATTACGTTGCTTGCAACGGATGCTTTATATGCTGAGAACAATGAACATACAAAAGAATCGTTAGAGCAGATTGTTGAGCATTCGCGTAATGCACTTTCCAAAGCGAGACTTGTTATCAGCCTGCTTGAGCAAGCTGAGCATAAGTATGATGATTCTTTAGATTCAAATATTGTTAGCACGCAGTTTATTTATGATTCTAATGGCAATAATTGCATGACTTTGGCTGATTTCCTATGCAATATTCGCGCACGATTGCAAGCTGAGCGTAAGATTTGCGAGCAGCTTGGATATTATGGCTCTATAACAGTGCTTGATAAAAGTTCAGGGAGTAGTGATTTTGCTGCATCTGCAACTGTTAGTACTGAAAAAGCTCAATGTGCTATTCGCATGTGCAGCGAGTTGCTTACTAATATTCGCAAGCATTGCAATACTAGCGTTGATTTTTCTATGAATGTTACGGTTGATGAGCGAGAATGCAAAATAATGTGTATGAATTCGATTTCAATGTTGAACAAGTTTGACGAAAGGCTTGTTTTTGGAAAAGGGCTACTGTTCCACAAAAAATCTGTGGAACGTTTAGGTGGATCTTTAAGCGCTCAAAAAGATGATGATGCGTGGCTGGTCAATGTTGTTATTCCACTAAACTAGCATCACTCAAATCGCGTGTTATCGTGGCAGTTTTTGCTAATTTTGCGATTTTTGCCACGATAACGTGTGATTGCTTTGAGTATATTGCAAAATAATATAATTTAGATTATTATAATTACGATTATAATAATCGCGGTTATAATAGCTTGAGTTCAATTTAGCAGTCATATGTACTATTTGAATTCGTATAATAATGTCTTCGCATTGCCTTTCGCTTTTTCAAAGTTTGCACGAGATAAAAAATGTCTCGTAAAAGTATTTATTTAATAAAAATACGCCACATATTGCATAGGCGAATAGAAAAATATGTGTTGGGTGTTAGTGAAGTGAACAGTATAATGTTTAGAAAGTTTACAGTAACTAACTTGCTCAGTGTTCAATTTGAATGTAAGAAGTTATTTTGTATGCATTGAGGTAGTTTAAGATTATCAAAGACGATTTTTAGTGTGTATTGGAGATTAGATATGAACTCTGAAGAGATAAAGCATCTCATTAAAAATGGTGAAAAACTAGATGTTGAATTTAAAGAATCTAGGGATGCTTTAACTAAGGATGTCTTTGATACAGTATGTTCTTTCAACAATAGAAATGGAGGACATATTTTACTTGGTGTAAATGATAAAAAAGAGATTGTTGGTGTTAATAAAGATAAGATTGATAAAGTTATTAAAGAATTTACTACTGCAATAAACAATCCGCAAAAGATGTATCCACCGCTTTATCTGATTCCTGAAGTCTTTGATGTAGATGACAAAAAAGTAGTTTATATAAGGGTGCCAGAAGGTTATCAAGTGTGCCGTCATAATGGAAGAATTTGGGATAGATCTTATGAGGGAGATATCAATATCACAGATAATTCTGAACTTGTGTATAAGTTATATTCAAGAAAGCAAGGAAGCTATTTTGTTAATAGAGTATATCCAAATCTTGATATTGATTTTCTTGATGATTCTATCATTGATAAAGCTAAAGAGATGGCTGTTTCTCGAAACAAAAATCATGTTTGGGAAAATATGACTAATGAGGAGCTTCTTAGAAGTGCTAGTTTGATTCTTACAGATCCAGAAACCAAACGTGAAGGCATTACGCTGGCAGCAATACTTTTATTTGGGAAAGACAACTCTATTATGTCTGTTCTTCCACAACACAAAACTGACGCAATATTTAGGGTGGAAAATAAGGATAGATATGATGATAGAGACGTCATTATAACTAATCTAATAGATAGTTACGATAGGCTTATAAAGTTTGGGCAAAAACATTTGAATGATTTATTTGTTTTGGATGGAATTGTCAATGTAAATGCAAGAGATAGAATACTTCGCGAAATAGTTTCTAATACATTAGCGCATAGAGATTATTCAAGCGGTTTACCAGCAAAGATGATTATTGATGATGAGAAGATTGTTGTTGAAAACAGTAACTTGGCTCATGGTATGGGAGCTTTGGATTTACAGAAGTTTGAGCCATTTCCCAAGAATCCAGCTATATCTAAAGTGTTCAGAGAAATAGGTCTTGCAGATGAACTCGGATCAGGTATGAGAAATACATATAAGTATACACAGCTTTATTCAGAACAAAATCCGTTATTTGAAGAAGGAAATATATTTAGAACTATTATTCCTCTGAAAAAGATAGCAACTCAGAAAGTTGGGGGAGAAAATGTCCCTCGAAATGTCCCTCGAAATGTCCCTCGAATGTCTCCAGAAGAGTTGAAAAGTAAAATTATTGAGATGATAAAATATGACAGTAAGGTTAGCCGTAGATTTATGGCTGAAGAATTGAAGATTAACGAAAAGACAATTTCAAGGTATATAAAAGAAATTTCTTATATAAGATATGTTGGAAAAGGGAAGAACGGACATTGGGAAGTAGACTAGAATTCATGTGACTCGTATTCTTCTGCTAACAGAAAAATACGAGTCACATGAATCTAAATGTATGCACTGTTTTGGTGCAATAATTAATCAGTGACTAGAAATCCCAATCATCGTCGTCGGTTTCAACCGACTTGCCCATAATGTAGCTGGAACCAGAGCCGGAGAAGAAGTCGTGATTTTCGTCGGCTGCAGGAGAAAGAGCTGCGAGAATTTCTGGGCTTACGTGAGTTTCTTCTTCGCTGTACTTAGCTGGGTAGCCAAGGTTCATCAAAGCCTTGTTAGCGTTGTAACGAACGAAATCAAAAACGTCATCGTGGAAGTCAAATCCTTCATAAATCTGACCAGAATACTCAACTTCCAAATCGTACAAAGTATCAAGCAAGTTCATAGTGAACTTTTCAAGATTCTTCTTATCGTTCTCGCTTCTAAGCTCCAAACCGCGCTGGAACTTGTAGCCAGAATAGTAGCCGTGAATCGCCTTATCGCGCAAAATTAGGCGAATCATATCGGCAGTGTTCATCATCTTGCCGCGAGAAGCAAAGTAAAGCGGAAGGTAGAAGCCCGCGTAAAGAAGCAGAGAAGAAAGCATAGTTGCTGCAATCTTGCGCTTAAGCGGATCTTCACTCTCGTACTCGCAAAGCACAGTGGTAACGCGCTGCTGCAAAACGTCGTTACCAACAGCCCAACGGTAAGCCTCGTCAATCTCCTCGCTAGAACAAAGAGTGGAGAAAATAGAGGAGTAGGAGCGAGCGTGAATCGACTGCATAAAAGCAATATTCGTGTAAATAGCCTGCTCGTGCTCAGTGCGAGCGTGCTCAATCTGGCAAAGCTCACCAATAGTTGCCTGGCTGGTATCAAGCAAAGTCAAGCCTGTAAAAACGCGAGTAGTTGTCTTGCGCTCAAGATCGGTGAGGGAACGCCAAGAAGGAATATCGTTGCTCAGTGGCACTTTTTCAGGAAGCCAGAAGTTAGCAATAAGACGATTCCAAACGTCCAAATCTTTGTCGTCAACAATATTGTTCCAATTAACTGGGCGCACTCGCGAACCGTGATGGTAGCGATACTGAGCTGGGGTAATAGAAGCTGCCATCATTTGGTCACTTGCGATTACGCGGTTCGTGCCGAAAGGCTTATCTAGGCTACTGCGCAGTTCTGTTGGATCGAGTTCTGTCATAATTACTCCTGATCTTGTGTTTACGTTTTATAAATTTTTAAGTTTCTGATTTAATTTGTGGAAGATTTGCAACCATAAGGTTTACAGCGTGCAGCTTACGCAACCCTCGATTTCCGTACCTTCCAAAGCCTTCTGACGAATACGAATGTAGTAAAGAGTCTTAATTCCCTTACGCCACGCGTAAATCTGAGCCTTGTTCAAATCGCGAGTAGTAGTAGTGTCTGGGAAGAACAAAGTAAGAGACAATCCCTGATCCACATGCTGAGTTGCTTCAGCGTAAGTGTCAATAATCGCCTTCCAACCAATCTCGTAAGCGTCCTTAAAGTACTGCATATTGTCGTTCGTCATGTAAGCTGCAGGGTAGTAGACGCGACCAACTTTGCCCTCTTTGCGAATCTCAATACGAGAAGCAATCGGGTGAATCGAACTCGTGGAATGGTTGATGTACGAGATTGAGCCAGTTGGAGGGACAGCTTGCAAATACTCGTTGTAAATGCCGTCGCGCAAAATCTCATCGCGCAACTGCTCCCAGTCAGAAACAGTTGGAATCGCAACGTTGAAACGAGCAAATAAATCGCGAACCTTTTGAGTTTTAGGTTCAAGCAATCGTCTGCCATCAGTGTACTTATCGAAGTAGTTGCCTTTTCCTGCAGGCTTAGCGTAAGCGCTAGTCTTAAAGCTTGCAAAAGCGTGGCCGCGCTCTACAGCCAAAGCGTGAGAAGCCTTATAAGCGTGGTAAGCAACCGTCATAAAGTACATGTCTGTAAAGTCAAGAGCTTCCTCGCTTCCGTACTGCATGTGCTCGCGAGCAAGGAAACCGTGCAAATTCATTTGACCCAAGCCAATAGCGTGGCCTTCTTCGTTACCGCGACGAATCGAAGGTACGGAATCAATAGAAGTGTGCTCGGAGACAGAAGTGAGAGCGCGCACAGCCAAATCAACGCTTGCGCCTAAGTTACCATCCATTGCCTTAGCAATATTAAGAGAGCCAAGATTGCAAGAAATATCACGACCAACGTGACTATAAGACAAGTCGGCGTTATAAGTGCTTGCTTCTTGAGTTTGCAAAATCTCGGAGCACAAGTTGCTCATAGTAATGCGACCCTCAATAGGATTCGTGCGATTCACAGTATCTTCAAACAAAATGTAAGGGTAGCCGGATTCAAACTGAATCTCTGCAAGAGTCATAAAGAATTCGCGAGCGTCGATGTACTTCTTGTGAATGCGAGGATTTGCAACCATCTCATCGTAATGTTCGGTAACAGAAATATCTGCAAAAGGTTTGCCATACTCACGCTCAACGTCGTAAGGGCTAAACAAAGCCATCTTTTCCTTACGCTTAGCAAGCTCGAAAGTAATATCTGGAATCACAACGCCCAAAGAAAGCGACTTAATACGAATCTTCTCGTCCGCGTTCTCGCGCTTAGTGTCAAGGAAACGCATAATATCTGGGTGGTGAGCGCTAATATACACGGCACCAGCGCCCTGACGAGCGCCAAGCTGATTAGCGTAAGAGAATGAATCTTCCAAAAGCTTCATAACAGGCACAACGCCACTCGACTGATTCTCGATGCGCTTAATAGGAGCGCCAAGCTCGCGCAAATTCGTAAGCAAAAGAGCCACGCCGCCGCCGCGCTTAGAAAGCTGCAAAGCAGAATTAATTCCGCGCGCAATAGACTCCATGTTATCTTCCAAACGCACGAGGAAGCAGCTCACAGCCTCTCCGCGCTGAGCTTTACCAAGATTCAAGAACGTTGGGGTTGCTGGCTGGAAGCGGCCTGCGAGCATTTCGTCCAAATAGTTGAGCGCTGCTTTTTCGTCGCCGTCTGCGAGTTCCAAAGCGACTGCAGCTGCGCGCTGAGCGAAGTTTTCCAAATACTGCTTGCCGTCGAAAGTCTTTAAAGCGTAAGAAGTGTAGAACTTAAAAGCACCCAAGAATGTACCAAAAGTGTGGTGAGCAGCTTCAGCGTGATTGTAGAACTTATCGAGAAACTCGCCGCTGTACTTTCCGAACACGTTTCCGTTGTAATAGTAGTTGTCAATCAAATAGTTCAAGCGCTCGCGAGTGGAAGCAAACTTCATGCTGTGCTCTTGCACGTAACCCGAAACGTAAAGCTTTTCTGCTTCCTGATCTTTATCAAACTGAATGCCTTTTTCTGGGTCGAAAAGACCGAGCATGGCGTTAAGAACGTGGTAGTCGCGGCTGTTGCGAATACGCTCGGCAGTTGTGCTGCTGCTAGCAGTGCTAGCGTCGTCAGTGTGATCAAGATTAAGCGCAGTAGATTCGCTCATCGGATCCGTGCTGTTCATGGTGTTTATTCCTTTCCTCGTGCGTTATTTTTGCTTTTCAAACGCTGGTTGTTTTTGTTGCTTATGTGCTTTTTGTTTATTTCGTTTCTTCTGTTTCTTTTAATTGCCTTAAAAATCTCGGTATGCCTTGCGCTACTTTTTCTATATCTTCTTGAGTTCCCGTGAGCTCAAACGAGTACATATTTGGGATGCCGCACTTTCCTGCAATTTGACCGCCTGCAGCGCAATATGCTTCTCCAAAATTCGTATTTCCGGAAGAAATTACTCCGCGAATAAACGAACGATTTTCGCGATTATTTAAGAATTTGCGCACTTGAATCGGTATCGCTTTCTTAATGTTTCCGCCGCCGTAAGTTGGCACGATTAAAACGTATGGTTCGCGAACGTGCAATTCTGGCTCTTTTGGTCGAAGCGGTATGCGATATACGTTCACATTGTTGCTTGGAAAATCGCAATTTTTTACGAATCGTAGTGTGTTTTCGGAGACGGAAGAAAAATAGACTACAGCTCCGATTGATTCGCCTTGTGCGCGCGCTTCTGGCTCGCTTGGTTGTGACATATTTTCTTGATCACACATTTTTATGCTTCTTTTGCTGTTTCTGCGGAAGATCCGAGTTTATCCGCAATTTGCGCAATTAAATCTGGACGGTACCCACTCCAGGATGCGTCTGGAGCAATTACTACAGGCGCTTGACGGTAACCTGCATTTCGTAACTGTTCGAGTGATTCAGGGCTTTTTGACAAATCTACAGTTTCGAAGTTCACGCCAAGTTTTGTGAACTGTCGCTTAGTGGCATCACACTGCGGGCAATGAGGTTTAGTAAACACTGTAATAGTCATTTCAATCTCCTCTGGTGATGGGGAATTTCTGTAATTCCTTGTTGTATCGACAAAAGCCAAATAGTTAGCTTACTCCGAATAAGCACTATTTATAGTGGTGTGTCGATTATGCAAACACTACATATAGTTATTGTTTAAAATATCTAAAAATAGCGTGTTTGTAAGCGTGTCGTGCTGATAAAAAGATTTTGGATGATATTTATGCTGTATGAAAATGTAATTTATATCACAAAATTTATTAAGAATTTTCACATATCTTCGCAATATACTTCCTTGTGCATATAGGTAGATAAAATTAAAAAGTGCGTTTCTTGAAGGGGCGTAACGCTAAGTAAAAATTGTGCATTTTATATTTAATGCAGATTGCTTGAGTACGCAAAGCGTGCGTGCAAATATAACAAGATAAAAGATAAGAGGTGTCATTATGACGGAAGCCCAGGCAAATATTGGCGTTGTTGGTTTGGCGGCTATGGGGTCGAATTTAGCGCGTAATCTTGCGCATCACGGCAATACAGTTGCTGTTTACAATCGTCATTATTCACGCACTGAAACTTTGATGAATGAGCACGGTAGCGAAGGTGCTTTTGTGCCGGCTAAAACTGTCGAAGAATTCGTTGCTTCTCTGAAGCGTCCTCGCACTGCAATCATCATGGTAAAAGCTGGCGCTCCTACTGATGCTGTTATTGAAGAGCTTGCAAATGCTATGGAGCCGGGAGACATTATTGTCGACGGTGGAAACTCTTACTTTGAAGATACGATTCGCAGAGAGCGCGACATCCGCGCGCGTGGACTTCATTACGTTGGTTGCGGTGTTTCTGGTGGTGAAGAAGGTGCGCTTCGCGGTCCTTCGATGATGCCTGGTGGCACTGAGGAATCTTGGAAGACTCTTGGCCCTATTTTGAAGTCGATTGCGGCTGTTGCAGAAGGTGAACCTTGCGTAACGCATATTGGTACTGATGGTGCTGGCCACTTTGTGAAGATGGTTCACAATGGTATCGAGTACTCAGATATGCAGCTTATCGCTGAAAGCTACGACTTAATGCTTCGCGGTTTGGGAATGAAGTCCGACGAAATTGCGGACGTGTTCAGCGAGTGGAATAAGGGCGAACTTGATTCTTATTTGATTGAAATTACAGCTGATGTGCTTCGTCAGAAGGATGCTAAGACTGGTAAGCCTTTGGTTGAGATGATGGTGGATCACGCTGGCATGAAGGGTACTGGTACTTGGACTGTACAGTCTGCACTTTCGCTCGGAATACCAGTTACGGGTATCGCTGAAGCCGTGTTTGCTCGCGGACTTTCCAGCCAGGTTGCTTTGCGAGAAGCTGCTGAAAATCAGGGTTTGACTGGTCCAGATATGCATTTTGATTTGAACGATGCTGAGCGTAAGGCGTTTATTGAGGATATTCGCCAAGCTTTGTACGCTTCTAAGATTGTTTCTTACGCTCAGGGCTTTGACGAGATTGCCGCTGCTGCGATTGAACATGATTGGAAGATTGATCAGGCTGCGGTTGCTCGCATTTGGCGTGGTGGATGCATTATTCGCGCTCAGTTCTTGAATCGCGTTTCTGAGGCTTTTGAGTCTGGTGAAGCAAGCGTTTCTTTGCTTTTTGCTCCTTACTTTAAGGCTGCTATTGAGAAGTCTCAGGCTGCGTGGCGTAGGGTTATTGCGCGCGCAGTGGAGCATGGTGTGCCTGTTCCAGCATTCTCCAGCTTGCTTGCATACTACGATGGCTTGCGTTCCAAGCGTTTGCCAGCTTCACTTATTCAGGCTCAGCGCGATTTCTTCGGTGCGCACACTTACGGTCGCATTGACGAGCCAGGCGTATTCCACACTTTGTGGGCAGATCCTAATCGCCCAGAAGTAAAGCAAGACTAAATTAAAATAATATTTAGAACCAACAGGCCTTTGTATTATTATGCAGAGGCCTGTATTTTATTGTTCTGAATATTATGCAGATTATTGGATTGCAGCTTGCAAAGTTTCTGCTGTAGTAAACCAGCAGATTTCGTCAGTTCCGTTTGCAAAAGACGCAGGGTATTCTGGATTATTATCACCAGAAAGTACATTCATTAAAGCAACTCCCTTTTCTTCTCCTGCAGTTAAGAACCAAGTACGGCGACTGTGAGCTAATACAGGAACGGTAAGAGTTAAGCGCATAGGCGGCAACTTAGGGGAGTGATTCACGCCAAGAACTAAACGATTTCGATTTTCTACCTGCGGCAAACCTGGGAAAAGTGAAGCCATATGAGCGTCAGGTCCCATTCCGAGTACAGCTAAATCAAACACAGGTTCCTTTCCAAGCAGCCCCGTAATTTCTTCCTCATACTCGCGTGCTGCTTCATCAAGAAGAGCAGCATTTTCAACATCACTTGCGTTAACTACTTCATCAACACTTCTATCGTCAGCTGGCATTTCGTGAACATGTGATTCAGGCAAAACTTTGTTGGAAGTAAGCATATCAAGAAGAATTTCACGAGCTTTTCTTGCGTTACGCTCATCGCTGTCATATGAGACAAATCGTTCGTCGCCCCACCAAATATGTACTAAATTCCAATTAATTGCTGGCAAAAGTGGGTTACTAGCAAGCATCTGGAACATTCTAATAGAGTCAGTGCCGCCAGTAAGTAATAAATGAAATGGCTTATTCAGATTTCGCACATCATTCTGTGATTCCATAATAAGAGTCACCAAGCGTTGTGCTGCAACAGCTGCCAGTACATCTCGATTATCATAGCCGTAAACTACAGAGTTATGCGCAAAGGTGACTTCATTATCTACCATATTCATTTCCTCAATTTCTTATTTTTAAACGATTTTTTCGCTACTTTTAATTTCGCTTTAGTTTCCTAGTGTTTCATTTACGTATTACTTTACTTATGTAATGTTTCACGTAATGTTTCACGAATTTTCGGTTGGATTATCTAGTACAAGTTGTGCATAAATCTCGTCGGGATCAATTCTACGCAACTCTTCACTCAAACAATCATCCAAAGTTCGTATAGGAAGCGCAATAGGCTGAGCAGTCTGATAGGGAAGACTAATCAAAGCTTGATCTCCACCAGCAGGGCGAGTAAGGGACAATGTCCCGTCCTCGCGCTCTAAAGTTACGGAAGTAATTGCTTGAGCATTAGGATTTTCAACTACTTCAACCGGTACGTGCAAACTGCTCTTCAACCAAGCTGCAAGCAAATGCAAAGACACATAGTGAGTAGGGCCAGTAACTTTCGCACTAATAATAGGTAAATGAGGTGGCTGATCAAGCATAGAAGCAAGTAGTGCACGCCAAGGAGTTAAGCGCGTCCAAGATAAATCAACATCTTTAGGAGACCAGTTTTTGCGCAAGTTTTGTACAGTTTTAAGAGTATCGCTTGCTCGCTGAGCGTCAGTGATTCTGCTACTTGCCATAGCTCCAAGCAAATCGTGAGCAGGATCCTCAGGAGCATCAGTTGGCCACCATGCTACAATCGGTGCATCTGGCACAAGTAGCGGAATAACAAGCGTATCCGGGTGGCGAACTAAACCATTATGCGGATACAAAATAATGATTTCGCCAGCGCCAGCATCCGCACCAAAACGCACTTGAGCGTCAAGATTTGGCACGATTTCACCACGTTCAGCTGCGTGTTCACTAGACCAGTCACGAACCATGGCAATAACTCGGCACGGATGCTCGCGGCTTGCATTATTCGCAGCTTCAAGCGCATGTTCTAACTCTTTAAAAGTCGTATCGATAAGTAAAGTAAGCACGCGGCCAGTAGCAGATTCACCACGCTCTTCGTGCAACTCGTCGATTTTAGCTGCAATTTTGCTGGTATTAGTATCAGAAAGATTGATAATCATGGCAGCCTCCAATGGCGATTATCGCGAGCAAGCATGGCATCAGCTTCTGCAGGACCCCACGTTCCAGCGCGGTACGGTTGAGGTTGTGTGCCAAGAGAACTCCAGAATTCCTCAATAGGATCGAGAATTTTCCAACTCAAATCAACTTCTTCAGTAGTCGGGAACAGTGGAGGCTCTCCAAGAAGCACGTCAAGAATTAATCGCTCGTAAGCTTCAGGGGAACTTTCTGTAAAAGAGCGTCCGTAACTAAAGTCCATAGAAACGTCACGCACTTCCATAGCAGTTCCTCCAGGAACTTTCGCACCAAAGCGCATAGTAACACCCTCGTCCGGCTGAACTCGAATCACAATAGCGTTACTTCCAAGTTCTCTTACAGCAGTAGACTCAAACGGCAAATGCGGAGCGCGCTTAAAAATAACAGCAATTTCTGTGACGCGCTTACCTAAACGTTTGCCTGTACGCAAGTAGAACGGAACTCCAGCCCAACGGCGAGTATCAACATCTAGTCGCACTGCGGCGTACGTTTCAGTAGTGCTTTTAGGATCAATACCTTGTTCTTCTAAATATCCAACAGCTTTATATGATCCTTGCCAGCCGGCTGCATACTGTCCTCGAGCAGTATTAGCAGCCAAGTCCTGAGGAAGTCTGATTGCGGATAAAACTTTTGTTTTTTCAGCAGTCAAATCGCTAGCGCGGAAACTTACAGGCTCTTCCATAGCAGTAAGAGCCATAAGTTGAAGCAAATGGTTCTGAATCACGTCGCGAGCAGCACCGATTCCATCGTAGTATCCAGCTCTTCCGCCAATGCCAATATCTTCAGCCATTGTAATTTGCACGTGATCAACGTAATTTGCGTTCCAAATCGGCTCATACATTGCGTTAGCAAAGCGGAAAGCTAGCAAATTTTGCACAGTTTCCTTGCCTAAATAATGGTCAATTCGGAACACAGAAT
>CAMYPN010000027.1 GCA_947292085.1 uncultured Gardnerella sp. | reverse complement strand
AAATAAACAAAAAACACGCCACAAACCAAAAAACCGGGCGTGTCACAAACCAAAAACACAAAAACAAACCAAAAACGGAAACAAAAAACAAATATCCCGTCAAAAATCAAAAGCACAAACGCAGTCTTCTAATAAAGTAAAGAAAAAGCAAAGAAAAAACTTAAGAAACTCGCATATTAAACCTATCAGCTAAAACAGCTATATTAGGCTCCCCATATTTTTCAACGAGCTGCATCCACTTTCTAGCGTTACTCTCACCAAAACGAGCCGCTTTACGCCTGTAAGAGTCTACTGTCAAAAATCTAGGCGGAATCGATTTACTATTGTACTTATCTGCAACCATAACAATTTCCTGCTCAACAGTGAGCGGCAGGTAATCAGCATAAGGCAAAGGAAGCTTTTGAGCAATCACTTGTTCTTTAGTTAAACCAACACCAGTATGATTGCGCGCAAATTGCGCAGCTTCTTCACTAACGCCATGTTTAAGTAAATAGTTATAGCCCCTAATGCCATGCAAAATGTAGCGAGGACCGTCAAAACGTAACTCGTCGTCGTCAGAACTACCATTCTTCGCAAGAACCTTATACGTTCCTATATCATGCAATAAGCCACCAATGCATGCAGCATACTCATCAACATAACGCGTAGGAGCATAACCGCCAACGACTTCAGGCAGAGGCTTATCTCCTATCAAATTAATCATTCCATCTTTTGCGAGTGAAGCTCTTTTACGCAATACATCACTCATAGGAACGTCAGTTTTCGCAGCAAGCAAAACGTTTTGATGATGAGCAAGCTGCCATGAAATAGTCGCAATAACAACACAATGAGAGTGAATAAGATTGTACGCTGCAGAAGAAGGCGAAATCTCGCAATGCAAATGCTCAACTTCTGAAAAATCAGGCAGATTTACAATACGAACATCGTTGACCCGATTTTCGCACGATGCAGAAAACTCATCGTTTGCAGCGTAAACCATAATGGCACTCACTTACGAGATTTTGCGGAATTTTTCTTACTAGCTGATTTTTTATCAGAAGACTTATCTGATACAGACTTATCTGATACAGACTCAGTTTCAGTAGACTCAGCTGGAGTAGACTCAGCTGAAACAACAGACTCAGCTGGAATAGCTTCAATAGAGGAAGACTCGTCTAAAGAATTTGCAGCATCATCTGATTCAGCTTCTTCTGTCATGCGAACCATAGCAGCAAGACGCGAATCTCCATTAATATTCGCAGGCAAAGGAGCAACAATCCTAGTCTCAACTATTGGTGAAATATTACCAGTGTTCGAAATCTTATCGTCTGCAATAATCACATTAGCTGAAGCAATATCATTCACATTCATAACAGCAGTTTGCTCTGCATCCGAATTATCGCTTACTTTGCTTACTTTGTTGCCAACAGACTGCATATTTTGCGTTTTAACAGAATCAGAATTCATATGCAAGGCATCTAAATTCTGAGTTTTCTCAACATCGCGTAATGTTCGAATTACTTCAGTAGAAGAAGTAGCAGAAGCAGAAACCTCTCCAACAGCAGCAGCTTGCTTAGAACGCACTGCCCTCGATTCATACTCTTCACGCTTAAGACGCGGAGGCCTGCGAGTAGAGACAAATAAAGGCTGCACTTCAACAATCGGATTATAAGGCGCAAGTCCAAACCACTTAACAGGCGTTCCTGCAATATGACGAATGGCATACTTCATTTTTAGAGACAAAGCCGCGCGTGCAGAAATATTAGATTCAGGCATCAAAGCTTTGTGAAGAAGAACGTAACGAATTGGACCAATATCAGGATCCGCATCTACCTTCGGATAAACAGATTTCTGTTGCGGAAGTTCACCTGTATGCGATAAATCGTGCATAATTTGATGCAAATACGCTGGTATAGAAGGCGAAACTTTAAAACCAAGTTTTATACGCACTCTAAATAGATAGTCAGTTCCGAAATTTTCTACGCAATATTCACGAGTAAACGGAGAATCATCAGTTTCAACTGACACAGCCCACCAAGCTCTAGCACGCTTAGGGTGATCCGCGAAAATTGAGAAGAAAATACCAGTATCGAGACGCTTCATTTCTCTATCAGACGTCAAATACACGATATTATCTGCAAAATACGGGATACGAAAATCTCCATGCAGCTTATCAAGCACAGGCAGAAAATCTTTAGGCTTCATGTGCAAACGCTGAGAACGCTCAATTTTAGTGCCATCATTCCACGTAATCATAATAATCAAAATGGAAGCACCGAGAAGCATAGTAAACCAGCCGCCGTGCATAAACTTCGCCATAGAAGCTATGAAGAACGTAACCTCGATAAGCAAGAATACAGCTGCAAAAATAAACGCACCAAAACGCTTACGCTGATACCACATATGCACTGCAAGAAGTGTAGTTGTAGCTAACATAGTTAAGGTAAGCGCCAAACCGTAGGCTCCAGAAATATGCTCTGAATCTTTGAATACTGCGAGCACTGTTAAAGTCGCTAGGCACAATACAAAATTAACTACAGGAATATAGAGCTGTCCTCTTGTACGAGCTGGATATCTTACCTGCAAATGAGGCATCCAATTCAAGCTTGTAGCTTCAGAAACCATTGTGTACGCGCCGGTAATAAGAGCTTGAGAGGCTATAATACCTGCAGTTACTGAAAGAACAACAGCAATATAACGCACATCAGGGCTTAGCATTTGGAAGAACGGATTTAAAGCATCAACATTCCACAGGTCTTTATCTCCCTTATGCTGAAGCATCCAAGAGCCTTGACCAAAGTAGTTAAGTAGAAGCGCAATTTTAATAAACGGCCACGTTACGTAAACATTTCCTCTACCAACATGACCCATGTCAGAATATAAAGCTTCAGCACCAGTGGTTGAAAGGAAGATAATACCCATCAACGCAAGGCCTTGAACGTTATTCGGACTGAACAAGAATTTTATGCCGTAAACAGGGTTAAGAGCTTCAAAAATAGTCCAGTCGCTTCCAATATTCACTATGCCGGTAAGAGCGAGGAATGCAAACCAAACCATAACTACGATTCCGAACACTTTACCAATGCGTTCTGTACCGCGCTGCTGAACTGAGAAAAGTAGCACAATGATCACTATCGTAATCATCAATGATAAGTTCTCATTTTCTAAGAAAACAGGCCTAAATGCTTCAATAGTGCGCAAACCTTCGACTGCAGAAGAAATAGATACTGCAGGCGTAAGAACAGAATCTGCTAGAAAAGCGGCTCCACCAATCATTGCAGGTATCACTAACCATGCTGCTCGCCTACGAATAAGCGAGTAGAGAGCAAAAATACCACCTTCACCATTATTGTCGGTTCGCATAGCAACAAACACATACTTCACGGTGGTAATAAGCGTAATAGACCAGAACAGTAGCGAAAGCATGCCAAATATTGCTTCGCGATTAATGTTCTGCAATCCACCTTGTCCAGCTAAAAATGTTTGAGCCGTATAAAGAGGGGACGTACCTATGTCTCCATACACAACGCCAAGAGCAACAATTGCCATGCCGAGAGTAAAACGGTCGGAGCTGGTTTGTATTTTAGCCCACCAACGTCCGAACGGTCCACTAATTGCACTAGCTACGAGTTTTTCTGCTTCTTTTACTTCTTGAGCCTGCTGCTGCGCTAAAACTTCTCGTTCTTCTCGAGTAGTAGTTTTATGCGAAACTTTCGGAGCTTTCGTAAATGAAGCTGCTCGTAAGATAGCATCTTTTTGACTCTTTGGAGTCTTCGGACTTTTCTCGGAATCTTTCGCGCCGTTGCGAGGATCCTTCAGACCATCATTCGATGGTTCGGAAACGCGTGACTTCGTCATGCTAGATTGTTCCTCCATAAGCCAAGTTTCTCACACAATACGCACGAGAAAACCTTGCCCACACCTTCACAGTTTTATTCCGTCTTGGATTATTGTATACAACTCAGGCTATATCTCGCAAAGTGGCAACGCTACGAAATCAAAAACCGTATATCTTTCGAGTATTCAAACGCGTCTCTTTAGCAACTGTTAGTAGTGGAAGATTAAGCGTATCTGCTAGTGCGCACAATGTATACGGCACCATATAAGGCGCATTAGGACGCCCTCGATACGGCATAGGCGTAAGATATGGAGCGTCAGTTTCTACTGTTATGTGACTTAATCCAATAATTCTTGCAGATTCTCGTAAATCTTCGTTTCCTTTGTAGCTTAATGTTCCTGAAAAACTTGCGTACCAGCCGTTTTCTTTTATAACTTCGGCTAGATCCACTCCTCCAGCGTAACTATGAAATACTGTTCTAGAAGGAGCTCCATCCTGCAATAATATTTTTACAACGTCTTCGTGAGCATCACGATCGTGAATTTGCAAAGGTAGATTTAACTCTTTTGCTAGAGCAATATGATCTCGAAAAGCTTCTCGCTGCGCGTTACGAGCTGCCTCTCCCGTACGAAAATAATCTAATCCTGTTTCGCCAATTGCAACCACTTCTTTTGAATTTTCTACTACTAAAGAGTGTAGATGCTGCATCGCTTCATCGAATGGAATATCGTGATAAGGCTTGTAAGAAAGAGGCAAACCATCCGGCCCTGTTGCTCCACGATGCCCGTGTAAAACAGCTTCATTAGGATGCACTGCTAATGCTGCACGCACAGAATCTTCGTGATTTTTTGCAAAAGAAATTGTTGGCTCCCAATCTGGATATTCGCAACCTACTTCTAGCATATTCGAAACTCCAGCTGAGTTTGCTTGTGCAATTAGATCTTCTGCAGTCGGCTCAACTATTAAATCACGTCCCTTTTCTTCTAGCTCTTTGTTTAGATTATGCGCGAAATCTACTACGCTAAGCATGTGAGTGTGATCGTCAGCTATTCTTATTCCTTCTTTAATAAGATTTTCCCATACTGATGATCTCGGCTCTTCAGTTACGATTTCGTCTTCCGCAAGTGACGCTAATGCGGGTGCCCAATTATGCTCGCGATGATGTTTACTCATACTGTTTAGTTTACTCACGCAGCTTCACACTCGCGCAAACACTTATTTCACGCTCACGCAACCGCTTGACGAATTGCAGCATACTGCGATTGAACAAGACGATAATACGATCCTTTTGCGGCCATAAGTTCATTGTGCGTGCCACGTTCCATAATTTGCCCATGGTCTATTACGCAAATCAAATCAGCGTTTTCAATTGTTGAAAGTCTGTGCGCAATTACGAAAGAAGTGCGATTTTTTAGCAGCTGAGCTAAGCCAGCCTGTAATGCTTCTTCTGTGCGAGTATCGATGTTGCTTGTTGCTTCGTCGAGAATCAAAATGCGTGGGTTTGCTAGTAAAACTCTTGCAAAAGATATAAGTTGCCTTTGTCCTGCAGAAAGAGTTGCTCCTCTTTCCTCGATTTGCGTATCGTAACCTTTAGGCAATTCTTCAATAAACTCGTGCGCATGAACTACTCGAGCCGCAGCTTCGATTTCTTCGTCAGTTGCATCGAGTTTACCGTATCGAATATTTTCACGAATTGTTCCGCTGAAAATAAAACTGTCTTGCAGCATAACGCCCATTTGTTTACGCAAAGAGGCTAATGTTACTGAACGCACGTCGTGACCGTCTATGGTAATTGAACCTTCCGATACGTCATAGAATCTGGAAAGAAGACTTACGAGAGTTGTTTTTCCTGCACCTGTAGGCCCTACTAGAGCCACAGTAGTACCAGGTTTAACATGCAAATCAACCAAATTCAAAATTGGTTTTCCATCATCTTCATATCTGAATACAACATCATTTATGTCCACTTTGCCTTTAATTTTCGGCAATTCTATGGCATCATCTTTGTCGATAATATTTGGCTTGATTTTAAGCGTTTCAAAAATGCGCTCAAGATACACTGAACAAGTAACTAGCTGAGTATAAAAATTACCAATATTTACTACCGGCTCCCAGAATGTGCTTGAATACCATACGAAAGCTATAAGAGTTCCAGTGCTTACATTCATATTTCCTATGTTTGAAATTCCTACATAGTACAGTAAAGAAATTGCAGCACTTTCAATAATGAATGCTCCTGGCCATAAAAGCATTTGCACACTTACATTACGCATCCACGCGCTACGAACATCTGACTGTTGTTCTTGGAAAGTAGCGTATTGTTCAGCTTCTCTTGCGAAAGTTTGTGTAGTTTTTACTCCCGCAATCGACTCGTGTAAGTATGCGTTTAGATTACTCTGCTTATTTGATAGTTTGCGTGAAGCTTTGCGCTGCAATATTTGTAGCGTGCGCGTCCATATAAGAAATAGTGGGAATAGTACAAGACTCCACAACGCCATTCGCCAGTCTATAACGAACATGGCGATCATGGTTATAATAAGTACAAATAAATCCGAAAATACGTTAATTAAACCTGACGAGAGCGTGTCAGATAACGTATTTATGTAGTTCACTATACGAATTAAGATTTTCCCATGCGGACGAGAATCAAAATAGTCAAAAGATAATGATTGCACATGCGTGAAAATATCTCGACGCATATCTTTAATCATAAGCTGACCAATACGCGTGATTGCTAATGTTCTGTATGCTAAACCTAACTCATACAGTATGATTAACACGGAAAATACGGCGATAATTTCGTACAAGTATGTGACATTTTTGCTCGGAAGAACAACGTCTATGAGTGTTTTGGTGATCATAGGCATTGCTGTCATAATTATGCTTCCGCTAATAACTACAAGTATTACGCGGAGCAACTGCCATAAGTACGGTTTCATATATTTTCGAACTTGCAGCAGTTCTCGCACATTAACGCGTTCTTCTTGACTTTCGTCTTCTCGGAATGTGTTGCGTTTCGACACTGTTACTCCCCTTTTGTTTCAAATCCTGAAGCATTGCCGATTTGCACGCCTAATTGCTTACTGTAAATTTCCCAGTACCGTCCGTGAGCTGCAACAAGCTGCTCATGAGTTCCGCGTTCAACTATTTTTCCGTGATCTAGCACAACAATTATGTCTGCATCTTTAACTGATGAAATACGATGCGCGATTGTAATAACTGTGCGCGTACCGTCAAGTTTTTTCAACTCTTTTTGTATATGTGCTTCTGTTTCCATATCTACTGCAGAAGTAGTGTCGTCCATAATCAAAATTGCAGGATTATTTGCTAGAGCGCGAGCCAAACTCAATCTTTGTTTTTGCCCACCAGAAAGTCCTACTCCTCGTTCTCCTACAACTGTTTCGTAGCCTTCTGGCATGCTCATAATGAATTCATCTGCTGCAGCTATACGTGCAACTCGTCGAATATCTTTGCTGAATGACTCATTATTTTCATTAGCAGAAGGCAATCCGAAGCTAATATTTCCTGCAATAGTGTCGGAAAACAGGAATGTTTCCTGAGCAACAACACTTACTTTACTTCTTAATACTTCTAACGGCCAATCCTTAATATCTTTTCCATCTATTAATACTCTGCCTTTAGTTGGATCATAAAAACGTGAAATAAGGCTTACAAGTGTTGACTTTCCAGAACCAGTTTCGCCTAAAATACCGAGTTTGCTACCTGCCGGAACATCTAAATTAATATCGTGCAAAATAGGCGCATCTTGATCATCTGGAAAAGCGAAGTCAACATGCTCAAAACGAATTTCTCCAAGCATATCACTTTGCTTTTTTGCAGATTTGGAATCAACAATATGCGATTTTTCGGTTAGCAACTTGCGAATATTTACGCATCCTGCATTGAATCTCTGCCAATCGTTAATAAGCCATCCTGTCATTCTTACAGGCATATTAAGCATCCACAGGAAGCTATTAAATGTTACGAATGCACCTAAAGTCATACTTCCGTTTAATACTAACCAACCGCCAAAGCCTACTGTTATAAGCTCTAGAATAAATCCCATGCCGTCAATCCAAGGCATGTATTTTTGAGTGTTTTTTGCCAAGGTAATATTTCTCTGGAAATAATCTTCGTTACGTTCATCGAATTTTTCCGTCTCGAAAGATTCTCGCACGAAAGCTTTTACTACGCGATTACCTTCGATATTTTCTTCTACCATGGAATTCATTCGTGCGAATGATTCGCGAATTGCTAAGAATTTTGGTCTAGCTTTTTTACTAAGAGCTCGTGTAAGTAAAAATAGTATTGGAGTTGTGGCAGCTAAAGCTAATGCTAGTCTCCACTCGATTGTTGTCATAATACTTAAAGCGCATATAAACATAACAACACAATCTAATGCTTGATATGATACCCAGCTTAAAACGTGACGAATTGCATCAGTGTCGGAAGTCATGCGACTCATAATGTCGCCTGTGCGCGTGTGATTAAAATATGTAAAGTCTAGTGAATGTAATTTTTCATACTCGTCACTTACGAGTCTATACACTGCATTTTGACCAAACTTTTCCATAAGCATTTGGTACGCATAGCGAGTTCCGACTCTAAATATTGTTAGCACTATCATCAGTATGCATATGCGAGTTAGTAAATTGTGGTGACGTCCTACAATAATTTGATCGACTATGTAACCGGATAGCAGTGGCATAATCATTGCGATAGTGTCGTTTATGACAAAAAGTATAAGAGATACTCCAACTTTCCACATATCTGGTTTGCAATATTGAAGTATCCAGCGCACGTTACTTGCTTCTTTGCGTTTGGTTGGGTTTACGTACATGCGCTGTTTTCTCCTTGTTCTCTCGCGACTTTACTTTTACGACCTTGCTTTTGCGAAAAGACTAAATAATTTTATACCTTAGACAAAAATGTGTGGCGCGCAATCGTAAGATTACACGCCACACGTATACAAGATAGTTTTAGTAAAACTTTAAGTTCACATAATATTATGCAATCTTAAGATTTTACTCACTTCTGCCAACCCATATCTTCTGGGTAGACGCTTGCATATCCTGCAGGACCTGCGTTAGCAAAGCCCTTCTTGTAAATATGGTAGATTGGAGGAGCAGAAACTGGGATTGTGCCATACTCTGCGAAGGCCATAGATTCAGCCTTGTTAGCATAATCAGTCTGTTCCTTGTAATCGTAGGTCTTACCAACCTTGGCGAGGACTTCATCAATCTTCTTATTGCCAACGAGACCGAGGTTGGAATCACTATCAGACTTGTAAACCTGGCTTGCTGCAGACAAGAAGCTCAATGGTGATGTGGACTGCCATGCCAATGGAAGAACTTCGTAATTGTGAGCTGCAACAACCTTCTGGAACTTAGCAGCAGGCTGGTTTACGGTCTTGCACTTGATGCCGGCCTTCTTCATCATGGCCTGGAATGCATTAGCAAGAGCAGCCTGGAGAGAATCGTCACCGAAGAAGGTGAAGGAAACCTCAAGTGTCTTACCATCCTTAGCATAGTAGCCATCGCTGCCCATCTTATAGCCAGCAGCTTCAAGAGTCTTCTTTGCGTTAGCAACGTTGTACTTGGCTTCTGCTGGAAGATTATTCTTGTAGCCTTCCTGGAACATGGAGAGAAGCTCAGAACCTGGCTGCTCACTCTTCCAGTTCATACCCTGGAACTGAATCTTGTTGTATGTAGCTGGATCGAATGCCTGAACAACAGCCTTACGAACAGCCTTATCCTTAAGAGCACCAGCCGTACCGTTGAAGTTCAACACGCGAATCTTGGTGCTGTAGCCGTAACGAAGCTGAGCATCCTTAACACTACGAGCGGTAGTGATCTGTTCCTTAGAGCTGATGGCATCTGTTACAGCGTCAATTTCGCCATTCTTGAAAGCGTTCATAGAAGCAGTATCTTCCATACGCTTCACAACAACCTTGTCAAGCTTTGCCTTCTTGCCCCACCACTTAGGGTTACGCACGAAAACAACCTGATCTTCGGTAGCAGACTGAATCTTGAATGGACCTGCAGCCCATTCGTTGTGAGGATTGTCAACCCAGCCTTGGTTGAAGGTCTTAACATCCACTGACTTCGGGTTAACGAGTGGAGCAAAGAGCAATTCCCAAGTGGCGCATGGCTTATCGTAGGTTACAACAACCTGCTTTGGATTAGAGCCCTTCTCAACGCTCTTAATGCAGTCATAGCCTTCAGTGGAAGCCACTGAGTAATCAGGATCTGCACCGTTCATAGTTTGCCAGGTTGCCTTGAAAGCAGTCCAGTCGATGTCAGTGCCATCATTCCACTTTGCTTTTGGATTCAAGTTGTACTGAACTACGAGTGGATTATCGCTGACTTTCTTCACAGAAGTGATGTAGTCAGGATTGTACTTAATCTTTTCACCCTTTACAGTGTCGTAAGCCATAAGATTTGGCTGGTAGAAGCTCCACAAAGTAGCCATGTAACTAGAGTTACCGTCATTAGAAGCGTAATTCCAGTTTGGACCGATAGTTGGCATAGCTACTGTGTAAGTGCCGCCATCCTTAACGTTTTCACGTGGCTGTGGATTATCGTAACGCTTGTTTATATCTGGCATCGGGAGTGCACCAGTGTAGGATGTGTCAACACCAGCTGGAGACTCAGTGATTGTAGCCTTTCCAGACTTGCCAGAGCCACCGCATGCTCCAAGTAGCATTGCTACTGAAAGAGCAGCTGCAGCAAATACAGTGAGTTTACCTGCATTTGTATTTTTCATGATTCCTCTCATTCCCCGGATGATGTCCATTCTTCCGGTATGTGTGTAGAGTATAGCCAATCTTCTGACATTTTGTGTTACGAGTTTTTTAAAAAAATGTGTATATCAACTTTTGTTATTCGGTATTTACGCTAAAAAGCTACAATTCATTATTAAAAAATCAACATACAGAAAATTTTTTAGTTAAAATCATATAAAAAACAAAATATTTTACTTTTTTTGATTTTTTCAAGATTGAACGAAAAAAATCGCGCATGTCGACATGACACACGCGATTTTTCTAAACCTAAATTCTTATAAACAAATGTTTAGATAAACAAACAAATGCTAGTTCAGAATACTTGGAACATCATCAAAATTATCTTCTTCAGAAAGAATAATACGCTGACGATGCTTCTCAACAGTAGGATCTGGAATTGGCACAGCACTAATCAGAGCCTTTGTGTACGGATGCTGAGGATTATCAAACACAGCATCAGTCTCACCAGATTCCACAATTCGCCCGTGATACATAACTGCAATACGGCTAGAAATGTGACGAACTACAGCCATATTATGAGCCACGAACAAATAAGCAACACCAAGCTTATCTTGCAAATCCTCAAGCAAGTTGATAATACCTGCCTGAATAGAAACATCCAATGCAGATACAGGTTCATCGAGAAGAAGCAACTTAGGGTTCACAGCCAAAGCGCGAGCAATAGCGATACGCTGACGTTGACCACCAGAGAACTGAGTTGGGAATCTATCAACCTGATCTGGATTCAACTCAACCAACTGCATAAGCTCCGCAATACGATCACGAATCTCATCCCTTGACTTATGCTGCACATGTAAAGGCTCAGCCAAAATATCGTAAACAAGCATACGAGGATCAAGTGAGCTCATAGGATCCTGGAACACGTACTGAATCTTAGAGCGAAGAACTCGCTTTTCATCGCGAGTGAGCTTATCGTTCAGATCAGTGCCAAAAACGCGAATAGAACCAGACTCAGGCTTCTTTAAGCTCATAATCTCCATTAACGTGGTGGACTTTCCAGAACCAGACTCACCCACCAAAGCCACAGTCTCGCCTTCGCGAACTTCAAGACTTACGTCATTAACTGCGCGAACTTCACCAACTTTACGACGTAAGAAACCGCCGCCAGTTACAGGGAAAGTTTTAACTAAATGCTTTACATCCAGCACGATATCTCTCTGCTCACGAGGAATACCATCAAAAATAGGCTTAATCGGCGTTTCAGTTTCTTCACGCATCAAGCTACGAACAGTTTCACTTTCAGCCTCAAGGCCAATCATGGAGCTATCGTCACCGGACTTTTCGCTTTCAACAAGCATATCCATAGTTGGTTTAGAAATTGGTGTCAAGCGACGAGTGCGCTTCTGATCAACGCGAGGAACAGCACCAAGCAAACCAATGGTATAAGGCTGAGTTGGGTGAGCAAAAATCTCTTCTACGCTATTATGCTCAACCAAATGTCCTGCATACATAACAATAACTTCATCAGCAACACCGGCGATAACACCTAAATCGTGAGTAATGAAGATCATTGCAGCACCAGTTTCACGCTGTGCTTTCTTCAAAACATCCAAAACCTGAGCCTGAATAGTCACATCCAAAGCAGTAGTAGGCTCATCAGCAATAATAATATCTGGATTGTTAGCAATAGCCATAGCAATCATAACGCGCTGACGCATACCACCAGAAAACTCATGAGGGAAAGCTTTCAAACGTTCCTCTGGTCTAGTAATACCGACCAAATTTAGAAGCTCAATAGAACGTTCGCGAATCTGCTCCGCAGTCATATGAGGATTGTGAATTACAAGAGCTTCCTTAAGCTGATCTCCAATAGAGAAAACTGGAGTAAGCGCGGAAAGAGGATCCTGGAAGACCATAGCAATATTCTTGCCACG
>CAMYPN010000026.1 GCA_947292085.1 uncultured Gardnerella sp. | reverse complement strand
ACAACGATTGTGATGGCTACGCATAATGAGGAAATAGTTAACTCTATGCGTAAGCGTGTTGTGGAACTTCATGCTGGAAAAATTGTGCGCGATGAGCGTGAGGGTTCGTACGATTCTGCGCTTTACTTCCCAGATAGTGATGTTGAGCAAAAAGCTAAAGCTCAGCAGTCTATTGAGAATGACGCCGATAGTTCTTCTCAGAACGCTATGAATACTAATTTTGCTTTTGACAATCATACAGAACGTCACAGGCGTCTTTCTAAAAAAGCTCAGCGTGCAGCACAAGCTAAGAAAACTGTTGATTTAGTTGCTCAATCTTTGCAAAATGGCTCTGGGAATGAAGGAATAGCTAGACTCGCTCAGTCAGTTCATTCTGGAAGAACTGGTCGTTATGGTGAAGTTTTCCAATCTTTGGAAACTACTATGACTTGGGGTCGCGGATTAGTTGCTACTGATATTTCTTCTTCTGCAGATTTAGCGAAATCTGCTAATTTAGAAGAAAAAGAAAGTAGTGAAGTCTCTTCAGATGTGGAAAATGCTGAAATTTCGGCAGATTCTAAAGATATTGCAGAAAATATTACAGCAGAAAAGCCTACTACAGAAAAAGATATTGTAGAAAAAGATACTACAGAAAAATCTTCCGATAGTAATGAAAATAATGAATCTTCTTTAAGTTCTTCAGAAGTTCCTGCAGAAAATATTTCTGAGGATAGTACTTCCGCAGAAAATGTTACAGAAAATGTTACAGAAAATGCTACAGAAAACGCTACAAAATCGGCAGAATCAACTCTTAAAGCTGAAACTGATAGTAATAGCGCAGAAGATAGCAAAAATAACGTTGATGATTTAAATAATTCTAGTAATATACAAGACTCTGGTGCTCCTATACCTATGCCTCCTGCGCCGCCAACTAAAAAATCATCCTCATCTGATTCACGCGATTCTGCAAATAATGAAAATAATAAAGAATCGCAAAATTCTGATAGCAGTTCAAGCAATGAAGGAGTGAAGTAATGCGTTTAAGATTCATCTTCTCTGAAACTTGCATTAGCTTACGCCGCAATGTTTCTATGATTCTTTCAGTTATGCTTGTAACCTTCATTTCTTTCTTGTTTATAGGTACTTCTGTGCTTATGCAGGTGCAAATTACGAAAGCAAAAGGCGATTGGTACGATAAGGTTGAGGTAGTTGCTTGGCTTTGCCCTGACGGTACAAGTCAATCACCTTCATGCGCTTCCGGAAAAGCACCTACGAAAGATGAAATAGTTAAACTAGAAAATGTCATAAATCAAGAATTAGGTGATGACGTTTCGGATATTACGTACGTGAGTCGTGAAGAATTCTATAAGAATACTTTCTTAAAACAGTATCCTAACGGAGTATTTCAGGGGCGAACTTTAACTGCTGCAGATATGCAAGATTCTTTAAGACTAAAACTCACGAATCCTATGAAATATCAAGTAGTTTCAGAAGTGCTTTCTGGACGAGATGGCGTTGAAGAAGTTGTTGATCAAAGGCAGATTTTTGATCCGGTATTTAGTGTTCTAAATCGTGCAACTGCCGTTACAGTTGTGCTTGCTGCAGTGATGATTATTGTAGCAATTATGCTTACAAGCACGACTATACGAATGTCTGCGGCTTCTAGAAGACAAGAAACTGAGATAATGCGATTGGTTGGTGCTTCAAATTCGACTATTCGAATGCCGTTTATTTTGGAAGGAGCGTTCGCCTCACTTATAGGTTCGCTTCTTGCAGGTGGGGCATTAAGTCTTATGGTAAAACTGCTTGTAACAGATTGGATGGCGCAGAACGTGCGTTGGATGCCGTTTATTACGCAATCTAACGTGTGGATGACTGTTCCAGTGCTTGTTGTTGGCGCAGTATTCTTATCGATTGTTGCTTCAGCGGTAGCATTAAGAAGATATTTGCGCGCTTAAATTTTTGCTTTTTCCGCAGTATGTTCAGCATTATGTTCAGCAATATTTGCAGTAGTATTTTTCGCAGTGTTTGTTATTTTGCTGCGATTCGAGTATTCGCTGTATAATTCGGAAATAGTTATGTCGAAAAGGGGAAGCGATATGAGTAGCAAAGAATCGCATAGAGCAGTTAGTAACATGTGTGCGTGTTTTAAATCTCACGTGGTTGTGAGTTTTGTTGTTTCAGCTGCTATGATGCTTTCGGCTGGTACATTTGGCACGCTCGCTACTGCTTCTTCTGCAAATGCTGTCAGTATGAAAGAGTATCAGCGCAAAGTACGAGATAACGAAAAGCTTAAGAGTCAGCTTGCTGGAGTAAATAAAAAACTTGCGGATAAGATCATTGAGCTTAATGATTTGAATGAGCATAAAATTCCTAGTCAGATTGCTGCCGCAAATCAAGCTGATGCTCAGGCCGATCAGGCAAGAAGCTTAGTTGAATCAACAAATCAACGTTTGGAATCAGCTAGAAAAGATAAGCAAGCGTTAGAAGAAAAAATTAAGCAAACGGGCATTGATTTTGATGATGCTAGGGCTGCTGTAGCACAGGTTGCTCGCAAAAGTTTCCACGGTTCTTACGCTTCAGATGTTATGGGCATGGTAACTAATTCCACTACAACAGAACAGTTTGTGGGTAGACTTCAGTCTGAGGCTGCTATAGCTCGTAGCGAGTCAAATGCTGCAAATGATGCTGCTGTAAAACTTAATACTTCTATGAATCGCCGTCAGCGTTTGGCTGCTATAGAAGTTGAAATTTCAAAACTTAAGCAGCAGGCGGATGCGCAATCTCAAAGTGCTCAGATTGCTGCTAAAGCTGCTAACGATAAGCGTCAAGCTTTGCAGAATCTTCGAGATCAAGGTGAGAATATTCGTAAGCAACTTGAAAGTCAAAAAAACGATTTGACTTCTCGCTCTGCGCGTGAAGCTGCGGAAATTGTTGCTATGAAATCTGCTATTGATGCTCAGGCTAGAGCTCTTGCTAATAAGGCTGTTGCGAAAGCTGATCCTAGGGCTGGAAACCGTCAGCAGGTGAGTGGAAAAATGTCTTACGCTAGGATTGAACTTCCTCCAATGAAGTTATCTAGCGGTTCAGCTAGCGGAATGAATTATGAGGTTCCTGGAAACTGTGCAGAGGGTTCGCGTAGTTGCTATGGTCACAATACTGGTAATACTGCTGGAGGGTCTTCTTATCCTCCTCGCCAATGCACTTTGTGGGCATATTTGAGACGTTCTCAGCTTGGACTGCCAGTTGGATCGTTTATGGGCAATGGTGGCGATTGGGCTGTTACTGCAAGAGGTTTGGGATATTTAGTTAATAGAACTCCTCACGTAGGTGCAGTTATGGTATTTGCTAGAGGCCAGCGTGCGAATGGTTGGAATGCAAGTTCTCAGTATGGTCATGTTGCTGTTGTTGAAAGAGTGAACTCGGATGGTTCAGTTCTTGTTTCTGAAGGTGGAACTGGTTTCCCAACTTTTCCTGCCTATGAGACTATTCAGAACTCTGGAGACTTTGAGTACATTCATTACTAAATTTTAATGTAGCGTGCTTTCGTTTTTTATGGAGAGCATATTTAAAGCATTTGTAAGAAGGGAAAAGTTTTGGTAAAGAAAGCGGATAGTGACGGTACTGTAACGGTTGCGAATAATCGTAAAGCTCATCACGATTACGCTATAGAAGATTGCTATGAAGCTGGGCTTGCTCTTACTGGTACTGAAGTTAAGTCGCTTCGAGAAGGTAGGGCATCGCTTGCTGAATCTTTTGTTAGTATTGATCGTCGTGGCGAAATGTGGTTAGAAGGGGCAAATATTCCTGAATATTTAAACGGTACTTGGAATAATCATGCTCCTAAACGTAAGCGTAAATTGTTACTTCATTCTGCTGAAATTGCTAAGCTTTCTAGGCAGACTGAAGCTAAGGGTTATACTGTTGTTCCTTTGAGACTCTATTTTCGCGGCAGCTATGTGAAGGTTGAGATTGCTTTAGCTAGAGGTAAAAAAGAGTTTGATAAGCGTCAAGCTTTGCGTGAGGAGCAGGATAAGCGTGAAGCGTTACGTGAGATGAGATATCGTAATTTGAAAGCGCGAGAAGCGTAATTGCGTTATTTTTAGAGCGAATTTAGTATAAAATACGACACGCCGTATATTATTCATTTTTATGAATAATATACGGTTTTATTCTTGTTAAGTTAAGTTTTCTAGCGAAAATAGCGCATAGAAAATCTATAATATACAGTTTTCTGTAAAAAAGTACCGCAAAATAGCAACGTTCTAGTGTATAGTTATACGCATCACTGAAAATTATTGAATCTTACGGGAGAAGAAAATGAAAAAGTTATGGAAGATTGTAGCTGCCTCTGCAGTATCTGTATCCTTACTCGGAATTGCTGCTTGCGGTCCTGCCGACGAGCACAAAGGTAAAAACGATCCAGATATTGCACGCAGCTACGATGTAAGTCACGTACAAAAAGATGACGAAATTGCTGCAATGGTTCCGGAAGATGTAGCAAAAACAGGCGAGCTAAAAGTGGGCGTAAACGTAAGCTACGCTCCTGCAGAGTTCTTCGCATCCGATGGCAAAACTCCAGTTGGCTATGAAGTAGATTTCTCTAAAGCTTTAGCAAAAGTAATGGGTCTAAAAGCAAATATTATGCATGCAACATTTGATTCTATTATTCCGGCAATCGGAAGCAAATATAATGTTGGTATTTCTGGTTTTACAGTAAATGCTGAACGAATGAAATCAGTTGATTTTGTCACCTACGCTAACGCTGGTCTTTCTCTCGAAGTACAAAAAGGTAATCCTAATCACGTAGATACCAAGAATTTGTGCGGTAAAAAGGTTTCGCTTCAAACAGGTACTGTAAGCGAGACGGCAATGGAAGATGCTAAGAAACAGTGCGAAGCTAAGAAAGACAAGCCGCTTGAAATTATGAGCTTCAAAGAGCAGACAGATGCTACTACAGCTTTAATCTCAGGAAGAGTTGATTTTATGTATGCTGACACTCCAGTAGCAGGATATGCTTCAATTAAGAATCCTGGAAAGCTTGAAATCATTGGAAATAGTGAAGATTCAGAGCCAATGGGTGCTGCTGTTAAAAAGGGTGACTCCAAAATGCTTAAAGCTGTTAAAGCTGGCATTGAAAAACTCATGAAGTCTGGTGTCTATAAAGACATTCTGAAAAAGTGGGGTGTTGAGGGAGTTGCTATTAAAGAACCTGTTGTAAATCCTGAAGTCTGATTTTTTTAAAGCGACGCATATCTTGTAGTTTTATAAACTGCAGGGTATGCGTCGCATTATGCGTATTCAATCAAATGGTTTATTTTAAGTAAAAGATTTAACAATTAGATTTCTAAAACCAGCATGATATGGAGTAACTATGTCAAAACATGCAATTAAACAATTCTCAAGTAGTGAAGAGCAGATTTTGCCAGTTAGAAGACCCGGGCCGATTATTGCTGGAATTATTGTTGCTATAATCGCCTGCTCTCTTTTGTATGGAATAGTTACAAATCCTCGATTTGAGTGGGATGTAGTTGGAATATATTTAATTAGCGACAATGTTCTTTCCGGAATATGTTGGACATTGTGTATTACAGTTATATCAATGGTTGTGGCTATTATTCTCGCCGTGATTTTAGCGATGATGCGAAAATCAATTAATCCAGTACTACGTGCAGTTAGCTGGTTCTTTATTTGGTTCTTCAGAGGTACTCCTGTTTATACGCAGCTAGTATTCTGGGGTATGTTCTCTGTTTTAGTTCCAAAGATTAGCTTAGGAATACCATTTACATCTATAGAATTTTTCTCAGTTGATTCTAATCTCATTATGACTGCGCTAAATGCTGCGCTAATCGGTTTGTCATTAAACGAGGCTGCTTACCTATCTGAGATTGTTCGAGCAGGATTAGAAGCAGTTGATTCAGGGCAAGTGGAAGCTGCAAAAGCACTCGGCATGGGTAGAGCTTTGACAATGCGTCGTGTGATTCTTCCTCAAGCAATGAGAATTATCGTTCCACCATTAGGAAACGAAACTATCGGTATGCTAAAAACTACGTCCTTAGTTTTAGCAGTACCGTTCACGCTGGAACTTCAGTTTGCAACAAACGCAATTGCTAATCGTATTTATAAGCCTATTCCACTTCTTATTGTGGCTAGCATTTGGTATTTGGTCATAACATCAATTCTTATGGTTTTGCAGTACATGTTAGAAAAGCATTTTGCTAAAGGTTTCGAAGCTAGAAACATGCACAAGCAAGGAAAAATGGATTATAACAAAGCTAATCGTGGTGATGAAGCCTTAAAAGCTCAAAAAGAAAATATAAAAGAGCGTAACGAGGCAACTATGCTAGGTTTTAACGCGTAATTTAGAGCTTTTAGATAGAGTAAATACTTAAAGTGAGGGCAAGAATATGACTATTAAAAATAACGAATCCGCAGTTAGCAAGCAGGAAAGTAGCGAGACGGAAAGTAGCGAATCTACTAAAGAAAATCTTCCAGCAGTAACTGTAACAAATGTGAAGAAAAACTTTGGAAAACTGCAAGTCTTAAAAAACGTTAATATTACAATCCAACCCGGTACAGTAACTGTTATTCTAGGACCTTCAGGATCTGGAAAATCAACATTATTGCGTTTAATAAACCAACTTGAGACTCTTAGCGGCGGAAGTATAAACATTTACGGCGAGAGAATCGGTGTTAAACAAGTAATGCACAAAGGCAAAGAATGTTTGCAAGCTTTAAATGATAAAGAAATTGCTCAACAACGCTCAAAACTTGGCATGGTATTCCAACGCTTCAACCTATTCCCTCATATGACAGCACTAGAAAACGTTATGGAAGCACCTGTTCACGTTGGACACGTCAATAAGAGTGAAGCGCGTGATTTAGCTATCGAAGAACTAAAACGTGTTGGCATGTCTGAGCGCATGAATCATTATCCAGCAGAACTTTCAGGCGGACAGCAGCAGCGCGTAGCTATTGCTAGGGCGCTCGCAATGAAACCGGAAATTATGCTGTTTGATGAGCCAACTTCCGCGTTAGATCCTGAGCTTGTTGGCGAAGTTTTAAATGTTATGCGAAATCTTGCTAAAGATGGCATGACAATGATTGTAGTAACTCACGAAATCGGTTTTGCTAGAGAAGTCGCGGATCAAGTAGTGTTCATGGATGATGGAATGGTTGTTGAGTGCGGAACTGCTGATGTTATTGAGCATCCTCAAACAGAACGTTTTAAAGATTTTCTGCATCACGTATTGTAATTATTTTCGTAAAAAGCGTATTTTTCATACGTTTTTTACGTATTTATTGTACTTATTTGTAGCTTTGTACAGTTTTTATTCGCTTCTCTGGCGTGCGCTCGCTCATATAACGTACAATAGAAGATTATGTGTGGCATTGTAGGATACGCAGGTTTTGGGAAAGTTTGCTCAAAGCCTTTAGAAGTTTGTTTAGGCGGATTAGAACGTTTAGAGTATCGCGGTTATGATTCTTCAGGCGTAGCATTGGTTGCTCCCGGAATGGATATTACAGCCGTGCGCAAAAAGGCAGGAAGATTAGCTGTTTTAAGAGAAGATATTAAAGCTAATCAAATGCCAGAATCTAGCGCTGCAATCGGTCATACTCGTTGGGCTACTAATGGTGCTCCGTGCGACGAAAACGCACATCCTCATACAAGCGAAGACGGAAAAATTGCTCTTATACACAACGGTATTATCGAAAATGCCGTTATGTTAAAAGAACAATTGCATGAGGAAGGCTACGAGTTTTCATCGCAAACAGATACGGAAGTTGCTGCTAAATTACTTGGCAAAATTGCGAACGAAATAATAGACGAAACAGGAAAACCAGACTTATTTACAGCTCTTCGTCGTACAGCAAAAATGCTTAAAGGAGCTTTTACGCTGCTAGCTGTAGATGTTCGTCAGCCGAATATTGTTGCTGCAGTACGTCACGATTCTCCTCTAGTAGTTGGTCTTGGAGAAGGAGAATATTTCCTAGGCTCTGATGTTGCAGCTTTCGTGGCATACACTGATAAAGTTCTAGAAGTCGGTCAAGATCAGGCAGTATGCATAGGAGACGTGGAAGGTAGCGGTAAAGCAAGCCTTCTGCTAACTGATTTTGACGGAAATATAATTAAAAACCCTACTTGTTTTACAGTTGACTGGGATGCATCTGCTGTTGAAAAAGGCGGCTGGGATTCATTCATGGACAAGGAAATTCATGAAGATCCGCATGCTGTAGCAGATACTTTACGTGGACGTTTCGATGCAAAAGGTAATATTGTTCTCGACGAAGTTCATATTAAACAAGATGTTCTTCGATCAGTTGACAAAATTATTGTAGTTGCTTGCGGGACTGCAAGTTATGCAGGTTTAGTTGCGAAATATGCTATTGAACATTGGGTGCGTGTGCCGGTTGAAGTTGAGTTAGCTCACGAATTTAGATACAGAGACCCAATTTTAACGCATAGAACTTTAGTCGTAGCAATTTCGCAGTCTGGCGAGACAATGGACACTCTTATGGCGTTGCGTCACGCGCGCGAGCAGGGTAGTCGTGTGCTTGCGATTTGCAATACGCAAGGTTCAAGTATTCCTAGAGAATCAGATGCTGTGCTTTACACTCATGCAGGTCCTGAAATTGCTGTAGCTTCAACAAAAGCTTTTGTTGCGCAAATCGTGGCAGCGTACATGCTCGGTCTTTATTTAGCTCAAGTTAAAGGCACAATGTATCGAGACGAAATTCAGCAAATTGTTGAACAACTTAAAGAAATGCCTGATAAAATTCAGCATGTTCTTGATACTCAAAGCGACTCAATCATGAAAGCCGCACAACATACTTTAGACGCAAAATCGTTCTTATTCTTAGGACGTCATGTAGGATACCCTGTGGCAATGGAAGGCGCTCTTAAGCTTAAGGAAATAGCATATACTTTCACAGAAGGTTTTGCTGCAGGTGAGTTAAAGCATGGTCCTATTGCGTTGGTTGACGAGGGTGAGCCGGTAGTAGTAATAGTTCCGTCGTCGCGTGGAAGAGACGTGCTTCATTCGAAAGTAATTTCTGGAATAGAGGAAGTTAAAGCGCGTGGAGCTTTTACAATAGCTGTTGCGGAAATTGGTGACCCTGATGTTGCTAGATATGCAGATATAGTATTCTGGCGTCCTCAATGTCCGACTTTGCTAAGCCCGTTGGTTGATGTAGTTGCGTTGCAGCTTTTTGCTATGGATATGGCTGGTCTTAAAGGTTACGATGTAGATAAGCCGCGTAATCTAGCAAAGTCAGTAACAGTTGAGTAACTAGAGTAACTAGAGTAACTAGAGTAAATTGCAAAGTAATTTGTGTAAGTAATTTACTTGAGCAATTTATATAAGTAATTTATTAGTGAAAAACTTTATAACGCAAGAAATATGTAACTAAGTAGTATACGGAAAATCTAATGTCTGAAAGAGTTTGGCAAAACTACTATTCGCTAAAGCGCACAGTACTATCAATACTTTGCGTTTTAGCTATAGTATTTTCTTCTTCAGCATGTGACTCTCAAGATTCTCGTACTCATATTACAGTGTGGTCTTGGGAACCAAGTATGAAACTGCTTGCTAAAAAGTTTGAAAAACTCAATCCAGATGTGCGCGTAACTATAAAAGATACTAGTGGTTACAATAATTTAAATACAGCTATACAAGATGGCTACGGTATGCCAGACGTAGTGCAACTTGAGTATTATGCGCTACCACAGTACGCTGTGAGTGGCCAGCTGCTAGATATTACAGACCGTGTGCAAAGCGAACAGACTTTTTACACTCCTGGAACGTGGTCTTCTGTACAATTAAGTGGACGCACATACGGATTGCCGATGGATTCTGGACCTATGGCCTGGTTTTACAATGATGACGTATTTAATCAGGCAGGTGTTGACGTTTCGAAAATACACACTTGGGAAGATTACAAATCTGCAGCTCGTAAGCTTAAAGATATAGGCGTGTATATTGCGGCCGATTCTGGAGATTCAAGTTTTTACAATGCGATGATTTGGCTTGCAGGCGGTAGGCCATTTATAACATCTCACGATGGAAAAACAGTTACTCTCCGTTTAAGTAACGATAAAGGAACTAAAGAATTTACCGAGTTTTGGCAGTCAATGATCGATGAAGATCTTATTGACACAAGTTCCACCACTTGGACTCAAGGATGGAAAGACGGACTTGGGTCAGGTAAAATTGCTTCAGTTTTTGCAGGAGCGTGGATGCCGTCACTTTTACTAGAAAACGTACCGGGAACGGCCGGTTTATGGAGAGTTGCGCCTGTTCCTACTATGAATGGCGAAAAGCGAAATGCTGAAATGGGCGGATCTGCTTTATCGATATTGCAGTCTAGTAGAAAACCTGAAGCTGCAATGAGATTTGTTAATTTCGTATGTCACGATGCGGACGGTATTAGTACAAGGGTTGAAGGTGGTGCTTTTCCAGCAGACGTATCGACATTGAGAAATCCTGAATTCTTAAAAAGAACTACAATTCGCGACTTGAGAGGTATTGATATACCTTATTTTGGTGGTCAAGAGTTTAATAAAGTTTTTGCTTCAGTTGCTAGTAATGTTGATACGGGCTACAGATATCTGCCTTTTGAAGTTTATGCTAGAAGCGATTTTAGGGCTACTGTTGGCAAAGCTTACGATTGGAGTCGTAAGTCTCGCGATCGTTTGAATACGCAAGATATGATTGATGCTGGAATTACGCAAGATGACGGCAGTAAGTTGAAACTTCCTGATAGTCCGGGGCAACGGATAACGCTAAAAGATGGTTTAGATTTGTGGTGTAAGGATTTGCGAGAATACGGGTATAATCAGGGATTTATTGTGAGGTAATGAGGTAGGTAGTGAGTAGGTAGGTTAATTTAATTTAATTTATCGAGGTAACTACGTAAGCTTATAAAAACTTAAGGAAAGAGAGCGAAATGTTATTAGCAGTCGATATTGGCAACACGAATATTGTGCTTGGTTTTTTGGAAAACAATCGCATTGTTGGAACCTACCGCATGACAACTAAATCAAACCGCACTTCCGACGAGTACGGAATTATGATTACGCAATTCCTTAATTTAAGCGGATTTAAGGTGAGCGATGTTGAGGATGTTATTGTTGCTTCCGTAGTGCCAAAAGTTATGCACTCATTCCGCGCGAGTATTATAAAGTTTTTGCATGTTGATCCTATGATTGTTGGCCCTGGTGTTAAAACAGGCATGAATATTCGTATTGACGAGCCGCGTTCTCTTGGAGCTGATTGTTTGGCTGATTGCGTTGGCGCATTTACTGAGTACGGTGGGTCTGTGCTCGTAATTGATTTTGGCACTGCTACTACATACAACTACGTTGATAAAAGCGGCGCTATTACTTGCGGATTAATTTGCACGGGTATACGTACTGCAGCTGCAGCATTGTGGGATAATACTGCTCAGCTTCCGGAAGTTGAGATTGAGCGCCCGCAGTCGGTTCTTGCAAAGTCGACTAGGCCTGCAATGCAAGCTGGCTTATACTACAGTTTTTTGGGTGGTATTGAGCGCACGATTGAGCAGTTCAAAATTGAAATTGATGAGCCTTTTAAGGTGATTGCTACAGGTGGTTTGGGTAGGTTGTTTGAAAAAGATGTGAAAACAATTGACTTTTACGATCCTGACTTGATTTTCAAAGGTATGGCGGAAATTTATAAGCGCAATATGCGTTGATGTGGATCTGTTGTGTGGATTCGTTATACATAATTTTTTTATATCGATTTTTCGCATTTAGGAGTATACTAGTGAATAGTTGTGTATAAAGGTTGCGTTCACCGGTGAACCTTCATAGGTGCGCATTTGTTTTGCGTCCTGTTTATGCGCTGGTAGCGGATTTATTCGCATTCGAGAGGGAGTTTGATGAAGGAGAGCAGGAAACATCGTATTCTTTCGGCAATTGGCGCCGTTTTATGTTTAGTCTCTATGATTTTAAGCGTAACTGTACTGCCTGGGTTGGTTTATACCAAAGTGACTAAGAATCCATTGTTTGCTGCTGCTTTGGCTGCTGCTGCCGAGAATAATAGGGGTCAAAGTAAGTCGGGTGAAGGGGGAGCAGGAGGATCTGGTAACAGTGCAGATAATGGAGAAGTTGGTAAAAAAGAAGGAGTTAAAGGGGAGACCGCTAAAGGGGATAAAGGGGATAAAGGGGATAAAGGAGATAAGAAGGCTAAAGAGGTAGATAAAAAAGAAGGTAAGAGAAATGATGGGGCAGCTAATGGGGAAGCTGGTAATGAATCTAATGGGGGGGGGTCTGTAGATAACAGCAAAGCTGATAAGGATGCCGGGAAAATTGCTGGAAAAGGTGCTGGCAAAGATGCTGGCAAAGATGCTGTAAAATCTGGTAAATCTGACAAAAATGCTGACAAAAATGCTGACAAAGATGCTAAAAAATATAGCAAAGATGCTAAAAAAACTAAGGGCAAAGATCGCAGCGCTGGTGCTATTGAGAAATTAAGACTAGAAGACGTTAAAAAGCTTCCTGCTTGCGTGGTTCATTATCTTCCAGACAACTTCCCTAATACAGTTCTATTCCGCCCTGACTCTGGTTCTGGAAATGCGTGTGCTATTAGTGCTGATGGGCTACCTGCTAATTTTAATAGTATTCGAAAAGCAATTTCAAATCTCAATAATGATGGCACTGGCTCAGTTGATTTTTATGGTGCAGAAGTGTATGCGTATGGGAGTCTGTCAAAAGGTAAGGAAGGTCTTTTTTCAGGGAAAAATATTAGTAGCATTGGCAACGACGACAGGTTTGATGTAAGTAACGTTACAGATATGTCCTATCTTTTTAAGGATTCCTCATTAACTAATTTTAGTTTTTTGAGTGATTGGGATGTGAGCAAGGTTACGAATATGGAGAGCATGTTC
>CAMYPN010000025.1 GCA_947292085.1 uncultured Gardnerella sp. | reverse complement strand
TGTCATTATTTCTCCTTAACAGCTATGAAATAAAACGCTGTCAAGACAACGTTCTCATAACATTCTATCTAATTCATCTGAGAAATTGCTAAAAATATTTGTGCAATTTAGTACGTTTATACAAAACGTTTATGTTCGTGAGATTTTATGTCGCAACCTGTGCAAACTTTATACAAGAAGCACAGCATAAGTTTCTATTATATCATTAAGTTTCTTAATACAAAACATCACGATAGCAAACTCAGTGTGTGCAAATTTCGTAAGACTATAGCTCTTACTGCTATTTCTGCGTTTATTGCTCTGCTGAGTTTGCTGCTCCTGCTGCTGAGTTTACTTTTTACTAAGATTCAGGTGCTTCTTCGACTCGCGGAGCACCGTTAATATCACGATGAATTCCCTGCATTTGAGCTTCTATATTTTGCAAACTTCTTGCACAATCAAGCAACGTTTGTGAGTGCTCAGCAAGCTTAGCATCAGGCAAATCAGCCTTATATCTAAGAGCATGCTCAAGACTAGCCCAATAATCCATAGCAATTGTTCTAAACTGCACTTCAACAGGAGTGTAATGTGCTCCTGAAGACAGAAAAACAGGAACAGCATAAATTACATGCAAACTACGATACCCATTCTGCTTCGGATTTTTAATATAATCTTTCACCTGCAAAACTTGTATATCGGTTTGTTCAGAAAGATACTGTGCTACCGCGTACACATCATCTCGATAGTTGCATATAACCCTAATTCCAGCAACGTCAAAAAGATTATCTCGTATTGCGCGAGTTGAAATATCAAGTTTTCTACGATTGAGCTTTTCGAAAATCGAATGAACAGACTTCAGTCTGCGCTCCATGTGATGTATAGGATCGTGAGAAAATCGAACCTGAAACTCACTATCTAGAATCTCAAGTTTCGTGCTTATCTCATACATAGCGCCTTCGTAAACTTGCATCATATTGACAAATTCGTCCATCTGATCATCTGGAAGCGAAGGTATGTCGCTATTTTCTTCACTCTCTCCACGAAGGCGAGCGTACAGTTCTGCGGAATTCACACGGTTATGACGATCAAGTATCACGTATAAGAATAATACTCTTAAATCTGCTCATTGCTTTTACTGCGTGGCGATTGCGTTTTGTACGTGAGTTTGTTTTATACGTAAGTACGTTTTGTGACAGTATAATTTGTGACAGTATAATTTATTACAGCAAAACTTTCTGATTTTAGCTTGCATGTGCTTTCTTGCATGTGCTTTTACTATAACGTAAGTTTGTAGAGCTAAAATCAAAAATTAGGCATAAGATTACGTGAGTTTTCGTAAAACGCGTCGAAAGTATTTTGTTAGGAGCGCATAGTGAGTTGCTTTACTACAGCCGAATCTTCCGAACAGGAAGTTGCTACTCAGCAGGAAACTCTAAAAACTATGCCTAAAGTAATTTCAATCGTTGGCCCAACTGCTTCAGGTAAAACAAGCCTTGGAATTGCGCTTGCTAAGCTTCTTTCTAAACGTGGAGTTCGTGCGGAAATCATAAATGCTGATGCGTATCAAATGTATAGAGGTATGGATATTGGTACAGCAAAAGCTAGTTCTGAGGAACAAGCAGAAGTTCCACACCATCTTATAGACATTATTGATCCTGAAGAAACAATGACTGTTGCGCGCTTCCAAGTACTTGCAAGAAACTGCATTAGTGAACTTCGTTCGCGCGGTGTACGCCCAATTCTTGTAGGTGGTTCAGGATTATATGCGCGTGCTGCGGTTGACGATATTACTTTTCCGGGAACCGATGCGTCCTTGCGTCAAAAATTGGAAGAGCGTGAGCGTAAGGAAGGTGCTGAAACATTATTTGCGGAATTGCAAAAGAAAGATCCCGTTGCTGCAGCAAATATGGATCCTAGAAATCCTAGACGCACTATTCGCGCTCTTGAAGTTATTGAACTTACTGGTAAACCATATTCCGCAACTCTTCCTAAATATCGTTACGTTATTGACTGCGTACAAATAGGTTTAGATTTGCATCGTGAAGATTTAGATAAGCGTGTTGATATGCGAACGCAAATTATGCGTGAACAAGGTTTCGTTGATGAGGTTCGTAATATTCGCTCGCGTCTAGGAGTAACAGCTTCTCGAGCTCTCGGCTACCAGCAGATTATTGATTATTTAGACGGTATTTGGAGTGAGGATGAAGCTTTTGCGGATATTGCTCAGAAAACTCGCAGGCTAGCTCGTAAGCAGATGGGTTGGTTTGGAAGAGATGCGCGAATTCACTGGCTGGATGCTTTACGACCTGATCTTGCAGACGCTGCGCTCGCAATAGTTGATGCTGCTGATTCTGGAGAGTTTTCTTCCGATAGTAAATCGGGAGATTTTGTTGCCGACTTGCATATGACCCAGCATCATCTTGGGGATTCTTTCACCAATTAGCGTGATTTCATATTTTAATTTACGTTTTTAGTTTACGTTTTTAATTTATATTTCAATTTTTCGTTGATTTTATAAGTTTCGTAGAATTTAGATTTACACTTAAAAGTATGGTGTATTCGTCTCGCTTGCGTTCAGGAATTGGCGCTGTTAGTAGTTGCTTCAATATTTTGGGCTTACGCGTTCAAGATTCGCGTTTTTTGGAGCATGGAAAGCATGAGCCTAGTGAGGATGCGCCATTAGTTTTAGTAGCATGTTCTGGTGGTCGCGATTCTCTTGCGCTTGTTGCTCTTTCGGTTAAAGTTTGTTCTAGCCGCGGCTTGCGTTGTGCAGTTGTTATAGTTGATCATCATTTGCAGGAACACTCTAGTGAGGTTGCTAATCAGGCGGCTTTGCGCTGTGAAAATCTTGGTATTGAGTCCAATCTAATTCATGTTGTATCTATTAGCGTTACTGATTCTGGTACCGGAGTTGAAGCTGCTGCAAGAGATGCTCGGTATTCTGCGATTATTGATGTTGCTAGAAAAATCAACGCTTATGCTGTGCTTCTTGCGCATACTGCTAATGATCAGGCGGAAAGTGTGCTTATTGGTTTAAGGGATTCTGCTGGTTTAGATGCTGTTGCTGGTATGAAAAATATTGTTTTTCGTGATGGCGTGCGTTTTGCAAGGCCGATTATTGAGCTTTCTCGCGAAGATACTACAGGAATTTGCAAAGATTTAGGGATTGATTGGTGGGATGATCCAACTAACGGAGATCTGGTTTCCTCAGATTCTCTTTCTGATGAGTATCCGTTACGTTCTAGAGTTCGTCACAATTTAATGCCTTATATTTCGAAATTTTTTAACGCAAATATGGTACAGGTTCTTGCTAGAGGTGCGCGTCTTGCTCAGGATGATCTTGACTATATTAATATTTGCGTAGATGAAGTAGTTGACAGGGTTGTAACTGTTCGTAATTCTTCTGATATGAAGGAAGCAACCCCCGCAGCTTTAAGCGTTACTATAGATGCAAAAACCCTTGCAAAAAATCACGCTGCTATTCGTCGCAGGGTAGTAGCGCGCGCTTTAGCAGAATTAAACTTGCGTTTTTCTGCAAGGCATGTTGAAGCGATTGATTCTCTCATATCTGATTGGCATGGTCAAAAACCAATCACATTGCCGAACTGTTACTTAGCCGAGCGTAAATCTAATACTGTTACTATCTCAACTGTGTTGCGTTAGTACTGTTTTGCACTAGTACCGTTATTTAGATTACGATTTTTGTATTAAAAATACTTTTTATAAACTTTCGTAACACTCCCGTCATTCTCTTATGCAAAGATAGTTAGCATGCAGATTGCTGATATACGAGATGACATCGACTATGAATTAATCAGTCACGAAGACCTTATGAAGCGTATTCGCGAAGTGGCTCAAAAAGTAAGTGAAGACTACAAGAATCGTAATATTTTGCTTGTAGCAGTTCTTAAGGGTGCTGTTAACACTCTTGCCGTTTTTTCGCAGGAGTTGAGTATTGATGCGCCTATGGACTTTATGAGTCTTTCTAGCTACGGTAGTGGAACTACTACAACTGGTCAAATAACAGTGCGTGAGGATTTAACTACTGACGTTCGCGGTCGTGACGTTCTTATTGTAGAAGACATTGTTGATTCTGGACGCACTCTTGACTGGCTTGTTCGTGAGCTGAAAGGTCGCGGTGCTGCAAGCGTGAACGTGTTTGCTTTGCTTACAAAGCCGGCTCGACGTGAAGTTGAAGTTGATATTGCGTATACTGGTTTTGAAATTCCAGATGCATTTGTGGTTGGTTTTGGTATGGACTACGACGAGCGCTATCGCAACCTTAATTCTGTTGCGGTTTTGAAGCCGTCTGTATATGAATCCTGATTTATACTGAATCAATACGCTCGAAAGGAGCCTGATTGCATGGGTGCTTCTCCTATGACACCTAATGGACCTATGACAGGCCCAATGGGTAATGGTGGCAATGGCGGTAATAATCCGTTTATTAACCCACTAAATCCGCGTAATGACGGCAAAAACGGTAAAAATAAAAACAATAAAAACAGTAAGAATAATCCTGACAAGAACGATAAAGACGGTAATTCTGGTAATAATCGTCGTTCTTTCTGGCGTTCTCCATGGACTTGGATTATTCTGCTAGTACTACTGTCTGTTGGTGCGTTCCAGATTTTTGCACACAATGGCTCTCAAACTATCGATACTCGTGACGGTATTGCGTTACTTCACACAAATAACGTAAATTATGCGGAAATAATCGATAATAAGCAGCTTGTTAAGTTAAGTCTTAACGATTCGTTTAAGAAGTTTGATAAGCGTGCTAACCAGCAGCGTGATTATGGTAAGGAAGTTCAGTTCTACTACACGATTGCACAAGGTAAGTCTATTGTGCAAACAGTTGAGGAAGCTAAGCCTTCTAACGGTTGGACTGCAAGCTTACAATCTTCTGGTATTTTCTCTTATTTGATTACTTCGCTTGTGCCTATTCTTTTCTTCTTAGGCATGATTTGGTTCATGTTTAGTCGTTTGGGCGGTGCCGGCGGAGGAATGCTCGGAATGGGCGGCGGCCGTGGCCGTGGAAAGCTTCTTGAAGGTCAGACTCCTAAAACTAAGTTTTCTGATGTTGCTGGAGAGCAGTCTGCTGTTGAAGAAGTCGAGGAGATTAAAGACTTTTTGAAGGATCCTTCGCGTTATAAGGCGTTGGGTGCTCGAATTCCTAGAGGTGTGTTGCTTTACGGCCCTCCAGGAACTGGTAAAACTCTTCTTGCGCGCGCAATTGCTGGTGAAGCTGGCGTGCCGTTCTACGCTATGGCTGGCTCTGATTTTGTGGAGATGTTCGTAGGCCTTGGTGCTTCTCGTGTTCGTGAGCTTTTTGATGAGGCTAAGAAGAACGCTCCTGCAATCATCTTTATCGATGAGATTGATGCAGTTGGTCGTCGACGCGGCAGTGGAATGAATGGTGGTCACGATGAGCGCGAGCAGACTCTTAATCAGTTGCTTGTTGAGATGGATGGCTTTGATAACGATACGAATTTGATTATTATCGCTGCAACTAACCGTCCAGATGTGCTTGATTCTGCGCTTTTGCGTCCTGGTCGTTTTGACCGTCAGGTGGCTGTAGAGGCTCCAGATTTGGAAGGACGAGAGGCAATTTTGAAGGTACACGCTAAAGGCAAGCCTTTTGTGCCTGATGTCGATCTTCATATGGTTGCTGTCCGTACTCCTGGTTTTACAGGTGCTGATTTAGCTAACGTGCTTAATGAGGCTGCTCTTCTTTGCGCACGTTCTGGTGCTCAGTACATTGATAATCGTGCTATAGATGAGGCAATTGATCGTGTTCAGGCAGGTCCTCGACGTAAGTCTAAGGGCATGGCTTTAGACGAGTTGCGTAATACTGCCTACCATGAGGGTGGCCATGCGCTTGTTGCTGCTGCTTTGCATCATACAGATCCTGTTACTAAGGTGACGATTTTGCCGCGAGGTCATGCGCTTGGTTACACTGCTGTGATGCCAACTACGGATCGCTATTCGCAGTCTCGTAACGAGTTGCTTGATCAGATGGCTTACGCTATGGGCGGTCGTACTGCTGAGGAAGTTGTGTTCCACGATCCTACAACAGGTGCTTCTAACGATATTGAAAAAGCAACTGCTATTGCTCGCAAGATGGTTTTGGAGTACGGTTTTTCTGCTAAGCTCGGTGCGATTAAGTGGACTAGTGCTGATGAGGATGATGGTTCGCTTGATTCTTTGCAGCCGCGTAAATTCTCGAATCGTACTGCTGAAGTAATTGACGATGAGATTCATAAACTTATCGAAACTGCTCACACTGAGGCGTGGGAGATTATTAGAAATAATCGTGATGTTCTCGATGAGCTTGTTCGCCAGTTACTTGCAAAGGAGACTTTGAACGAGAAGGAGCTTAAGGAAATTTTCAGTAAGATTCGTAAAGCTCCTGAACGTACGCTTTGGCTTTCTAACGATCTTCGACCAGATTCTGATATTCCTCCTGTGGAAATTCCTGAAAGTTTGAAACGTAACGTTGCAAACGGTGGTTCTGCTGTGAGTGATACTAAAGTTGGCGTCGTTGATTCGGGTGCAACTGCTGTAGCTGGCAGTGAGACTGCGGTTCCTGCGTCTGGTAGTGAAGCTGCAGCTGGCAGTGAGACTGCCGACGGTAGCAAGAATGCATAATCTAAATAGATTTGCTAAAAGGCTATAATATAAAGTGAATAGGGAAGTGAGTATGGATACCATTAGTTTGAAAGGAATTCGCCCTAATTGTGGCGAGATAACTGTTGGTTTCTATACTCACTTTCGTGTTGATGCCGCATTAAATTTGGATTTGCGAGCGGCTGTATCCGGTGACGATTCGCAGTCTGTTGATATACCGCAAGTTGCTAAACGTTTATCTAAAGTTTTGCAGTCTTGCGAAGGTGATGAGACTTTAGAGTCTAATCCTTCTCTAGTTTTGCAATTAGTTGCTGGACGTTTATTGAATGCCGCTATGCTTTCTTGGCAGATAAATTCAGCAGAGATTACTGTACGATCTAAATTAAATTGCGATGCAGCGTCTACTTTAGATGAAGTCTCAGTGACTTTGCGTCGCGTAGCAGACGAAGTAGGTAGCGCGTTCGAAGATCTTCCGAAGCTGCAATATTCTGAAAATTTGAGTAATTTTTCTGCAGATTTCGATAATGCTAATACTGCCAGTAATGCTGATACTGCTGTGAGTTTAGGTTCTGAAGATTCTAAAAATCCTAATTTGAATAATCCTACTAGACTTCGCACTACCGCTGTAATTTCAATGCGAGGAGAAGCCAAAGACGACACTTGCCTCGCAATGCTTTATACTATTATGAATTTTGAGCAAAATCCGTTTTCTGACTCTTCTGTAGTCTCCGCGGAGCTTGTTAATTCAGAATTTGCAGATTTTCAATCAAACTATAAATCATGTTGCAAATCAGACTACAAAACAAACTGTAGCCAAGTTTCTAAACAGGGTTCTGAACAAAACTTAAAACAAAACTTAAAACAAAACTCTAAATCTTTTATTTCGCAAGTGGAAGGCGTATCTCCTCTTTATTACGTAAGTAATCAAGATGGTGACGAGTATTCGTCAATTGTGATAATTTCTACAAGCAGTGATGAAAATTTGCTGCTTAATAAACTCTACAAAATTGAGTCTGAACCTGATTTTCCTTTGCATTTAAGCGTAGTCGGAACTCGTAACTATGGTGCTTCGTCTGATAGCACGCATACAGTTGATACTGAGAGTCTTACCGTGACATCTCAGGAATCGCGTGTTGCGCTTCTGCATCCTACAGCGGTTGAGCTAGAACCGTGGATGCATATTGAGTCGGATGCTTCCCTAGATGGCAGTCCACTCGCGTATCTATTAGCGTTTACTAAGGATGCGGGTCGTGTAGGCTTGTATTCAGAGCGTTGGATTATGGGGGATTGCAAATGAAAGCTTATCGCACTCCTTGGTGGTATTTTGTACTTGGAATAATGTTTGGCGTGTTGCTTGGTTCTTTCCTCGTATCTGTTACTGAATCAAGCACGGTATCTCTTCTCGGCGCTCCGTGGATTGTGATTATTGTCATGCTGCTTGCAGGTGTTGTGACGTTTGTTATGGCCTGGCAGACACACCAGTACACTACTTCTAAGCCTGAAGACAGAAAGCCTTTTAATCCGCAGCGCGCTGTTGCTGCTTTGATGCTGTCAAAATCGTTAGGAATGGCAGGGGCTATTTTAACTGGATGGTATGGCGGAGAAGTGTTTATGAGTTTGCCTCATAAAGATATTCCTCTTTATGCTGAAGTTATTCTTGAATGTTCTGTTGTAGGTGTTATTTGCCTTATAGATATGATTATCGGCATATTGGGAGAGTGGTTGTGCCAGCTTCCTCCTGAAGATGGGGCAGAATCTGCTCGTAAGAAATCTAATCGTACTGCTGTAACCTGCTAGTTACTAAACGTAAGTTTTCGATAATAATTTTTTAATAAGCTGTAGTTTTCTGTAGTTTTCTGTAATAGTTGCGATTTAAAAAGTAATGTATTTGCCGCATGAGATAATATCCCACGGTACTTTTGTTGCTGTTGCTAGCGATTTCCTATTTATACTCTTGGTGCGCGTATAAATTCGTGCATTTTGGGTAAACGCATGAGTTAATGCAAGTTGTGGAGTGAGCTTTCATATAGTTTAGGTGATGCTTTTCGTAGAGCTACAGCAAACGCTGGAATTCCAACGTTTTTAAGGATGGTATGTTACTTTGGCTGAGTTTATATATCAGATGATTAAAGCGCGTAAGTCCTATGGGGATCGCGTAATTCTTGATGATGTTACTTTGAGCTTCCTTCCGGGTGCGAAGATTGGCGTTGTGGGCCCGAATGGTATGGGTAAATCCACACTGCTTAAAATTATGGCCGGTTTGGAAAACGTTACGAATGGTGAAGCTTCTCTTACTCCTGGCTATACGGTAGGTATTTTGCAGCAGGAGCCGCCTCTGGACGAAACTAAAACAGTTGGCGAAAACATCAAAATGGCTTTTGGTGAGATTGCGCAAAAAGTTGAGCGTTTTAACCAGATTGGCGAAGAAATGGCTAATCCGGATGCCGATTTTGATGCTTTGATGGAAGAAATGGGCAAACTGCAGACTGAAATTGATGCAGCAAACGGCTGGGATTTGGATTCTCAGCTTGAGCAGGCGATGGACGCTTTGCAATGCCCAGATCCTGATTCTCCTGTATCTGTGTGCTCGGGTGGCGAAAGGCGACGAGTGGCATTGTGTAAGCTGCTTCTTGAAGCTCCAGATTTGTTGCTTTTAGACGAGCCTACTAACCATTTGGATGCAGAGTCTATTTTGTGGTTGGAACAGTTCTTGCATAAGTATGAGGGCGCTGTTATTGCCGTTACCCACGACCGTTACTTTATGGATAACGTGGCAGAATGGATTTGCGAAGTTGACCGCGGTCAGCTTTATCCATACAAGGGAAATTATTCTACTTACCTTGAAACCAAGGCAAAGCGTATGGAAATCCAGGGCTTAAAGGATGCAAAGCTTGCTAAGCGTTTGAAGAATGAGCTTGATTGGGTTCGTAGTTCGCCTAAGGCACGTCAGGCTAAGAATAAGGCTCGTTTGGAACGTTACGATCAGATGGAGCAGGAAGCACGTAATTCTAAGAAGCTTGATTTCTCTGAAATTCAGATTCCAGCAGGTCCACGCTTGGGTTCGCAAGTTTTGGAAGCAAAGCATATTCACAAGGCTTTTGGCGACCGTGTGCTTATCGACGACTTGTCGTTTACTTTGCCTCGTAACGGTATTGTTGGCGTGATTGGTCCTAACGGCGTTGGTAAATCTACGCTGTTCAAGACGATTGTGGGCTTGGAGCCGCTTTCTGGTGGCGAGCTTATTGTTGGCGATACTGTGAAGATTTCTTACGTGGATCAGAATCGTGCAGGATTGGATCCTAATAAGAACTTGTGGGAAGCTGTTTCTGGTGGACTCGATTATATTGAGGTTGCTGGCGTTGAGATTCCTACGCGCGCGTATGTTGCAAGCTTTGGTTTTAAGGGATCGGATCAGCAGAAGCTTACCGGAGTGCTTTCTGGCGGTGAACGTAACCGTTTGAATTTGGCTTTGACGCTTAAGCAGGGCGGAAACTTGCTGCTTCTCGATGAGCCTACTAACGATTTGGACGTTGAGACTTTGGAAAGCTTGGAAAACGCTCTGATTGAGTTCCCAGGCTGCGCGGTTGTGGTTTCGCACGATCGTTGGTTCTTGGATCGCGTTGCAACGCATATTCTTGCGTGGGAAGGCGACGATGAGAATCCTGCAAAATGGTATTGGTTCGAGGGTAACTTCCAAGCTTACGAAGAGAATAAGATCGCTCGCTTGGGTGAGGAAGCTGCTCGTCCGCATCGTTTGCACAGGAAGCTTACGCGCTAATTTTAAAGTTTAGCTTGTTTTGTTTATAGTTTAAGCGGCAATTTTGTGTGATTATGTTACGCAGATTGCCGCTTTTTTTATGTGTGCGTTTTGCTCCAATCGTGAGAGCTTCATCTCGTATTTGGAGCGTGTCGTTGCGTACTTTGCTCCATTTGTGAGAGCTTCGTCTCGTGTTTGGAGCGTGTCGTTGCGTACTTTGCTCCATTTGTGAGAGATAGTTCTCGTAATTGGAGCTGTCTACCTTACTTTTCGCTCCATTTGTGAGAGCGCCGTCTCGTGTTTGGAGGGTTATTGTCTGTGTTTTGCTCCATTTGTGAGAGAGTGTTCTCGTGAATGGAGTTGTTGATTAGATTATTTGCTCCATTTGCGGGCGCGACGACCTGCTTGAGCGCTGCGATTTAGCGCGCGAAAGCAACTCGGAGCGGAAACTCGCTTAGGTTGGAAGTCCAGTGGACTTCCAACGCGAGTTTCGTAGCGAGCGCTTATAGCGCGAGCGTCATCTCGCATTTGGAGGGTTTGATTCGACTGAATACTCCAATCGTGAGAGCACCGTATCGTGTTTGGAGGGGGTATCGGTGTGTCGCGCGAGAGTGGCGGTTTTGCAACGTTTTATGGAAGCGAGGGTAGGGTATGCGTGAGTTTCCTGAGAGTTTCCTGGGAAAAATCTTAAAATTTCTTAAAAACGTATTTTTTATAGTAAAAAACTACTTATAACAATACTTTTTACAGCATATAGTTAGATTATCGTATTTTCTTTAGCATATTTTCGTATATTTTACTGTAGCGATAGGGAGGCTGCCTCTTGACTTTTTCAAACGGGGGGGGGGTATGTTAATTGCAGTTATCAAAAACAGGCAACTGAGTTTGGTGACTGTATAGAACTCAAGTTCTGTGCAAATTTATTCTGTCCGTCTCCTAGCGGACAGGAGAAGAAGAAAAGGATACTATTATGTTGAATAAGAAGGCTATCGCCGCATTCGCTGCTGGCGCCACCCTCCTCTCCGGTATGGCTTTCGCCGCTCCAGCTTTTGCTGATGAGACTCCTAAGTGCACTCCAGTTGCTGCTGACAAGCTTGCTGGGCTTAAGCAGGCTGTTACTGAAGCCAAGCGTAAGGCTGACAAGGCTGAGCGTCACCTCGCTGATGAAAAAGATAAGTACGCTGAAGGCACCGAAGCTTACAACACTGCTAAGGGTCTTGTAGATGCTTTCAAGCAGGCTGTTAAGAACTACAAGGAAGCCAAGAAGGCTGCTGATGAAGCTAAGGCCGATGCTGATAACAAGGGTGCCTTGACTGACGCTGCTAAGAAGGATGCTAAGGCTGTAAACGCTGCTGCTGCTGCTGTTAAGAAGGTTAAGAAGTTCGAGAATGATGCATATACTCCTATTAAGGAAGATGCCACTGCTGATGCTCCTGCTGACACCGCATTTGACGCAACTCTTAAGACCCTTGAAGTCACTAAGCATGATATTAGTGAAGCTAAGGTAGCTTTGGATGAAGCTAATGAAGCTTTGCAGGAGGCTAAGGATGCTCTTGCTAAGGCTCAGTGCACCCCAGCTCCAGCTCCACAGCCTGGTCCAAAGCCAGTTCAGCCAGGTTCTGTGAATGGTGCTGCCGCTGCTGGTGCTGCTGCTGATAAGAAGGCTGATAAGCAGGGTAAGATTACTGTTGAGAAGGGTAAGGATAAGGCTGGTAAGAACCTTCCTAAGACCGGTGCTGCTATTGCTTTGACTGCTTTGGCTGCTTCTGTTCTTGCTGGTATGGGTGCTGCTGTCCGTAAGGTCCGCCACTAAGCAGATTCTAGCTTCGCGCGTGACTGTGTAACGTTTGAACGTGTGTTCTGGTTGCGCGCGTGGTTAGTGTTCTAATTTTCACTCAATAGTGTGTGGCGTGGTGTGTAGGGCTTCGCGCCATAGCATTCTTTCTTGCTGGTTTTTGTTTACTATTGTTTTGCTAATTTTCTTTCTTCGCAGTAGTAAGTGATGCTAGTTGGTGGGTTTGCTTGTTGAGTGTGTGCTTTCGGCTTGTTTAACTACTAGGGGTTTTACAAGCCGAAAGCTTTTTGTTTTTCTACTATCGTTTAAATGTTTCTCTTATTATGTGGCTGGGTTTTTAGGGAATGCTTGTTTATGGAAAGTATCGTAAGTCAGTATTACAAACGGTATTGTTTCAAATCTAGCTAACATAGTTCAAGAGCAACAGCAATTACTATTACGTCACAAACGTGCTTAATCGCTTAATTACAAATTTGTCTAAAACACATAATCATCCGATATTATCGACAAAACGCAAGCCGAAATTGTCGAAAACATATAATCGTTTGGTGAAATAAACAAAAATCAGTGTGATTTTGTCTAAAACACATAATCATTTGGTGAAATCGACAGAATGCGAGGTAAAACTGTCGAAAACATCAAATCAACCGATGTTATCGACATTTTCTATTAACTGCCAAAATTATTAATGCGCGCTCAAGCATGTCATTCATTGCTCCAATCGTGAGAGCATCATCTCGCTTTTGGAGTTGTTGATCAGATTATTTGCTCCAATTGCGAGAGAGTTGTCTCGCTTTTGGAGGGTTTACCATTGTCTACCGCTCCATTTGCGAGAGCACTGTCTCGTGTTTGGAGCGTGTCGGTGCGTGTTTTGCTCCAATTGCGAGAGAGTTGTCTCGCAATTGGATGGTTTATCTTCGTAATTTGCTCCAAACGTGAGAGCACTGTCTCGTGTTTGGAGGGTTTATAGTCGTTTTCTGCTCCAATTGTGAGAGGACTGTCTCGTGTTTGGAGTTGATTCTGTTGTGCTGCGCTCAAGCATGTC
>CAMYPN010000024.1 GCA_947292085.1 uncultured Gardnerella sp. | reverse complement strand
AATGGTGGTAATCAGAGTGGTGGCACTCAGTCTGGTGGAACTCAGTCTGGTGGTGCTCAGTCTGGTGGCGTAGCTGGAACTAAGCCTGGTACTACAAATCAGAATGGTGGTAATCAGACTGCTGGTAATCAGAATGCCGGTAATGTTCAAAATCTAGGCCCTGTTAGTGGCAACGGCAACAGCAACGCAAGTGGTAACACGAGCGGTAACGCAAGTGGTAACACAAGTGGTAACGCAAGTGGTAACGCAAGTGGTAACGCAAGTGGTAACACGAGCGGTAACACAAGTGGTAACACAAGTGGTAACACAAATAATTCTGGTAGATATTCTTCGGATCAGCCAGATTCAGAAGATGAAAATGATTACGACTATGGCAAGATGAGTATTTATGACTTATTGCGAGAGTTTGAAAAGAGAAGCAAGAATAATCAAGGCAAACAAGATCCTCGTCATAAGAAAGTAAATAGTAATTCGCAAAACGGAGAGTCTCAGTATGGGGAAAACCAGGAAGGTGAAGCACAAAATGTTGCTAATCAGAATGGTGGCAGCCAAAATGGTGGATCGAGTTTAACTAATAATTCAAATAGTGGTAATCAGAGAGGCAATCAAAGCGAGAACCAGAGCGAGAACCAGAGCGAGAATCAAAGCGAAAATCAGAAAAACTTTGATTTGAACAACGTTACTTTCAACGATATATTGCGCTCGATGGCAGAAACACTGTACAAGTCAGAAAATGCTGAAAATGGTAAATCGTCTAATAAGCATAATTTTGGCAATCGTACCAATTCTGAAATCGCAGCAGAAAATACGTCAAAAGAAGATAACGATAAATCTGGTAAGCGCATAGAAGAAGATTCAGTAAGTGATTCTGAAGATTCTGGTATTGCTATAAATTCTGGTAAATCTTCTGGCGCTAATAAAAATTCTGGTTCCGTAAAGACTGTGAATTCTGTAAAAGCAAATAATAATCAGGACGGTAACTATGCTCAGGATGATGTAAACGATAAGTTTATAGATTCTAATACTAATAATTTTGCGCACGCTTCCAAGCTTGCAACAACTGGTAGTAGCAGTATTGTATTTGTTATGCTCGCAGTAGCATCGTTTGCAATTGCAGCTATTTTGTCAGCAAGTCGAGCAGGTTATTCTAGTCGCGGCAATGTGAGTAGAGGACTACACAGCGGTTCTCGCAATACGTCACACGCTGCTACTCGTCTTAAAAATTGCACAAATGGATTGACATCCGTACGTTGTGCAATGAATAGAGTTATGAATTGCAAATGAATCAGGTAAATAATTTATAAATAGAAATTTCGGCGCTAGTGTACTTAAGTAAATTTATATATTTGCTTAACAGCTGGCGCCGATTGTTTCATATATTAAATTAGTAAGTGTAATTAATTAGTATTCAATAGTGCAAAGTGCAAATTTCAAATTTCAAATAAAAAAGAGTAATGGTCATCGCTAAAAATTATCTTAAGTAAAATTAAATTCTTTAGGAAAAATATAAAAATAAGAAAAATTTACTGAATTTTATGCTTAGACTCGCAGAAACTGTAATTATTACTATTTTCTTGTAAATAGTAGTATATTTCTGTTCTGCATAGTGTTAAAATATGCAAAAATTGTTATGCATATTGCGCGGCTATAAACAAGGGGGTCGTGTAATTGTATAACATGCAGAACGAACTATATTATTCATAACATTTTATAGAGGAATTAAATGAGTGAGTGCGACGTGGATATTGATAATTTGTTAGTGCGCGTTCATCGTGTGCGAGGACAAATTAATGCTATTGAAGCTATGCTCAATGATGAAGCGTATTGCAATGATGTTCTTATGCAGCTTTCTGCAGCTACAGCAGCTTTACGTTCGATAGCTGTTATAGTTGCCAGGAAGCAAATTGAGACTTGTGTAAAAGATGCAGTAAACGCTAATGATGAAAAGAGTACTGATGAAAAGATTTCGGAAATATCATTGGTCGTTGACAGGCTACTGAGATATGAAAAGTCGTGAAAATTATATATTTTTTTACGAAATAAAGTAATAATAATATAACGTATTTAATAGCATTAATAGATAAATAATAGATAAGTAAAATAGATATATAAGATAGATAAGTAAGTTAGATAAACATAAGTGTTGGGGCGCTGTTGTTACTGTCGGATACTTTGCTAAACTGCATCAATTAAGCGCTAATCTACTGAAATAAAGCAAAGGTAGTAAAAGCAAAGCATTCAGATCGTAAAGAGTTGGAAATGACGTCAGGTATATTGCAAGTATGCGTACAGTAACAAACACATCTTTAAAGCCTGCTCACGATGCATTCACAGAGAAAAAATCTGAATTCATAGGTGATATGTGTCATATATCAACATTGGATGAGGCGGCTGAAGTGGTTGCAACAATTCGTGAGCAGCACCCCAAGGCTCGTCATGTAGCGTATGCTGCGGTATGCGGCGACGCAAATGGGCGGCTCTGTGAACGCATGAGCGACGATGGAGAGCCATCGGGAACAGCTGGTAAGCCAATATTGGATGTAATCAGATCAGCTGATCTAACTGACTGTGTAATTACTGTAACAAGATATTTTGGCGGAATCTTGCTAGGCTCAGGAGGGCTTACAAGAGCATATTCGCGTGCAGCAAGTTTGGCGTTAAATTCTTCAAACATAGCGGATATAGTTGAGTGCTTCAGGCTAAATTGCGCTGTTGAGTATCAAAATTTGCGTATGCTAAAGCATCTTATTATGAAAGCAGATGGAAGCGTAGAAAATGAGACTTACGGAGTAAATATAAATCTAGATATAATTGTTCCAATAGAGAAAGAAGAAGAATTAGTTACGCAAGTGAAAAATACTTTTGCTGGCACAGTAAAGCTTGTAAATAGCGGTAAGTCGCGTATGATACTTCCAAGAAAGTAACCATAATATAAGCGGAAGGGGATCGGATTGAGTAGCGAAACTAGCGCAACTGTTGAAAATGACAGTAATATATCAGAAACGAAAAATTCGCAAGAATCTGAAGTTCTTTTATCTCAAGAATCAGCAAAATATGATCCTTTAACTGCTGTTTATGAAAAATTAAGACACTCTGAAGATTCTGAAGAACTCCATAAATTTGCTCGCAGAGTGCTTCCTGATCGAAATAATCAAGCAGCATTTTCCAGAGCAACGGCACTTCTAGAGGCTGTGGCAGGTAATTCGTATACTCCGGAAGAAGATAGAATTTATTTAGCAACAACAATGCCATTCCCAAATATTTTGGTGAAACTTTCTGAAGATTCTTCTGACGCAGTAAGGTTAGCTGTTGCGAAAAATACGAATGCGAAAAACTGGCTTGTTGGAAGACTTACTAAAGATAGTTGCCCAGAAGTAAGAGACGCAGCGTTGTGCAATCCAAAAGCATCATGGAAGATGCGATTAGAAGGTGCACAATGTGATGGTGTTGGTGCAAAAACATTGCAATATCTGGCTTCTTTAGGTGTTAGTGAGGAAGAAAATGCTCCTGTAGTTTTAGCAACAATGGTTCGCAGAGCAGTGGCACTAAATCCTGGAGTATCTCAACAAACTTTACAAACTCTTTGTAACGATAAAGAAAGTGATGTTTATTTAGCTGCTCGCAGTCGTTTCAAGCGTGTCGCGTCGTAGGAATAGCAATAGTTACGATAGAACACATGAATAATAATGTAGAAGAAGAATTCGAATCTTCAACACCATTAAGGCATCTTGCCAAACTTATGGGTATCGGCGTAAAAACCATAGGATCTGATGGTATTGAGCGCGAAGTCAGTGATGATGTACTTGTGTCTGTTCTTAATGCTTTAGGCGTTGATGCAACTTCCGAAAGTTCAATTGAAACTGCAACACAAGAAATTTTGCAATATCGACATGGTCGTCTTGTTGCTCCAACAGTTTTGCATACGGTTGGCCGTGAAGATACGATTTGTGTAAATACTGGTATTCTTGAATATCCAGTAGCTACTTTGACGCTGGAAAATGGCGAAAAATACGAAGGTGAATTAGTTATTAAGCCAAGTAAAGATAGTGCTGCTTTCCCGGTAAATGACACTTTTGTTGCTACGTCTCTTGTTACTATTCCGGCAGATGTACCAATGGGATATCATACGCTCAAGGTTACTGTTGGTGATCGTAGTGAAGAAGCTACTCTTATAAGCGCTCCTGAAAGTATTAAAACCCTGGATTCTTTGGAATCTAATGGTAAGCGTCTTTGGGGATGGATGGCTCAGCTGTATTCAATTCGATCCTCTAAGTCGTGGGGTGTCGGAGATTACGCTGATTTAGCTCAGCTTTTGGTGGAAGCTAAGAAAAAAACTGGCGCAGATTTTGTGTTAGTAAATCCGTTGCATGCTGGTGAGCCAGTAGCACCTCTAACTCCTTCTCCTTATTTGCCTGTGGCTCGTTCGATGGTGAATGTAACTTATATTCATCCAGAAAGCATTCCTGAATATGCTGAATTAGATGAAGAAACTCGTAAAGAAATTGATGAGTTGCATAATCAGGTTGAACCATTGAATAATGATGCTCAGATTATTGACCGTGACGCTATGTGGCGTGTAAAAATGCGTGCACTTTGGTTGATTTTTAAGTCAGGTCTCAATTCTGAACGAAGCAAAGATTTCGAACAGTATAAGAAGACTATGGGCGATCGTCTTGAATCTTATGCAGTTTGGTGCCTCTGCTACGACAAGTGGGGTGCTCCTAAGGGGCATGATGATTGGGAAAGTCAACTGCATAAGGATTCTCCAGAAATTAAGGGATTAATGGAAAAGTTCCCAGACACTCTGGAATTCTACCGTTGGCTTGAGTGGATTGCTTTTGCTCAGCTTCATGAAGCTCAAGTTGCTGCTAAAAATGCCGGTATGCGTATAGGCGTTATGGCAGACATGGCAGTTGGTGTTCATCCTGCAGGTTCTGAAGTATGGTGGAACCCAGAGCGATTTGCTCATGGTGCTACTGTTGGCGCTCCTCCTGATTATTTCAATCAGCAGGGTCAGAATTGGTCACAGCCTCCACTTCATCCACTTGAGTTGGAGAAGACTGGATTTAAAACTTATCGTGATATGGTTCACGGCATGTTTGCTTCTGCTGGAGCAGTGCGAATTGATCACATTCTTGGACTTTTCAGATTGTGGTGGATTCCTGAAAATGCAACGCCAAAGAATGGTGCATATGTGTACTATGACTCTGACGTAATGCTTGGAATTCTTGCTATTGAGGCTACTCGCGCTAACGGTGTGGTAGTTGGTGAGGATCTAGGTGTATTGCCATCGAACGCTTTGGGTGCTTTGGCTAAGAAAGAAGTTCTTGGATGCACTGTTGAGTGGTTCGAAGTGGCTGATGGGGTGTTCCGTAATCCAAGTAAGTGGCGTGAGATGACTTTAGCGTCTGTAAATACGCACGATTTGCCTCCTGCTGCTGGTTATTTGAGATACGAGCATGTTGATATTCGTGAACGTTTGCACCTGCTCACCGGTTCTGTAGAAGATTTCCGTGCTGGAGCTGTTGCAGAGCACAGAGCGATGATGAAAATGCTTGTAGAGGGCGGATTCTTGGATGCTGCAATATTGGAAGATGAGAATTCTAATGAGCAGCAAATTATAGAAGCTTTGTACAGAGCTTTGAAAGCTGCGCCGTCACGTTTAATTGCGGCATCTATTGTTGATGCTGTTGGCGAGCGTAGAGCGCAAAATCAGCCTGGAACTAACGACGAATATCCAAACTGGCGTATTCCTCTTGCAGATGGAGAAGGTAATCCTGTATCACTGGATAATCTTTTCGATTTGCCGCGAGTAAAGTCTCTTTCTGAGATTATGAATGCGTAAGTTTTGAGTATTAAATAATTAAAAAGCTAATTTTCGCCGCTTGTTGACTGTGTATATTGTTTTTTAGTGATTTGCTATAAATAATTTGCTATAGTCTGCAGGCGGCGATATACTTATAGATTGTTGTGTTTCCCTAAGGGGTCCTTCAAAGCGCTTTTCCCACTCGCCATCGAGGACTTTCAGGGAGCCCACGGATTATGAGCAGCATATCTCCTATAAACCAAGAAGATATAAAGCTCGAAACACAATAGAGAAAAGGTACGATTGTGAAGACTTTCACACCGAAACCAGCAGATTTGACTCATGACTGGTACATTATCGATGCCACTGATGTGGTTCTCGGTCGTTTGGCCACTCAGGTAGCCATTTTGCTGCGTGGTAAGAATAAGCCAACATTTGCTCCACACGCTGATTCTGGCAATCACGTTATTATCATTAACGCAGAAAAGATTGCTTTGACTGGCAACAAGTTGAGCAAGGAACTGTATTCCCACTCTGGTCGTCCAGGTGGCCTTCGTCGTGACAGCTATGCAGAGCTTTTGGAGAAGAATCCAAAGCGTATTATCGTGGCTGCCGTCAAGGGCATGCTTCCAAAGAATCGTCTTGCTAAGGTGCAGCTTGATCGCCTCCGTGTATTCACTGGCGCCGAGCATCCACACACTTCGCAGAAGCCACAGGTCTTCGAGATCGCTAAGGTCTCTCAGCAGGCTAAGTGAGATCAAGGAGAATAGATTATGGCAGATAACAACAACTCCGCGGTTCTTGAAAATGAAGAAGAACTGACCAACTACACTACCGAGACTAATGCTGGTGCCGGTACTGGTACTTCAGCTATTGAGCCAGGTTATGGTACTGGTCGTCGTAAGGAAGCTGTAGCTCGTGTGCGTTTAGTTCCAGGCTCTGGCAAGTGGACTATTAATGGCCGTACTTTGGAAGAATACTTCCCATCTCGCCTTTTGCAGCGCGAAGTTAACTCCCCAATTGTTCTTTTGAAGCTTGAGGGTAAGTTTGACGTTGTCGTGCTTGTAGACGGTGGTGGCACTACTGGTCAGGCAGGTGCTATTCGTTTGGGTGTTGCTCGCGCATTGAATGCTATCGATCGCGATGCAAACCGTATTGCTTTGAAGAAGGCTGGCTTCTTGACTCGCGACGCTCGCGTTGTGGAACGCAAGAAGGCTGGTTTGCACAAGGCACGTCGTGCACCTCAGTTCTCGAAGCGTTAAGTTTCGCAGAATTTATATTTTCAATGGCTTCTAGCTTTGGCTGGAAGCCATTTTTGTATACGTAACGCAGTATCAATAAATCTGAATGTTAAAAATAGTTCGCAACGCACGAGTAAACATAACATTCCTGCACGTTCATTAGAAAATCTCACATAGAAATTAACAAAATAGCAAAATTAACGAACATAAGGCTACCGCTCTCAATCATAAAAAGCTCAACTCGCTGTAAAGTGGAAATAATACACAAGATCTACTAAATTGTGACCTGTATCACAAAATTGAGTGAGTTGATACTCTGATGTGAATACTCAGGTTCAACATTTGATCAAGGAGGACGCAATGGTTGAGGCGCTGAAAAAAGCCGAAGCAGAAAAGCCCAATGGTGAGCGTGAGCAAGCAGCAACTGATGCACAGAATGAAGTTAATGAACTTGCAGAAAAAGCTAAGCTTGCACTAATCGAATTTGAAAAATTAGATCAAAAGCAAGTTGATCATATCGTAGCAAAGGCCTCTGTTGCAGCATTAAATAAGCATTTAGTGCTAGCAAAAATGGCTGTTGATGAAACAGGACGTGGTTTAGTAGAAGATAAAGCCACAAAAAATATATTTTCATGCGAACATATTACGCATTACTTAGCAGGACAGCGTACAGTAGGAATTATTCGCGAAGACGATGTTCTTGGAATTGATGAAATAGCAGAACCAGTTGGAATAGTTGCTGGTGTAACGCCTGTAACTAATCCTACTTCTACAACTATTTTTAAGTCACTTATAGCATTAAAAACTCGTTGCCCAATTATTTTTGGTTTCCACCCGTTCGCTCAGAAGTGTTCATCGGAAGCTGCACGTATCGTGCGAGATGCTGCTATAGAAGCAGGTGCTCCAGAAAACTGCATTCAGTGGATTGAGCATCCTTCTATTGAAGCTACCGGTGCATTAATGAAACATCCTGATATTGCAACTATTCTTGCAACAGGTGGGCCTGGAATGGTTAAAGCAGCATACTCTTCAGGAAAACCTGCACTAGGTGTTGGACCAGGCAACGCCCCAGCATACGTAGACGCAGATGTTGATATTGTGAGAGCTGCGAACGATTTAGTGCTTTCTAAGCATTTTGATTACGGCATGATTTGCGCAACTGAGCAGGCAATTATAGCTCACAAAGACATTTATGATCCTCTTGTACGCGAGCTAAAACGTCGCAAAGCGTATTTCGTTAATGCCGAAGAAAAAGCGAAACTCGAACAGTATATGTTTGGATGCACAGCGTACTCAGGTCAAATGCCAAAATTGAATTCTGTAGTACCAGGAAAATCACCTCAGTTTATTGCGCATGCTGCAGGTTTTGAAGTTCCAGATGATGCAGTTATCTTAATATCTGAGTGCAAGGAAGTTGGCGAAATGGAGCCGCTTACAATGGAAAAGCTGGCTCCTGTGCACGCAATTTTGAAAGCTGAAAATAAAGAAGAGGCTTTCGAAATGTGCGAAAAAATGCTGATTCACGGTGCTGGACATACTGCTGTTATTCACACAAATAATCAAGAACTTGCGCGTGAATACGGAAGTCGCATGCACGCCTGCCGTATTATATGGAATTCCCCAGGATCTCTAGGCGGAGTAGGTGATATCTACAACGCAATCGCACCTTCATTGACGCTTGGTTGCGGTTCTTATGGCGGAAATTCAGTTTCTGGAAATGTACAGGCAGTAAACCTTCTTAATATTAAACGAATTGCACGAAGGAATAATAATATGCAATGGTTCAAGATTCCGGCAAAAACATATTTTGAGCCGAATGCAATACGCTACTTGCGCGATATGTACAATGTAAACCGTGCTGTTATAGTATGCGACAAAGTTATGGAACAGCTTGGAGTAGTTGATAAGATTATCGACCAATTGCGAGCTAGAGAAAATCGCGTAACGTTTAGAATTATTGATTACGTAGAGCCAGAACCTAGCGTAGAAACTGTAGAGCGCGGAGCTAAAATGATGCGCGATGAGTTCCAGCCAGACACAATTATTGCTGTCGGTGGCGGATCTCCTATGGATGCTTCAAAGATCATGTGGTTGCTTTATGAGCATCCGGAAATTTCTTTCGCAGACGTGAGAGAAAAGTTCTTTGATATCAGAAAGCGCGCATTTAAGATTCCACCTCTTGGTGCAAAAGCGAAACTTGTGTGCATACCTACATCTTCCGGCACAGGTTCTGAAGTAACGCCTTACGCTGTTATTACTGATCACAAAACTGGCTACAAGTATCCGATTACCGATTACGCGCTTACTCCATCTGTTGCAATAGTAGATCCTGTTTTGGCTCGCACTCAGCCGAGACGCTTAGCTTGCGATGCCGGTTTCGACGCATTAACTCATTCGATTGAGGCTTTCACCTCTGTTTATGCGAATGATTTTACGGATGCTATGGCTTTGCACGCATCAAAGCTTATTTGGGAAAATCTTAACGATTCCGTAAATTCTGAAGATTCTCAGCGCAAAGTTCAAGCTCAAGAGAAGATGCATAACGCAGCAACTATGTCTGGAATGGCATTTGGATCTGCATTCCTTGGAATGTGCCACGCAATGGCTCACACAATTGGTGCTTTGTGCCATGTTGTTCACGGACACACGAACGCTATTTTGCTTCCATATGTGATTCGTTACAACGGTCAGGTTCCTCAAGAAGCTACGAGCTGGCCAAAGTATAATCGTTATGTTGCTCCGGAGCGATATCAGCAGCTTGCGAAGAATCTTGGATTGGATACCGGCTCTAGTGCCGAAGAAGCAGTAGAGAAATTAGCAAGCGCAGTAGAAAATTATCGCGATAATGTGCTTGGTATGGATGGTTCATTCAAGGCATGCGGAGTTGACGAAGAATATTATTGGTCGATTCTTGAACAAATCGGTATGCGCGCGTATGAGGATCAGTGTGCGCCGGCAAATCCAAGAATCCCTCAGATTGAGGATATGAAAGATATTGCTATTGCAGCATATTATGGAGTTTCTCAAGAAGAAGGCCATCGTTTGCGCAAAGAACGCGAATCGAAGTAAATGCTAAATAAATGCGAATTAAATGTATTTATTTGAATCGTTTAATTTAAAATATAAATTGCGTTAAATAACGTGTATTTAGTACAAAATGGCAGTAGTTGCACTAATTGTAGCTACTGCCATTTTTGTTTATATTTTTGCCGGCAATTTCTGTTTATATTTTTGCTGGTATTTTTGCTGGTATTTTTGAAAATTGAAAACGTAACGATGATTGTAAAAGGTGTATTGCAATTGCCTAAAACGGTTGAAAAATAGCCGACACGCCCGGTTTTTAATAATCCACATGTGATGGTTTAATTGTTCAGTTGCCTGTTTTTAAGGCTCGCATATTGGAATTAAAAAAAGCGAGCGCGGAAACGGAATTTTTTACTTCGTAAGAAATACCGGTGCTGCGCACTGATGTGGAATGACCTTGAGTGTCTATTCTCTCCGGTGCCCTTATCATACAGGTTGGTAAACAGTAAACGAATCGCTAGAAAGGGCGGACGGCAATGGCGGGACAGAAAATCCGCATCAGGCTTAAGTCCTATGACCATGAGGTCATCGACCAATCGGCGAAGAAAATCGTCGAGACGGTGACGAACGCGGGCGCCACAGTAGTGGGTCCGGTTCCTCTGCCGACCGAGAAGAACGTGTTTGTTGTTATCCGTTCTCCTCACAAATACAAGGATTCTCGCGAGCATTTCGAGATGCGCACTCATAAGCGCCTCATTGACATCGTAGATCCAACGCCAAAGGCTGTGGATTCTTTGATGCACATTGACCTGCCTGCGGATGTAAACATCGAGATCAAGCTGTAGGAAGGGGGAGAAAGTAATGTCGCAGAATAAGAATCGCACCGCTCTGCTCGGCCGTAAGCTGGGTATGTCGCAGGTTTGGGATGAGAACGGCTTCTTCGTCCCCGTAACTCTGGTTGAAGTTGCTACAAACGTAGTAACTGCTGTAAAAACCGTGGAAACTGACGGCTATAGCGCTGTTCAGCTCGGTTATGGCCAGATCGATCCTACCAAGGTAACCAAGCCATTGGCTGGTCACTTTGCTAAGGCTGGCGTGACTCCTCGTCGTCACCTCGCTGAGGTGCGTACTGAGAATGCAGCAGATTATCAGCCAGGTCAGGAATTGACTGCTGAATTATTCGCTGAGGGTTCTGAAGTAGATGTCACCGGAACTACCAAAGGTAAAGGTTTCGCTGGCACTATTAAGCGTTGGGGCTTCAAGTCCTATCGTCGTACTCACGGCTCACACAAGAACGAACGTCGCCCAGGTTCTGTGGGCGCATGCGCAACTCCGAGCCGCATTTTGAAGGGCAAGCGTATGGCTGGTCGCATGGGTCATGTGACTTCTACCGCGCTCAACCTCACCATCGTTTCTTCGGATGTCGAGAACGGTATTCTCGCCATTAAGGGCGCTGTTCCAGGTCCTAAGGGTGCTATCGTTCTTGTCCGTTCGGCAGTGAAGGGAGCCTGAAGCTATGGCAAACGTAACTCTGAACGTCACTGATACTAAGGGTAATGCCAACGGTACTGTTGAAGCTCCTGCTGAAATCTTCGGCATCTCCAACGAAGATGTGTTGGCTCATGGCCCACTTGTTCATCAGGTCGTTATCGCTCAGCTCGCTGCTGCTCGTCAGGGCACGCACGCAGTTAAGAATCGCGCTAACGTATCCGGCGGCGGCAAGAAGCCTTGGAAGCAGAAGGGCACTGGTCGTGCTCGTCAAGGCTCCATTCGTGCTCCTCAGTGGGTACATGGTGGTGTTGTACACGGTCCAGTTCCTCACAAGTATGATCAGCGTACTCCAAAGAAGATGAAGGCAGCTGCTCTTCGCTATGCTTTGTCTGATCGTGCAAATGCTGGACGTATTGCTGTAGTTGATCTTGGTATTAAGGATGTTCCTTCAACCAAGTCTGCTGTTGCAGCACTCACCCCAGTGACCAAGAACCAGTTCACTACTGTTGTGCTTTCCCGCGAAAACATCAACGAGTGGATGTCTGTTCGTAATATTCCAACGGTGCATGTGATCTTTGCAGATCAGCTCAACACCTATGATGTCATCACGGCTCAGTATGTAGTCTTCACAAAGGAAGGTTTTGATGCCTTCGTTGCTGCTAAGACCGAGCCTGTCGTTAAGGAGGCCTGATTTACATGGTCGCAGTCCATAACCCAGCACATGACGTCATTTTGAAGCCAGTTGTTTCTGAAAAAAGCTATGCAGCTGCAGATCGTGGTCAGTACACTTTCGTTGTGGCTCCAGATGCAAACAAGGTTCAGATCAAGCAGGCTGTCGAAGAAATCTTCAAAGTCAAGGTAACGAACGTCAATACTCTTAACCGCGCTGGCAAGTTGAAGCGCTCTCGCACCGGTTTTGGCCGTCGTGTGAATCAGAAGCGTGCTATTGTCACCGTAGCTGAAGGCCAGACGATCGATATCTTTGGTAACTGAAGGCTAGCCGAGAAAAGTTAAAGGAAGACTATATTATGGCTATCCGCGTTTATAAGCCGACGACTGCAGGCCGTCGCAACGCTTCGGTTTCGGATTTTGCCGAGATCACGCGTTCTACGCCTGAAAAGTCGCTGGTACGCAAACTCAGCAAGACTGGTGGTCGTAACTCTTACGGCCGCATGACTTCTCGCCATCGCGGTGGCGGTCACAAGCGTCAGTACCGTCTCATCGATTTTAAGCGTTGGGACAAGGATGGCGTGCCAGCAAAGGTTGCTCATATTGAGTATGACCCTAACCGTTCCGCTCGCATCGCTCTTCTGCATTATGCAGATGGTGAGAAGCGTTACATTATCGCTCCTGAAGGCGTTGCCCAGGGTGATGTTATTGAGACTGGTGCTCAGGCTGATATTAAGCCAGGTAACAACCTGCCTCTTAAGAACATTCCAACCGGTACCGTGGTTCATGCAATCGAACTTCGCCCACTTGGTGGCGCAAAGATTGCTCGTTCCGCAGGTGCAGCCGTTCAGCTCGTAGCAAAGGATGGTGCTTACGCTCAGTTGCGTATGCCATCTGGCGAAATTCGTAACGTGGACGCTCGTTGCCGCGCTACGATTGGTGAAGTCGGTAACTCCGATCACGCAAATATTGAGCTTGGTAAGGCTGGTCGTGCTCGTTGGCTTGGTCGCAGACCAGTCACACGAGGCGAATCCATGAACCCTGTGGACCATCCACATGGTGGTCGTACCCGTGGTGGCAAGCCGCCAGTTTCTCCATGGGGCAAGGGCGAGGTTCGTACACGTCGTCCAAAGAAGGCTTCGAACAAGATGATTGTTCGTCGTCGCCCGAATGGTAAGAACCGCAAGTAAGGGAGTGTCGAATAGATGACTCGTAGCATCAAGAAGGGCCCTTTCGTCGACGCCCACTTGCAGAAGAAAGTCGACGAGCAAAACGACAAGGGCACGCATAACGTCATTAAGACGTGGTCGCGTCGTTCGATGATCACTCCTGATTTCATTGGACACACCTTTGCCGTACACGATGGCCGCAAGCATGTGCCGGTATTCGTTACCGAAGCCATGGTTGGTCATAAGCTCGGTGAGTTCGCCCCGACCAAGACCTTCAAGGGTCATGTGAAGGACGACAAAAAGGCACGCCGCTAAAGGAGAGTTAGGACACATGGAAGCTAAAGCAATCGCTCGTCACGTCCGCGTGACGCCGCGCAAGGCTCGCCGCATGGTCGACCTCATCCGAGGCAAGCGTGCAAGCGAAGCTATTACCATTTTGAAGTTTGCTCCTCAGGACGCATCTTTGCCGGTGCGCAAGGTTCTTGAAAGCGCGATCGCTAATGCTCGCGTTAAGGCTGAAAAAGCCGGTGAACCATTCCGTGAGCAGGACTTGGTCATCAAGGAAACCTATGTGGATGAGGGCGTAACGTTGAAGCGTTTCCGTGCTCGTGCACAGGGTCGCGCTGCGCGCATTAATAAGCGTACCAGCCATATCACTGTTATCGTCTCGCTTCAGGAAGGAGCACGCTAAAGATGGGTCAGAAGATCAATCCTTTCGGCTATCGCCTGGGCATTACAGAGAATCATCGTTCTAAGTGGTTCTCCGATTCCAACAAAGCTGGCGAGCGTTATCGTGACTTCGTCCTTGAGGATGACAAGATTCGCAAGGAAATGAGCCATGACCTCGAACGTGCTGGCGTGTCCCGCATCGTTATCGAGCGTACTCGTGATCGTGTGCGTGTGGATATTCACACTGCTCGTCCGGGTATTGTTATCGGTCGCCGTGGCGCTGAAGCCGAGCGTGTTCGTGAAAAGCTCGAGAAGCTCACGGGCAAGCAAGTACAGCTCAATATCTTCGAAGTAAAGAATGCTGCACTTGACGCTCAGTTGGTAGCTCAGGGTATTGCGGAACAGTTGACGAACCGTGTTACATTCCGTCGTGCTATGCGTAAGGCACAGCAGGACGCTATGCGCGCCGGCGCCAAGGGTATCCGTATCAAGCTCTCCGGTCGCCTTGGTGGTGCCGAAATGAGCCGTTCTGAGTTCTATCGTGAGGGTCGCGTTCCACTGCAGACCCTTCGCGCCCTTATCGATTACGGCTTCTTCGAAGCTAAGACCACTTACGGCCGTATTGGCGTAAAGGTCTGGATCTACAAGGGTGATATGACTGAGCGTGAGTTTGAAGAGCAGCAGGCTCAGCAGGGTAAGCGTGAAGGTCGCCGTGGCGATCGTCGTCCACGTCGTGGCGCACGTCCTGCTAACCAGCAGAAGGCTGCTGAAGCACAGGCTGAAAAGCCAGCTGAAGCTGCAGCTGCTGAAGCTCCTGCCGCAACGGAAACGAAGGAGTGAGCAGATGCTTATCCCAAAGAGGACCAAATATCGCAAGCAGCACCGTCCTACCCGTAGCGGCATGTCTAAGGGTGGAACCGCAATCGCTTTCGGCGATTTCGGTATTCAGGCGCTGGCTCCGGCGTACATCACTAACCGCCAGATCGAGGCTGCTCGTATCGCCATGACCCGCTACATCAAGCGTGGCGGTCGTGTGTGGATTACAGTGTTCCCTGATCGCCCGTTGACCAAGCACCCGCTTGGTGCGCGAATGGGTTCCGGTAAAGGTGCTCCAGAATTCTGGATCGCCAACATTCACCCAGGTCGCGTAATGTTCGAGATCGGTGGCGTTTCTGAGGATATCGCTCGCGAGGCTTTGCGCCGCGCCATCGATAAGCTCCCTATGAAATGCCGTG